>JANYBC010000248.1 GCA_025360965.1 Anaeromyxobacter sp. | reverse complement strand
TAGCTGCCGGCGAGCGGGTCCACCACCCGGTCCACGCCCGACTCGTGGGCGATCAACTGCTGGGTGCGCAGGGCGATGGTGACCGAGTCCTCCGACGGCAGCGCGTAGGTCTCGTCGAGGGAGTTGGTGTGGAGCGACTGGGTGCCGCCCAGCACGGCGGCGAAGGCCTGCAGCGCCACCCGCACCACGTTGTTGATTGGCTGCTGGGCGGTGAGCGAGACCCCGGCGGTCTGGGCGTGGGTGCGCAGCAGCAGCGACTCGGTCTTCTTGGCGCCGAAGCGCTGGCGCATCAGCCGCGCCCACATGCGGCGGGCGGCGCGGAACTTGGCCACCTCCTCGAAGAAGTCGTTGTGCACGTCCCAGAAGAAGCTGAGCCGCTGCGCGAAGGAGTCGACGTCGAGCCCGCGCCCGACCACCTCCTCCACGTAGGCCAGCCCGTCGGCGATCGTGAAGGCCAGCTCCTGCACCGCCGTCGCACCGGCCTCGCGGATGTGGTAGCCGCTGATGCTGACCGGGTTCCAGCGCGGCATCTCCCGCGCGCAGAACTCGATGACGTCGCAGTTCATCTTCACGGCCGGCCCGGGCGGGACCATCCACTCCTTCTGGGCGATGTACTCCTTGAGCATGTCGTTCTGGAGCGTGCCGCCCAGCTTGGCCCTCGCCGTCCCCTGCTGCTCGGCCACCGCCACGTACATCGCCAGCGCGATGGGGGCGGTGGCGTTGATGGTCATCGAGGTGGTGACGTCGGCCAGCGGGATGCCGGCGAAGAGCACCTCGAAGTCGCGCAGCGAGGAGACCGCCACGCCCTCCTTGCCCACCTCGCCGCGGCTCATCGAGTGGTCGGCGTCGTAGCCCATCAGCGCTGGCATGTCGAAGGCGGTGGAGAGGCCGGTGACGCCGTGCTCCAGCAGGTACTTGAAGCGCTGGTTGGTGTCCTCCGGCGAGCCGAAGCCGGCGAACTGGCGCATGGTCCAGAGCCGGCCCCGGTACATGGTCGGCTGCGGCCCGCGCGTGAAGGGGAAGCGGCCCGGGTAACCGACGTCCTTGCGGTCGTTGGACCCGGCGCGGATGCCGGCGTCGACGACGTCGGGGATGGGGATGCCGGAGTCGGTCTGGAAGACCTTCTTGCGCAGCGGCATCCTGGCGAGCGCCTGCGCCAGCTCCTCGGCGGTCCAGCGCTCACGCTCCTTCAGGACGGCGGCCAGCTCTTCGCTCGAAAAGGACATGGCGATCCAGTAACCGCTCGGGAGGTAAAACGGAAGGGGGGAGAGGCGATACCGCCGCCACCGCCCGGCGCGGCCGGCCATGACGTGGAGCGTCAGGGGACGCGACGCCTCAGGTGGTGCGCGGCACGATACGGACCGCCGGCGCCTTGACCACCGCCACCACCCGGAGGCCCGGCGACAGCCCGAGCCGCTCGGCGCTGGCCCGCGTCACCAGCGCCACCAGCTCAAGGCCGCAGGCCACGGTGATCCGCGAGAGCGGCCCCTCGTCGCGGCGCGAGGCGATCACCCCCGCCAGCCGGTTCTGCGCCGACGAGGCGTGGCCGCCGTCCGGCTCCAGCAGCACCGCCTCGGCCCGGATGCAGGCGTAGGCCCGGTCCTCGAGCCCGCCCGGGTCGACCGCCACCAACTCGGCGCCGCCCGCCCCCTCCGCCCTCACCACCACCAGCCCGTCCTCGCTCCGAACCAGGCGGACCGGGAAGACGTTCTCGGTGCCGACGGCGCGCGCCACCTCCACGTCGGCCGGGGCCGAGAAGAGCTGGTGGACCGGACCGACCTGCCGGATGGTCCCGTCGACCAGCACCGCCAGCCGGTCGCCGAGCGCAAGGGCCTCGACGCGATCGTGCGTCACCACGATGGCCGGAACCCCGGCCCGCTCCAGCAGGTGGCGCAGCTCGCCGCGCAACGCCTCGCGGGTCGGGGCGTCGAGCGCGGAGAGCGGCTCGTCGAGCAGCAGCAGCCTCGGCCGCGGCGCCAGCGCCCGGGCCAGCGCCACCCGCTGCTTCTGCCCTCCCGAGAGCTGCGCCGGCCGCCGCGACAGCAGCCCGCCCAGCTCGAACCGCCCGGCCAGCTCGGCCACCCGCCCCTCCCGCTCTCCGCGCGGGAGGCGGTGGAGCCCGTAGGCGAGGTTGGCCGCCACCGAGAGGTGCGGGAAGAGCGCGTACTCCTGGAAGAGCAAGCCGACGCCGCGGAGCTGCGGCGGGAGGTCGATCCCCTCTCCGGCGTCGAACCAGCGTTCACCGCCGAAGTCGATCGATCCGGCCTCGGGGCGATCCAGGCCGGCCAGCGCCCGCAGCACGGTGGTCTTGCCGGAGCCGGAGGGGCCGAAGAGCACGGTCACCGGCGGGCCGTCGAGCGGCCAGCTGGCGCGGGCCGCCACCGCCGGGCCGCCGGGGAAGCGGCGGACGATCTCGAAGCTCAGCGCTCGTTCCATCGGAAGAAGGGCCGGCGCTGCAGGGCGTAGACCAGCGCCAGCACGGCAAAGGAGGTGACCAGCAGCAGCGCGGCGGTGCGGTGGGCGGCGCCGTACTCCAGCGCCTCGACGTGGTCGAAGATGGCGACCGAGAGCGTGCGGGTGCGCCCGGGGATGTTGCCGCCCACCATCAGCACCACGCCGAACTCGCCGAGGGTGTGGGCGAAGGCGAGCACCGCGCCGGCCAGCACCCCCGGCCAAGCGAGCGGGAGGGTGATGCGGAAGAAGGTGCCGAGTCGCGAGACCCCGAGCGTGTGCGAGGCCTCGACGAGGCTGCGGTCGACGCCGGCCAGCGCGCCGGCGAACGGCTGGACGGCGAAGGGGAGGCTGTAGAGCACCGAGGCGAGCAGGAGGCCGGTGAAGGAGAACGGGAACGGGTGGCCGGCCACCGCCTCGAAGAGCCGCCCGGCCGGGCTGTGCGGCCCGAGCCCGGTGAGCAGATAGAAGCCGAGCACCGTGGGCGGCAGGACCAGCGGGAGCGCCACCACCGCCTCGACCAGGAAGCGGTAGCGCCAGCGGCTGCCGGCCAGCCAGGCGGCCAGCGGCAGGCCGAGCAGCAGGAGGATCAGCGTGGTGAGGGCGGCCAGCTCGACCGAGAGGATGAGGGCTGTGGCGTCCATGGACCTGGTCTGGAGGACCGTACCCGGATCCCGGCTCGCTGGCTCGCCCCTTCTCGACCGGCCGGCTCAGTCGGCGTGGAAGATCACGAACTGGTGGCCGTTGCCACCCCGGGTCGCTGCGCCGCAGACATGCGACGGCCCGCCGACCTCAAGGTCAGCGGGCCGCTTTACGTCGGGGCTGCGTGTCTGGTGGTGAGGGGGAGAATCGAACTCCCGACCTGGGGATTATGAGACCCCCGCTCTAGCCGACTGAGCTACCTCACCGAAGTGGTCTCGCGAGCAACCGCCGCAAGGACGCGGGGTTATAGGGCCCCCACGCCGGGGCCGTCAAGCGGCGGCCGGCGGGCCCCCCGACCCGGGCAGCGACCCACCGCGCTCGCTGGCGAGCGCCTCGGCCTCCTCGTCGCCGAGCGCCTCGGCGGTCCCCTCGGGCGAGCTGAAGATGCGCGCCACATTGATGTGCGGCGAGAAGATGAAGACCGCTCCGAGCAGCAACTGGAAGCCGATCTGGGTGGCCCAGAGCACGTTGGCCCAGGCCACGCCGCGGGTGTTGGCCACCGCCTCGGGCACGAAGAGCGAGAGGCCGAAGGCGCAGGCCAGCTGGAAGGTGCCGACCATCCCCGGGCCGGCCGGGATCATGATCCCGGCCACCAGCACGCCGAGGATCGTGAAGACCTCGACGAGCTGGAGGTCGAGCGCGAAGGCCCGCGCCATGAGAAGCATCCCCACGGCGTTGAGCGTCCAGTAGACCGCCGTCAGGGCGACGAAGAGCGCCACCTTCCGCTTGCTCGGCATCAGCCGAAGACCGCGGATGAAGGCGTCGAGCATGCCGCCCGCGCGCGCGGCGAAGCGGGGGGAGAAGGGGGTCAGCAGCCGCGTCACCCAGCGGACCGCCAGCTCGCGGCTCACGTAGGCCACCACCAGGAAGCCGAGCAGGCCGCCGAAGAGCGCCGCCATGAGGTAGCCGGCCTTGCGGATCTCGCCGAGGTGCGGGGTCCCCTCCGGGACCGCGAAGAGCGTCACCAGCAGCAGCAGCGCCATGAAGATGCCGTCGGCCACCCGCTCCACCACCACGCTGGAGAGCGCCGCCGAGACCCGCAGCCTGGGCCGCTCGGCGATGAGATAGGGGCGGGCGAACTCGCCGAGCCGGAACGGCAGGATCAGCAGCGCCGTGAAGCCGACCGCCGAGACGGCGTTGAGCCGGGCGAACGGGACCTTGACGATCGGCTCCAGCAGCAGCCCCCAGCGGATGGTCCGCAGCAGGTGGATGACGCCGAGCGTGGTGAGGTAGAGCGGGAGGTAGCTGTAGTCCCCCTCCTTCACGGCCAGCCAGATGGCGCCGAGGTCCTTGCCGCGGAAGGTGAGCCAGATCGCCAGGACCGAGACCCCGACGCCGACGAGTGACTGGAGCAGCCGCTTCACGCGATCTCCTCGCCGGCCAGCACCCGCCGGGGGTTGGTGGCGAAGAGCCGTTCCAGGGTGCCGTCCCCTCCCCGCTTCTCCAGCAGCTCCATGGCCTCCGGGATCCACTCCTCGGCGCCGTCGGCCCGGTGCAGGTCGGTGGCGGCCACGGCATAGAGCCCCTCCTCGAGGAACTGCTCCGCCAGGTCCTGGGAGAGCCGTCCGTAGAGCCCTGCCAGGGCCCCGACGTTGAGCTGCAGGCCACCCCCGAGCCGGACCACCTCGGCCGCCCGCCCGGGCCGCTCGAACTCCTGGCAACGCTCCGGGTGGGCAAAGAGCGGGAGCACGTCGCGGCGCCGCAGCCGGAAGACCAGCTCCGGGAGGGAGGGCACGGCGGCGCGGAAGGGGAGCTCCACCAGGGCCCAGCGCTGGCTCTCGCCGATGCCGCGCCGGGCCGGCACCTCGAGCCGCCCGAAGAAGGCATCGTCGAGCTTGTTCTCGGCGTTGGGGTGGAGGCGGAGCGGCACCTGCTCGGTCAGCAGCAGCGCCGTGAGCTCGGCCCGCCGCGCGTCGCAGGCCGCCAGGTCGCCGGAGGGCATCCCCGGGCTGGCGTGGGGGCTGGGGGCGGCGTCGCTGAAGCCGAGCGAGGCCAGCAGCCTGGCTGCGGCGACAGCCTCCTCTGCGGTCTCGACGCCGTCGTCGAGGGCCCAGAGGAGGTGGCAGTGGAGGTCGACGAAGCCCATCGCGGCGGGCTCATACCATAACGAGGCGCCGGCGCCGAATCTGCCGGGCTCCGGGTCAGGTGGTGCCGCCACCGCCTTCGTCCTCGTCGTCGGCTCCCCCCACCCCGGCGGCGCCGTCTCCGGCCCGCTCGCCCGGGATCCGGTACTGCCCGTCGAACCACTTCCCGAGGTCGGCCAGCCGGCAGCGCTCGGAGCAGAAGGGGAAGGACTGGTTGACGGTCCGTTCACCCACCGGCTGCCGGCAGGCGGGGCAATGGCGCCTCACGGGCGCGCCCCCTGGCACCCGGGGTCGAGCAGCGGCGCCGCCGCCGCCTCGAGCTGGCCCCGGTCGATCGGCCCGTCGAAGACCCGGGCCAGCCGCCCCTCGCGGTCGAGCAGGAAGGTCCGCGGATAGGCGCTGACGCCCCAGGCGGCCGCCACCCCGGCCCGCGGATCGAGCACCACCGGGTAGGGCAGCGTCCTGGCCATCGCCGCCACGTCCTCCCGTGCCGACTCCTCAGCCACGCCCACCACCTCCAGGCAGCGCCCGCCGTCCCGCTGGCGCGCCGCCGCCAGCTCGGGGAGCTCGCGCAAACAGGGCGGGCACCAGGTGGCCCAGAAGTTGACCGCCACCACCCTGCCCCGCAGCGACGCCAGCTCCAGCGCGGTGCCGTCGGCCGTCTGCAGCGCGAACGGATGAGGGGGCTCGCCGAGGCGCAACGTCTTCCCCGAACCCTGCACGGCCAGCTGCCCGACCACCACCGCCACCAGCCCCACCAGCGCCAGCTTGTACCCGGCCTTCACCGGAGCCTCACCTGGTTGCCTGGGTCAGCGCCGAGGCGGCACCCATGCCGAAGAGCGTCTTCAGGTCCTCGTCAGTGAAGAAGAGGCCGCCGCCGAAGAAGACGTCGGTGCCGAGCGAGAACTTGGGGCCGCCCGGGTACTTGCCCGAACGCCACTGGTTGAGGAAGTCGTCCGAGCCGGCGGTCACGTAGAAGTTCTGCAGGAAGGCGTAGTTGAGCAAGACCTTGGCGCGCGGGAAGACTCCGGGGAAGGGCCGGCTGAACTGGTAGATGGAGACCGAGACCTGCAGCCGGTCGTCGAAGAGGTGCAGGTCGGAGCCGACGCCGCCAGAGCTCTCGATGATGCCCACGCGGAGGGCGACCGGGCCGTAGCGCTTGGCCATCTGCAAGGAGAAGGTGAGCTTCTGCTCGTGGGTCTTGGTGGTGACCACCGTGTCCGGCGTGGCCGGCGCCGAGCCGACCTGGGTGCTGGTGGTGGTGGTGGTCACGGTGTCCATCCCGCGCGGGTCCGAGACCATCTCGAAGATGTAGTACTTGTCTGGCCGGGGCACGAGCCGGATGCCGAAGTAGGTCTTGGCGGCGGTCTGGTTGAGGAGCCACTCGGAGCGCAGCCGCACCTCGACCTGCATCCGGTTGACGTTGTCGACGTAGGCGCTGTACGTCTCGATCGCGTCACCGACCTTGTTGCCCAGCCTCTCGTCGTTGAGCAGCTTGCCGGCGACCGAGTCGCCCTCCTGCAGCTTGGCCAGCAGCTTGTCGAGGCGGGCCAGGCTGTCGTTGGCCTTCTCGATGGCCTGCTTGACCCCCCTGGCATCTCCACCGCCGCCGGCAACCGTCGTGGTGGTGGTGGTGCCGGCCGGCGTGGTGGTGGTCGTGGTGGTCTCCGCGCCAACCGACGGCTTCGAGACGGCGACCGCGCTCCCGGTCGAGGTCCCGGTTCCGGTCGGGGCCGAGGTCGAGGTCCCGTCGACGATCCCCTGGGCGCTGCCGAGGAGCTGGCGCAGCTGCCGCGAGATGACCTCGGCGTTCTGAACGATCTCCTTGAGCCCACCCTTCTCGGAGCCGGTCACGTCGCGCAGGTCGCCGGAGATGGCTTCGGCGTTGTCGAGCAGGCGGGTCAGCTTCCCGGAGTTCTCGGAGACGGTCTGATCCAGCTGCCGGGTCAGGTTGGCGATGTTCTCGATGATCTCCCGCATCGAGCCGCGCTGGTCGCCGACGGTCTTGCTGAGATCGGCGGTCACCACCTGGATGTCAGCGGCGATCTTCGACATGGCCTCGATCAGCTTCTGGGTGCTGGCGGTCTCCCGCACGCACTTGACCTCGCGCTGCTCGACCGGCAGCGACGAGAGCGAGGGCAGTCCCTCGTCGCCCAGCGAGACCTCCAGCAGGGCGTCGGGCAGGAGCGCCGAGGGGAAGGCCTTGGTGAAGCAGGCGTTGGCCTTGAGCTCGATCCCCTTCTTGATGCGCAGATCGAGCCTGGCCCGCTGGCCCACCAGCGCGATCTTCTCGATCTCGCCGATCTGGATGCCGGCGATCTGGGCGCGGCTCTTCCAGGTCAGGCCGGTGGCGTCGGCGAAGTAGGCGTGGACCAGGTAGCTGTCGCGCTCGGAGTAGCCACCCTTCTTGAAGAAGGTGAAGGCCAGCAGGAAGGCCACGCCGGCCACCGCCACCAGCGCGCCCACCGAGAGGGCCTTGTTGAGGTGCGGCATCTTCACGGGCGGGAGCTCACTGCTTCTGGAACCAGGTGGAGAGGTAGCGCTGCACGTACGGGTCTGTGCTCGCCTTGACCTCGGCGGGAGTGCCCTCAGCAGCCAGGCGTCCATCGTAGAGCACGGCCAGCCTGTCGGCCACCTTGAAGGCCGAGGCGACGTCGTGGCTGATGACCATCGAGGTGACGCCGAGCTTCTGCTTGGCGGCCACGATCATCCCGTCGACGTAGTCGGTGGTGATGGGATCGAGGCCGGTGGTCGGCTCGTCGTAGAGGACCACCTGAGGGTCCGAGACCAGCGCCCGTGCCAGCGCCACCCGCTTGCGCATGCCCCCCGAGAGCTCGGCCGGGAAGCGCTCCAGCACCTCGTCGCCGAGGTCGACCACCTTGAGCTTGGCCAGGACCTTCTCGCGCACCAGCTCGGGCGTCGGGGAGTGGCCGCGCTCGCGCAGCGGGAAGGCGACGTTGTCGTAGACGGTCATCGAGTCGAAGAGCGCCGCCCCCTGGAAGACCATGCCGAAGACCCGGCGGGCCTCGGTGAGCGCCTTCCCCTCCAGGCCGGTGATCTGCACGCCGTTGACGGTGACCGTACCGCGGTCGGGCCGGAAGAGGCCGATGACGTGCTTCATCAACACCGTCTTGCCCGAGCCCGAGCCGCCCAGCACCACGTAGGTCTGGCCGCGCGGGATGGAGAGCGTGATCCCCTTGAGGACCTGATTCCCGCCGAAGGACTTCCAGAGGTCGCGGACCTGGATCATCAGGTGCCCACCGAGAAGAGGGTCAGGGCGTAGTCGACCACCAGGATGCCGATGGAGCTGCTCACCACCGCCCGGGTGGTCCCTTCGCCGACGCCGCGCGAGCCGCCGGTGGCCGAGTAGCCGCGCCAGCAGGTGATCACCGCCACCACCAGGCCGAAGAGGACCGCCTTGAGGAGCCCGTGGCCGATGTCGCCCGTCACGAGGAAGGTGCGGGTGTGCTCGATGAAGGGGCCGACCGGGATCCGGGCCACGTAGATCCCCATCACGTAGGCGCCCAGGTAGCCGAGCAGGTTGAACACCATGGTGAGCGCCGGGAACATCAGCAGGGCGGCGATGACGCGGGGGACCACCAGGTACTGGATGGGGTTGACCGCCATCGAGTCCATGGCGTCGATCTGCTCGGTGACCCGCATGGTGCCGAGTTCGGTGGCGATGGCGCTCCCGGCCCGGCCGGTGACCATGAGCGCGGTAAGGACCGGGGCCAGCTCCCGCGCCAGGGCCAGGGCGACCGAGCCGCCCACGTAGCCCTCGGCGGCGAACTGCTTCATGGCGTAATTCCCCTGCAACGCCAGGACCATGCCGCTGAAGGTGCCGGTCACCCCGACGATGAAGACCGAGCCGGCGCCGATGAAGGCCATCTGGGTCAGGATCAGCCAGGGCCGGAACGGCGGGCGAAAGGCCCAGGCCACCGCCTCGAAGGCGAAGAAGATCATGCCCCCGAAGTCCTCGAGGGCGGCCTGGAGCCGGCGCATGGGCGGGATCATCTCACGCTTCAAGGGGATGGTCGCCTTTCCGCCGGCCCCCCCCCCGGCACGGCCGGCCCGTTTCCTGTATGCTAGGTGTCACATGACCAAGGTCGGCGGCGAGGTTGATGCTCTTTGCAGCAAGTGCGAGTTGACGCTCGCGCACACGGTGATCGCCATGGTGGGCGACAAGCCGGCGAAGGTGAAGTGCAACACCTGCAAGGGTGAGCACAAGTACCGCCCGGTGGCGGGGCCAATCACCCTGGCCGGCTCGGTGGCCAAGAAGAAGGCGGCCCGCCCTCCTCGCGAGAAGAAGGTGGTGATCTCCTTCGAGGAGCTGCTGGCGGCCAAGAAGCGGCCTCCGGTCGCCTACTCGCTGAAGCGCCGCTTCGTGGTCGACGACGTGCTCGACCACCCGACCTTCGGACTCGGCTTCGTCACCGGGGTCCGCACCGACAAGATCGACGTGGCCTTCCGCGCCGAGCCGCGCGTGCTGGTCCACGGCCGGGCCTAGGCGCTCCCGTTGCGGAGCGCGGCCAGGGCCTGCTCCAGGTCCGCCGGCAGCGGTGCCTCGAGGGTGAGCGAACGCCCCAGCGGGTGGCGCAGCGTCAGCGAGGCGGCGTGCAGCGGCGTGCGGGTCAGCACCGGCCTGCCGTCGGGGCCCGGCAGCGGCCCGGCCTCGCCGTAGTCGGGATCGATCGCCAGCGGGCAGCCGGCCGCCAGCAGGTGGATCCGGATCTGGTGGGTGCGCCCGCTCTCCGGCCGGGCCTCGAGCAGCGCCAGCGGCCCCACCTCGCCGCGCGGCTCGAACCGCTCCAGCACCCGGAAGGCGGTGCGCGCCGGCTTGCCGCGCGGGTCGCCCGGGGGGACCGGCTTCATCCTCCCCTTGCGCGCCGCGGCCACCCCCTCCTCGCGCTCGAAGCGCTCCGGCGGCCGGCCTGCCACCAGCGCCAGGTAGAGCTTGCGCGGCTCGCCGTGCTCGAACTGGAGGTTGAGGTCGCGGTGCGCCGCGGCGGTGCGGGCGAAGAGCAGCACGCCGCTGGTCCCCCGGTCGAGGCGGTGGACCACCCAGAGCGGGCCGTGGCGCGCCGTCAGCTCCTCCCGCAGCGAGGGCTCGCCGGCCACCCGCCCCGGGATGACCAGGCGCCCGGCCGGCTTGTCGACCGCCAGCAGCAGCTCGTCCTCGAAGAGGAACTCCACGGCTACATCACCGACCGGGCCGTCACCACCCGGACCGTGCCGAAGCGGGCCAGCTGCGCCTTGAGCCGCCGGGCCGGGCCGACCGCCACCACCACGCGCCGCTCCGCCGGCAGCCAGCGCCGGGCCAGCGCCAGGCAGGAGGCCGCGTCCACGGCGCGCACCCGGTCGCTGAAGCCGGTCACCTCGTCGGCGCCGAGGCCGTAGAGCTCGATGCCGGCCAGCTTCTCGGCCCACTGCTCGTGGGTCTCCAGCGAGAGCGGGTAGAGGCCGCAGAGGTAGCCGCGGGTCCGCTCCAGCTCCTCCTCGGTGGGGCCGCCCTCGCGGAAGCGTGCGATCTCGTCGAGCGCCACCTGCACCAGCTCCCCGGCCGTCTCCACCTTGGTGAAGGAGGAGAAGGAGAAGAGCCCCCCGGCCCGGCTGCAGGTGAAGCCGCAGCGGACGCCGTAGCTGAGGCCGCGGTTGACCCGCACCTCCTCCATGAGCCGCGAGGTGAAGCCGCCACCGAGCACCGCCCCGGCCACCAGCCCGGCCGCGTGGTCCGGGCTGCTGCGCGGGAAGCCGGCCGAGACGATGCGGAGCTGCACCTGCGTCAGCTCGGGGCGATCGACGATCACCACCGCCGGCGCAATGGCCGCGACCGGCGGGGCGATCTCCAGCTCACCGCCGGGCGCACCCCTCCAGCCGCCGAACCGCTTCACCGCCAGCGCCAGCGCCGGCGCGGCCTCGACCGGTCCGACCACCAGCAGCGTGGCCCGCGAGGGGCGCCAGGTGCGGGCGTGGAAGGCGGCCAGATCGCCGCGCCGGGTCGCCGCCACGTCGCGGCCGCGACCCTCGGAAGGGTGGCCGTAGGGGTGCTCACCGAAGGCGGCCGCCAGGGTGGCCCGCCCGGCCACCACGGCCGGCTCGTCCAGGTCGTGCTCGAGCGCGGCCACCTCCCGCCGGCGCAGCTGCTCCACCTCGCGCGCCGGGAAGGAGGGGCAGGTCGCGACGTCGGCCACCACGTCGATGAGCCGAGGGAGGGCCTCCAGCGGGGCGGAGAGGCCGAGCGCCGCAGAGTCCTCGTCGACGCCGCCGCCCAGCACCGCGCCCAGGGCCTCCACCTCGGCGTCGAGCTTCGGGCCGCTGCGCCGCCGGGTTCCGCGCCGGACCGCCTCGGCGGTGAGGTGCGCGAGGCCGAAGCGGCGGGCCGGATCCAGCGCGGAGCCGGCCCGCACCAGCAGCCGCACCGCCACCAGCGGCACGCCGGGCCGCGGCGCCACCACCACCTGCAGGCCGTTCTCCAGCCGGGTCCGCACCACCGTTGGCTGCTGGACCCGGCTCATGGTGCCCGCTCCGGGACCAGCACCACGGTGTTTCGCCGCGCCGGCGACAGGTAGCGGCGCACCGCCCGCTTGACGTCGCCCGGGGTGACGTTGGCGTAGAGTTCGAGCGCCCGCCCCGCCTCGCGCCAGTCGCCCAGCATCGCCTCGGCCTGGCCCAGCGCCTGGGCCAGCCCGTTGTGGGTGCCGAGCTCGTGGAGGACCGAGCTGCGCAGCAGCGCCCGGGCCCGCTTCAGCTCGGCGGCGCTGACCCCCTCGTCGGCCACCCTGGCCAGCTCGGTGGCCAGGGCCCGCTCGACCCGCTCCACCTTCACGCGTGGTGAGATCTCGGCGTAGATGGAGAAGACGCCCGGGTCGATGCGCCAGCCGTGGCTGACCCCGACCGAGGTGGCCAGCGCCGACTGGTGGACCAGGCTGCGCCGCAGCCGGGAGGACTCGCCCACCCCGAGGCAGACCTGGGCCAGATCGAGCGCCGCGGCGTCGGGGCTCCGGGCGGCGGCGGCGCGCCAGCCGCAGAGCAGCGACGGTCCCTGGGCCGGGTAGCGGACCTCGGCCCGCCGCTCGCCGCGCTGCTCCGGCTCGCCGCTGGCGACCGCTGCCGGCGCCGGGCCGGGCGGGATGTCGCCGTAGTCGCTCGCCAGCAGCGCCAGCGTCGCCTCCGGGTCGAGATCGCCGACCACGTAGATGGCCGCGTTCCCGGGGGCATAGCAGCTCCGGAAGAAGGCCTCGCAGTCGGCGCGGGAGATGCGCTCGATGTCCGACATCCAGCCGATCACCGGCCAGCGGTAGGGGTGGGCCTGGTGGACCAGGGCCTCGAGCGCCTCATCCATCAGGCCGGAGATCGAGTTGTCGGTGCGGAGCCGCCGCTCCTCCATCACCACGCCGCGCTCCTGCTCCAGGGCCTCGTCGTCGATGCGCAAGGAGCGCATCCGGTCCGACTCGAGATCCACCACCGTCTCCAGCGCCTCGGCGGCGAAATCCTCGTAGTAGACGGTCAAGTCATTCGACGTGTAGGCGTTGGAGTGGCCGCCCCGCGCCTCCAGCACCCGGTCGAACTGCTTGGGGCCGTACCTGGCCGCCCCGTTGAACATCATGTGCTCGAAGAGGTGGCTGATGCCGGTGATGCCGGGCCGCTCGTTGCGCGAGCCGACCTGGAAGAAGGTGGCGTAGCTCAGCGTGGGCGCGCCGGCCTCGCGCAGCACCCGGAGCCGGAGGCCGTTGGGGAGGACCTGCTCGCGGACGGCGTCGAGATCGATGAGGCGGGCGGCGGCGGGGCGGAGTGCGGCGGGGCGGGGCATCGCCGCTGGAACATAGCCGCCGACCGGGCGGCGGTCCAACCGGCCGGCGAGTCCTAGATGGTGCCGAGCGGACGCTTGCAGGCGGCGCAACGCCCCTTGAGCCGGCGCAGCGGCAGGCCGCAGCCCTTGCAGCGGGTCACCGGCCGCTCCCGCCTGGGCACCGCGGCCCTGCCGTCTCCCGGACCGACCCTTCCGGTCTCGAGTTGCAGGACGCGCCGCTCGAGCCTCTCGAGCCGGTCGAGCAGCGCGCTGGCGGGTGAGGGTGCGGAGACGCGGCGGGGCATCCGTGGAGGGTAGTCCGCGCCGGGGCTGACGCAACTTTCCATGGGCCAAAACGGCGCGTCGCGGCCGGGCCTTGTGTAGGCTGCGAGGCGCATGAGTGACGAGCCCACCTCCCCTCCCCCGCCCAGCTGGGAGGCCCCCGAGATCGCCCGGCTGCTGGCCGAGCCGGTCACCGGCCACCGCGAGGTCCCGCCGGCGCGACAGGTCTTCGTCAACCGCACCCTGCGGATGGACAAGATCGAGGCGGTCGGCTTCGACATGGACTACACGCTGGCCATCTACCAGCTCCGCCAGATGGAGGAGCTGGCCTTCCGCATGACGGCCGACCTGCTCGTGAAGAAGTCCGGCTATCCGGAGGCGCTGCGGACGGTCCCCTACGACCCCGACTTCGTCATCCGCGGCGTGGTGGTCGACAAGCTCCACGGGCACCTCTTCAAGATGGACCGGCACAACCACGTCGGCCGGGGCATCCACGGCAGGCGACCCATCCCCACCGAGGCACTGCACCGGCTCTACCGGGAGGAGAAGATCCACCTCTCATCCCCGCGCTTCGCCTGGCTCGACACCCTCTTCGCGCTCCCCGAGGGCTGCCTCTTCGCCGAGGTGATCGAGCTGCAGGAGTCCAAGGGCCTCGAGGTCGACTACAAGCAGCTCTTCGACGACATCCGCGAGGCCATCGACACGGTCCACCGCGACGGGTCGCTCAAGAGCGTGGTGATGGCCGACCTGCCTCGCTACCTGGTGCGCGATCCGGAGCTGGGGCCGGCGCTCCACAAGCTGCGCTCCGGCGGCAAGCGGCTCTTCGTGCTCACCAACTCCCAGGCCGACTACACCGACGCGGTGATGCGCCACGTGCTCGACGGCGTGCTGCCCGAGTACGCCTCCTGGCGCAGCTACTTCGACGCCGTCGTCACCACCGCCGGAAAGCCGGGCTTCTTCAGCGAGCGCAGGCCGCTGCTGTTGCTCCGCCCCGATGGGGTGCCGGCCGGCGAGGCCACCTCCCTGGAGCGTGGCAGGACCTACCAGGGCGGGGACCTGGCACGCTTCGAGGAGCTGCTCGGAGTGGGCGGCGACCGGGTGCTCTACGTCGGCGACCACATCTACGGCGATATCCTCCGCTCCAGGAAGAGCTCGCTCTGGCGCACCGCGCTGGTGGTCGAGGAGCTGGAGCGGGAGCTCGGCTGGCTCGACGGCCACCGCGGCGTTCTCGGCGAGCTGGCCCGGCTGGAGCGGCTGCGGGTCCAGCTGGAGGACGCCGTGGCCTCGCACCGGACCGCGCTCAACCAGGCCGAGCGACGGAGCGACAGGGCGCCCGGCGGCGAGGCGACCGGCCTGGAGGTGGAGGCGCGCCGCATCCGGAGGGAGCTCGACGCGTTGCGGGTGGCGCTGCGGGACGCCAACGCCCGCGTCGACGCCCTGGCGCTGGCGCTCGAGACCGGCGTCAACGCCACCTGGGGCTTCCTCTTCAAGGAGGGGAACGAGAACTCGCGCTTCGGGGAGCAGGTGGAGGACTACGCCTGCATCTACACCAGCCGGGTCTCCAACTTCGGCTACTACTCGCCCATCGAGCGCTTCCGCTCACCGCGCGCCGCCATGCCGCACGAGCGTG
This sequence comes from Anaeromyxobacter sp., assembly GCA_025360965.1. GTDB lineage: Bacteria > Myxococcota > Myxococcia > Myxococcales > Anaeromyxobacteraceae > JADKCZ01. Next base: position 39,115 of record JANYBC010000248.1, on the reverse strand, counting down.
CCACGGTGGTGATGTCGCTCTGGGGCGAGGAGCACGGCCCGGCCGCCGCGGCGGCGCGGCCGTCGAAGGCCTCCAAGGCCTCGCGCTGACGAGGCGGCGCGGCAGATGGCTTGACCGGATCGCGGCGCTCCCGTACATCCATCGATGGCAGGGCGTCCTGGGCTGGTGCCGGGCCCGGTCTTCAAAACCGGTGGATGGTGCTGAGAGGCGCTGTTGGAGGGTTCGATTCCCTTGCCCTGCCGCCACGCCCACCGGCCGCTACTCGACCTTGAAGCCGACGCGGATGGTGACCTGGAACTCGTGCACCTTGCCGTCCTTGATGGCGCCGCGCTCCTCCACGACCTCGAACCAGCTCATGTGGCGCAGCGACTTGCCGGCCTCCGCGACGGCCGCCTTGACGGCCTCGGCGAAGCTGGCCTTCGACGTCCCGACGATCTCGATCTTCTTGTAGATGGACAAGGTGTGCTCCTCGGTTCTGGTCCTGCACTCCGCCGGTGAGGCGGCGCGCGATCAGGTGAAGTCAGGGGTATAGCGGTCGGCGGGTGGACCCGCTACTTCTCCAGCAGGTAGGTGTAGCCCTTCATGACCGTCTCGTAGAAGTCGGAGAGCGAGACGCCGTCCTTGGGGCGGATGGTGCCATCCTTGATGCGCTGGTCGAGCTCGTTCTTGACGCGCCGGAGCAGGTCGGAGGGCTCGTACTGCACGCGCGAGAGCACCTTGGCGATGGTCTCTCCCGGGATGTACTCCTCTATGTAGAAGTCCTCGGGATCCTCGTCGTCGGCGAAGACGTGGATCTCGTTGACCCGGCCGAAGAGGTTGTGCATGTCGGCGAGGATGTCCTGGTAGGCGCCGGTGAGGAACATCCCGAGGAAGTAGGGCTCGCCGGGCCGCAGCGGGTGGAGCGAGAGGGTCTCGTCGACGCCGTCCCCCTCGATGAACCGGTCGATCTTGCCGTCCGAGTCGCAGGTCACGTCGACGATGGTGCAGTCGCGGGTGGGCGGTTCGTCCATGCGGTGCAGCGGGATGATGGGGAAGAGCTGGTCGAAGGCCCAGTGGTCGGGAGCGCTCTGGAAGAGCGAGAAGTTGGCCAGGTACTGGTCGGCGATCTTGTCGCCGAGGTCACGGGTCTCGCGGGGCAGCCGCTTCTTGCCGCGGTTCATCTCGGCGATGCCGCGGGCCAGCTTCCAGAAGAGCGACTCGACGACGGCGCGCTCCTCCAGCCCGAGCAGCCCGAGCTTGAACATCTGCAGCGCCTCCTCCTTCTTGGCGGCGCCGTCGTGGTAGGCCTCGGCGCGGTTGCGCATGCTGAGCGAGGAGACGATCTCGCGCATCTCGCGGACGATCTTGGCCTCCTCCGGCTGAGGCACCGAAGCGGCGGCGATCTCCTCCGCGGAGCCGATCTCGATGTGGCCGAAGACGTTCATGATGACGCAGCTGTGGTGGGCGGCGATGGCCCGGCCCGACTCCGAGACCAGGTGCGGCTCGGGGACCCCTTCGTTGCCGCAGATGCGCTGCAGGCTGTAGACGACGTCGTCGACGTACTCGTCCATCGAGTAGTTGATCGAGGAGGAGTGGCCGTTCATGCGGGTGCCGACGTAGTCGACGCCCAGTCCGCCGCCCACGTCGAAGTACTCGATGGGCAGCCCCATCTTGCGCAGCTTGGCGTAGACCCGGGCCCCCTCGTTGACGGCGTCCTTGACGACCCGGATCTCGGTGAGCTGCGAGCCGACGTGGAAGTGGAGCAGCCTGGCGCAGTGCTCCTTGCCGGCCTCCTTGAGGATGCGCACCGCGTGGATCAGCTCGGGGATGGTGAGGCCGAACTTGGCGAAGTCGCCCGACGACCCCTCCCACTTGCCGGTGCCGCGGGTGGTCAGCTTGGAGCGCAGCCCAATCATGGGCTCGACCTGCATCTCCTCCGCGATGCGCAGCAGCTCGGGGAGCTCGGAGAGCTTCTCGATGACCACGATCACCTTGCGCCCCAGCTTGCGCCCCAGCAGCGCCAGCCGCAGGAACTCCTCGTCCTTGTAGCCGTTGCAGATGGTGAGGGCCTCCGGGTCGGTGTTCATCGCCAGCACGATGAGCAGCTCGCCCTTGGAGCCGGCCTCCAGGCCGTAGTGATACGGGGCGCCGGAGTCGACGATCTCGTCGACCACCTCGCGCATCTGGTTGACCTTGATCGGGTAGACGCCGAAGTAGCGGCCGGCGTAGTTCTGCTCGGCCACCGAGCGGGCGAAGGACTCGTTTATCTGCTTGACCCGGGCGCGCAGCACGTCCTGGAAGCGGACCACGCAGGGCAGGCCGATGTTCCGCTCCCTGAGGTCCTCGACGACGTCCATCAGGTCGATGACCGGGCCGGGCTGGCCGTGGGGGTGTACCACCACGTGCCCCTTCTCGTTGACCGAGAAGTAGCCGGCTCCCCAGCCGGCGATGTTGTAGTACTGCGTGGCGCGCTCGATGGACCAGTCGGACAGGGCCATCGCGGTGGTGGCGTCGCTTCTCGATTCGGGCATGATCATCTCCCGTGGTGATTACAGGAGAGCGACGGAAAAATGAAGAGCGCCGAGGTAGAAGGAGGGCGCCTGCACCGGAGGATCTCGTGAACCAACGCTTCGACGCCCACCTCACCGCCCAGCTGGCCACCCTCGAGGCCGACGGCCTGCTCAAGCGCGAGCGGGTCATGCAGGGCCGCCAGGGGGCCTGGGTCGAGACCGGCGGGCGGCGCGTCATCAACCTCTGCGCCAACAACTACCTCGGGCTCTCCGGCACGCCGGGGCTGGTCGAGGCCGGGAAGGCGGCGCTGGAGCGGCTCGGCTTCGGCCTCTCCTCGGTCCGCTTCATCTGCGGCACCCAGGAGGTGCACAAGGCGCTGGAGGGGCGGCTGGCCGCCTTCCTCGGCTTTGAGGACGCCATCCTCTTCTCCTCCTGCTTCGACGCCAACGGCGGGGTCTTCGAGGCCCTGCTGGGCGAGGAGGACGCCGTCATCAGCGACGCTCTCAACCACGCCTCGATCATCGACGGCATCCGGCTCTGCAAGGCGAAGCGGTTCCGCTACGCCAACGGCGACCTGGCCGATCTGGCCGCGCAGCTGGCCGCCGCCGACGCCGCCGGGGCCCGCTTCAAGCTGGTGGTGACCGACGGCGTCTTCAGCATGGACGGGTACCTGGCCAGGCTGCCGGCACTCTGCGAGCTGGCCGAGCGGCACGGGGCGCTGGTGATGGTCGACGACAGCCACGCGGTCGGCTTCATGGGGGAGCATGGGCGCGGCTCGCACGAGCACCACGGGGTCATGGGGCGGGTCGATCTCGTCACCGGGACGCTCGGCAAGGCGCTGGGGGGCGCCGCCGGCGGCTACCTGGCCGGCTCGAAGCCGGTGGTCGAGTGGCTGCGCCAGAAGGCCCGCCCGTACCTCTTCTCCAACACCTTGCCGCCGGTCATCGCCGGGGTGAGCCTGCACGTCCTCGACCTGGTCGAGCAGGGCGGCGACCTGCGCCGTCGGCTCCGCGACAACGCCGCCCACTTCCGCGCCGGGATGACGGCGCTCGGATTCACGCTGCTGCCGGGCGAGCACCCCATCATCCCGGTCATGCTCCACGAGGCGCCGCTGGCGCAGGAGTTTGCCCGGCGCCTGCTCGACGAGGGCGTCTACGCGGTCGGCTTCTTCTTCCCGGTGGTGCCCAGGGGGCAGGCCCGCATCCGCACCCAGATGAGCGCCGCCCACACCCGCGAGGATCTCGACCTCGCGCTCGCCGCGTTCGCCAGGGTCGGGCGGGCGCTCGGCGTCATCCGCTAGAGGAGTCCGCATGAAGGCGCTCGTCAAGTCGCAGAGGACCGAGGGGATCTGGATGGTGCGCGACGCCTCGGAGCCGGCGGTGGGCGTGCACGACGTGCTCATCCGCGTCCGCAAGAGCGCCATCTGCGGCACCGACGTCCACATCTACAACTGGGACGAGTGGAGCCAGAAGACCATCCCGGTGCCGATGATCGTCGGCCACGAATACGTCGGCGTGGTGGAGCGGGTCGGCGCCGAGGTGGAGGCCTTCACGCCGGGCGACCGGGTCAGCGGCGAGGGGCACCTCACCTGCGGCTTCTGCCGCAACTGCCGCGCCGGGCGGCGTCACCTCTGCCGTCACACCATCGGCGTGGGCGTGAACCGGCCCGGCTCCTTCGCCGAGCTGCTCAGCCTGCCGGCGGTCAACGTCTACCGGATCCCCGACGACGTCCCTGACGACCTGGCCGCCATCTTCGATCCCTACGGCAACGCCGCCCACACCGCCCTCTCCTTCGACCTGGTCGGCGAGGACGTGCTCATCACCGGGGCCGGCCCCATCGGCGTGATGGCGGCGGCCATCGCGCGGCACGTCGGGGCGCGCCACGTGGTGGTGACCGACGTCAACGACTACCGGCTGGCCCTGGCGGCGAAGGTCGGGGCCACGCGGGTGGTCAACGTCGTGAAGGAGGAGCTGCGCGACGTGATGGCCCAGCTCGGCATGAAGGAGGGGTTCGACGTCGGCCTGGAGATGAGCGGCAACGGCACAGCCTTCCGCCAGTTGCTCGAGGTGATGAACCACGGCGGCAAGGTGGCGCTGCTCGGGATCATGCCGGGGCAGGAGGCGATCGACTGGAGCCAGGTGGTCTTCAAGGGGCTCTTCCTGAAGGGCATCTACGGGCGGGAGATGTTCGAGACCTGGTACAAGATGGTGGCCATGCTGCAGAGCGGCCTCGACCTCTCCGCCGTGGTGACCCACCGCTTCCCCATCGACCAGTTCCAGCAAGGCTTCGACGCCATGCGGAGCGGCCAGTCGGGGAAGGTGGTGCTGGAGTGGTGAGGCCGGGCCCGGCCGGGGGAGGTCCGTGACCACCGCTCTGACCCGGTACGAGGCCGGACAGCTCGAACAGATCGAGGCACTGAAGGCCGAGGTGCCCGGTGTGATCTCCCACGCCATGGGGCTCTTCGCCCTGCCGCTGGCCTGGGTGGCGCAGAAGGCGCTTCCCGGAGCCGCCATCCAGGGCGCGCTCGACCTCAGCAACCTGGTGGCGCGCCACCTCACCGACGTCGACGACGTGCTCCGCGACGCCGGCGTGAGCTCCATCGAGGAGCTCCGCCACCTCGACCTCGAACGGCTCGACCGACTCGCCAACCGGGTCCACGATTGGGCCATGGGCGTCGCCGCCGCGGAGGACGCCCAGTTCATCTACGGGGTGCTCTCGATCTCGGGCGCCAACTCGATGAAGGAGAAGGTGGCCTCGCTCGGCTTCCTGCGCACCCTCGAGGTGGTGCTGGTGAAGCAGACCTGGAAGGCCATGAGCGACCGGGCCGTGGCCAACAGGCTGAGCCAGGAGGGCGCCCTGGTGCTGGCGCGTACCCTGACCAGGCAGCTCGGGATCAACCTCACCCGTCGCAAGGCGCTGGCGGTGATCCCGGTGATCGGCGCCGTGGTGGGCGGCTCGGCCAACGGCTGGTGGCTCAAGGAGGTCGGCTGGGCGGCCCGCCGGGCCTTCCAGGAGCGCTGGCTGGTCGACGCCGGGAAGCTGGTCACGTCGCCGGAGCGTGGCCCACCGAGGTAGGTCGTTCCATCAGCGCGTTGGCCAGGTACCGGGCTCGCCCACCCACCTCCCCAGCACCGGCCCGGCCCGCTCGGCCAGCTCCACGTCCTCGGCCAGCCGCTCCAGGGTCTGGGCCACCGCCGCCTTGACCGGGTCGACCGGCTGCGACCCGAAGAAGGCCCGCGCCTCCTCCAGCTCGGCCCGCGTCGTCAGCTGGCCGCTCGCCTCGACGACCCGCCGCCAGAGCATGGGCGCGTTGGCCAGCCGCGCCGTCACCGCCGGCCACTCGGCCCGCAGCCGGGCCCAGGTCGCCCCGCGCGCCGCCGGGTTGGCGAACAGCGCCGCTGCGAAGGAGGCCCAGTCCTGCAGCGGCACCCCGTCGCCAAAGAGCAGGTCGAGCGACCGCTCCACCAGCGCCGGCGCCTCGAAGGCCCCCAGCCCCAGCAGCCAGCGCCGCCGCCAGGCCGGCTCGACCTCGCGCTCGAAGCGCCCCGCGAAGGCCTCCCAGCGGGCCGCGTCGCCGCCCCGCGCCGCCAGCGTGACCGCAGCGTCGACCAGGTTCGGATCGAGCGCGTCCCGCTCGCCCGCGGCGAACCGCTCCAGCCGCGCCGCCGCCTCGCCAGCCACCGCAGGATCGCGCCCCACCAGCCCCACCGCCCGCAGCAGGGCCGCGCGCCGCAGCCGCTCCACGTCCCCCTCCCCGGCCGCCGCGTCCCAGCCGACCTCGCGCCAGGCGGCGCCGTACCGCTCGCGCACCAGCGCCGCAAACCGGGGCCGGTCGACCGCAGCCACCAGCCGATGGTCGATGGTCGAGAGGCGCGCCACCAGCTCATCGAGCACGGCGTGGTCGCCCTCGCCCCGGAAGGCTGCCGCCAGGTCCAGCCACTGGTCGATCGAGCGCTCGCCGCTCCGCACCAGCGCCCACTCGTCGGCCAGCAGCCCGACCCGCTCCGACGGCGCCAGCGCGCCGAGGCTCCCGGCCGCCCGCCGCCGCAGCGGCTCGTCGAGATCGACCCGGTAGAAGCCGGTGCCGCCGGCGTTCGCCACCAGCCAATCGGGCGCGCCCTCCAGCTCGACCACCTCGGTCGCCCCTCGCAGCACCAGCCTCCGCTCGCGCGCCTGCCCGGCCACCGCGTAGCGCAGCACCACCGGCACCGGCCAGCGGGCCCCCTGCTCCTCGTCACCGGGGCGTGAGAAGAAGCGGCGCTGGGTGAGCCGCAGCGCGGCCCCGGCGAGCGTCGCAGAGACCAGCGGAAAGCCGGGCGCGTCGATCCAGGCCTCGGCAAGCTCGAGCACCGGCTCGCCCGAGGCCTCGCCCAGCGCCCTCCAGAGGTCGGCGGCCACCGCGTTTCCGCGGGCGTGCCGCCTCATGTAGCGCCGGATGCCGTCGCGGAAGGTCTCACGCCCGAGGTACCCCTCCAGCATGCGCAGCACCGCCCCGCCCTTCTCGTAGGTGATGAGGTCGAAGGCCTCGGTCGCCTCGGCCACGGTCCGCACCGGCGCGTGGACCGGGTGCGTGGAGCGGAGCGCGTCGAGCCCGAGCGCCGACGCCTTCCCCTGATCGAACTCGAGCCAGACCCGCCACTCCGGCCGCCAGTCGTCGACCACCAGGTAGGCGATCCAGGTGGCGAAGGCCTCGTTGAGCCAGAGGTCGTCCCACCAGGTCATGGTGACCAGGTTGCCGAACCACTGGTGGGCCAGCTCGTGGGTCACCACCTCGGCCACCCGCTTGCGCTGGGCCAGCGAGGCGGTGGCCGGGTCGAGCAGCAGCGCCACCTCGCGGTAGGTGATGAGCCCGGCGTTCTCCATGGCGCCGGCCTCGAACTCCGGCAGGCCGACCTGGTCGAGCTTGCCGAAGGCGTAGGGCAGGCCGAAGTAATCCTCCAGCCGCGGCAGCGCGGCGCGCGCCACCTCCTGGCCGAAGCCGAGCAGGGCCGCCTTCTCCGGGCTGGCCCAGGTGCGGGCGGTGACGCCGCGCACCTCGTCGGCCGGCCCCGAGGCCAGCGGGCCAACCACCAGGGCGACGAGGTAGGTGGGGAGCGGCGGCGTCTCGGCGAAGCGGTGGCGGCGCCGGTCGCCGGCCGTCTCGATTCCCTCGACGCCACCGTTGGAGAGCACGACCGCTGCGGCCGGAGCCTCGATGACCAGCTTCCAGGGCGCCTTGAAGCCCGGCTCGTCGAGGCAGGGGAAGACGCGCCGGGCGTCGGCCGCCTCGAACTGCGTCGCCGCCAGCCCGGGACCGGCCAGGTAGAGCCCCCGCAGGCCCTCGCAGAACTGCCCCGTCCACGCGAGCCGCAGCGTCACCGGCCCGGCCGGCAGCGGCCTCGCGAACCCGAGCCGCAGCGTCTCGCTCACCGCCACCGGCGTCACCGTGGCGGCCTGCTCGACGCCGCCCGCCACGGCCACCGCCCGCGTCACCTGCAGCCCGGCGGCGTGGACCACCAGCTCGTCCACCGGCCGGCCGAGCCGCAGCGAGAGCGCCAGCTCGCCGGTGAAGCGGCGTCCAATGAGGTCGACCGAGAGCGCGGCGTCGTAGCCGAGCGGACGGACGTCGAGCGGGAGCCGGAAGGCGGCGTCAGCGGTCGGGTGCATGGTTAGTGCCTCGCGCTACTCGGTGGTGAGGATCTCGGCGCCGTCGGCGGTCACCAGCACGGTGTGCTCGAACTGGGCCGAGCGCCGCCCGTCGGCGGTGACGGCGGTCCAGCCGTCATCCCAGAGGGCATCGTCCCAGCGCCCCTCGGTGATCATCGGCTCGATCGTGAAGGTGAGCCCCGGCTCCATGACCCGCCTGGCCCGCGGGTCGACGTGGTGGGGGATCTGCAGCGAGGTGTGGAAGGTCTCGCCGATACCGTGACCGCAGTAGGAGCGGACCACGCCGAAGCCCGAGGCGGCGGCGTGCGGCTCGATGGCCCGGCCGATGTCGCCGACCGGGCGCCCCGGCCTCACCACCGAAATGCCGCGCTCCAGGCACTCGCGCGCCACGCGCACCAGCCGCCTGCCGGCCTCGTCCACCTCGCCGACCAGGAAGGTGGCCGAGCAGTCCCCGTGCATCCCATCGAGCCAGATGGTGATGTCGAGGTTGACGATGTCGCCGTCGGCGAGCGGCCGGCTGTCGGGGATGCCGTGGCAGATCACCTCGTTGGGCGAGGTGCAGATCGACTTGGGGAAGCCGCGGTAGTTGAGCGGCGATGGGTAGCCGCCGAGCCGGATCATCTCGTCGTGGCAGATGGCGTCGAGCGCGTCGGTGGTGATGCCGACCCGGACCGCTTCCCCCCCGATGCGCAGCACCCGGGCCGCCGCCTGGCAGGCCCGCCGCAGCCGCTCCAGCTCTCCCGCCGTCTTGACGTCGCGTCCGGTACCGCCCGGCTGTCCGGTGAGGGCGTAGTCGGGGCGCGGGATCCCTGCAGGGACGGCGCGGGCCGGCGTCACCCGGCCGGGCACGAGGGCCGGGCGGCGGGGACGCGGCCGGGGCACGGTGCGACCGGCCCCGTCGGACTCGAGGTGGCACTTCTTGTACTTCTGCCCGCTGCCGCACCAGCAGAGATCGTTGCGGCCCGGCCTGGGCTCCTTGGCGACCTCGGTCATGTGAGGGATCTATGGCGAGACCGGGCCCGAGGCAAGGCGACGGAGCTCCTGGCCGGGCTCCCCGGCAGGGCTACCAGCCGGCGCCGCCGGTGCCGCGCAGCCGGATCAGCTCGGCCAGCATGCCGCCGGCAGTCAGGGCGCCGCCAACGCCAGCCCCCTGCACCAGCAGCGGGCGATCGGCGTGGCGCGCCGTCGTGAAGGCCACGAAGGCCTCGACGCCGACCAGCCGCGCCGCCGGATGGGTGGCGTCGACCGCCGCCGGGCCGACCCGGATCGCGGCCCGGCCGCCCGGCGCCGGCGCGATGCTGACGAGGTAGCGCAGCACCTTCCCCTCCCCGCGCAGCCTGTCCACCTCGGCCGCCAGCACGGCGTCGTGGCGTCGCAGCGAGGCGATCAGCTCGACCGGCTCGAGCAGCCGGGCCGGGACGAACGGCACCACCACCGCGTCGGAGAGCTCGGCGTCGAGCCCCGCCTCGCGCGCCAGGATCAGCCCCTTGCGCGCCGAGTCGAGCCCGGAGAGGTCGTCGCGGGCGTCGGCTTCGGTGTGGCCGAGCCCGACCGCCCAGCGCAGCGCCATCGAGAGCGGCACCCCCTTCTGCACCTCGCTGGCGAGGTAGCCGATGGTGCCGGAGAGCATCCCCTCGATGCGCACGACCCTGTCACCGGCCTGGACCAGCTTGCGCAGGGTGTCGAGCACCGGAAGGCTGGCCCCGACCGCACAGTCATGGGCGAAGGTGCGGTGGTGCAGCCGCCGCTGGTCGCGCAGCTCGCGGGCCACCTTGCCGTCGGCCGCCAGCGGCCGCTTGTTGGCGCCGATCACGTCGATGCCGCGCCGGAAGGCCTGCTGGTAGACCAACTCCATCCCGTCGGCGGCGGTCAGGTCGACCAGCACCGGGTGCGGGAGCCGGGCGAGGCGATCGAGCAGCGCCGGCGCCCGCGCCGCGTCGAACGGTCCGCTCTCCGGCGTCGCCGCCAGCCGGTCGCGCCAGCTGGCGAGCTCGACGCCGGCCTCCTCGAAGAGGGTGGCGCGGGTGTCGGCCACTCCGGCCACACGCAGCACCAGGTCGTGGTCGGCCTCGAGCGCGCTCCGCTGCGCGGCCAGCTGGTCGAGCAGCGCGCTCCCCACCTTCCCCGTGCCGAGCACCAGCAGTGACAGCCCCTTGCCGGCGTAGGCCCGCTCCACGGCCTCACCGCCGGCCGCCTGCGCGGCCCTGCCGCGGAACTCCGAGACCAGGTCGGAGAGCCGATCGACGTCGATGAGGAAGGCATCGTGCCCGTGGATCGAGTCCATCACCGCCAGCCGCGCCCCCGGCACCAGCCGGGCCACCTCGCGCTGCTCGGCCGGCCAGTAGAGGATGTCCGAGTCGATGGCCACCACCAGCGTGCGCGGGCGCAGCCCCCTCAGCACCTCGTCGAAGTCGCCGCGGCCGCGGCTGACGTCGTGGGTGTCCATGGCGCGGGTCAGGGTCACGTAGCTGGCCGGATCGAAGCGGTCTACCAGCGCCCGCCCCTGGTGGTGCAGGTAGCTCTCGATGGCGAACTGGTCGGCCGACTCCGAGCGGCGCCCGAAGCGCTCCTCGAAGGACGGGAAGCTCCGGTAGGAGAGCATCGCCATCATGCGCGCCGCCGAGAGGCCGGCGACCGGAGGGTCGGCCGGATCGTAGTCTCCACCGCGCCAGCGTGGATCGGCGAAGATGGCCTGGCGCTGCGCCTCCCCCAGCCCGATGGCCCAGGCCGAGTGGCGCGCCGTCGAGGCGATGAAGACCAGGCCCTCGACCAGCTCCGGGTAGAGCAGCCCCCACTCCAGCACCTGCATCCCGCCGAGCGAGCCGCCGATGACCAGCTTGATGCGCTTTATCCCGAGCGCACCGGCCAGCCGCTGCTGGACCCGGACCATGTCGCGGACCGTGACCTCCGGAAAGCGGCCCAGCCACGGGCGGCCGGTGGCCGGATCGACCTCGGCCGGCCCGGTGGTGCCGTAGCAGCTGCCGAGGATGTTGGAGCAGACGACGAAGTCGCGGGAGGGATCGAGCGCCCGCCCCGGCCCGAACATCCGCGTCCACCAGCGGTCGGCGTCGGCCGATCCGGTCAGGGCGTGGCAGATGACCACGGCGTTCGACCCGTCGGCGTCGAGCGCGCCCCAGCTCCGGTAGGCGACGCGGACTCCGGGGAGGAAGCCACCGGCTTCGAGCTGGAAGGTCCCCGGGAGGTCGAGGAAGCGGGTCTCCGGAGCGGCGAAGGCGGCGCGTCCGCTGCCGGGAGCCGGCGGAGCGGCGCTGGAGGTCATTTCCGTCATAGTGGATAAGTTGCGAAGATAACGGCGCCCGGCCAGGGGTGTCAAGAAGTCCGACCTGCCGCACGGCGGCGCCTCCCGGGCCGCGCCAGGCGGGCCACCAGCAGGTCGGCGAGCGGGCCAAGCCGATCGGGATCGAAGGTCGGCAACCGGCGCGGCGCCGGCTCGTCGCTGACCAGCGCGAAGACGCGCCGGTCGGTGGCGCAGAGGAAGGCGGCCTCCACGGCGCGGCGATGGACCTCGAGGCGCGGGAGCGGCTCGCTGCGCCACCCCTCGGCGAGGATCAGGTCGCAGGGTGGGAGGAGGCGGGCCATGGCACGCGCCCCGGCCGTGGGAGGCCCGAAGTACGCCAGCCCCGCCGGCCCCTGGATGGCCGCCGCCACGGCGCCGGCCCGGATGAAGAGGTCGGTGTCCTTGCCTGGCACGTCGAGGCCATGCGGGTGGCCCGTGTGCTTGATGACCGCCACGGTGAGCCCGCGACGGCGCAGGAGCGGGAGCAGTCGTGTGATGAGCCGCGTCTTTCCGGCCCCGCTCGGCCCGGAGACTGCCACCATGGGCGTTGGCCCGCGTCGTCGAGCAGCCATGCCGTCATCTTGCCATGGTGCAGGTCCGGCGGCCCCGCAACGCTTGCGCCGGATCGGGCTTGATCACGAGCAAGGTGCAAGCCGTGCACAAGATCAAGTCATTTCCTTCGGCATTTCGCGGGCCTACCTCATGCGAGTGGACCGAGATCAAGTTGGGTGGTAACTTGTCGCATCTTGGAGGACGCCATGCTGAGCAAGCAACCGGTCAACGACTGCGCCTGCTGTGGATTTGGCGTCGCCTCGCAAGGGAAGTGCCGGCTCACGCCGACCACCCGCGAGCCCGGGTCGACGATCTGCGCCCAGGGCGAGCGCCCCCGGACCGTCTACTTCATCAAGGAGGGGTTCGTGGCCCTCTCGGCCGTCAGCCCCAAGGGCACCGAGTTGGCCCTGTCTCTGCGCGGACCGACCTCGCTGCTCTGCACCGAGGCGCTGCAGGGAGCAGCCTCGCCCTATGAGGTGCGCGCCCTCTCCCGGGTGCGCGTCTGCGGAATCAGCGGCGAGGCGCTGGCCCAGTGGGTCGGCCCCGAGAAGGGAGCCTCCCGGGTGGTGCTCGACCTGCTGCTCACCGAGTCGCACCAGCAGCGCGACGAGGTCAACTGGCGGCAGGGCGACTGCCTGGCCCGCGTCGCCCGCTTCGCGCTGGCCCACGCCCGCTTCCTGGCCGACCGGCCCAACGCCGTGCGCAAGCAGGTGGTGGCCCGGTTGCTCGGCATGCGCCCCGAGACCCTCTCGCGCTGCCTCACCCGGCTGGAGAACGACGGTCTCATCGACGCCTCTCGCGGCGTGCGCGTCCTCGACGCCGTCCGGCTGGCCACGGTGGCGGCCGAGGAGCTTGCGGCGTAGGCTTCCGGCAGGGTCAAGGACAGTCGCGCCGGTTCTGTCGAAGGCGCGCCCCTTCACGTGGTCGACGGGAGTATCCACATGCTTGGTCTGAGAATGCCGGAACTGCTGATCATCGGCTTCATCCTCGTGCTGCTCTTCGGCGCCAGCAAGCTGCCGGCGCTCGGCGCCGGACTGGGCCAGGGGATCCGCAGCTTCAAGAAGGCCTTCGGCGGCGAGGACGAGGAGAAGAAGATCCCGCCGTCGACCGACCAGCAGCCCAAGGCCTAGGCGCCGCGTCTCGCTGGGGATCCGCCCCCGGCCTCCCTCGATCCGAGAGCCATGCCGGCGACGGTCTTCCACGAGCTGCAGCGGTACGTCCGGTTCGGCGAGGAGGACGCGCTCCGGCTGAGGGCCTTCCACCCGCTGGCGGCCCCGGCCTTCCAGTCCATCGCCGAGACCTTCTACGCGCGGATCCTGGAGCACGAGGAGTCGACCCGCGTCCTGCAGGGGGGCGAGTCCCAGGTCGGCCGGCTCAAGACCACGCTGGTGGCCTGGCTCGGGACCCTGCTGCTCGGCCCCTGGGACGACGCCTACTGGGAGCACCGCAAGCGCATCGGCCAGGTGCACGTCCGCATCGGCATGCCGCAGCACCTGATGTTCGGGGCCATGAACGTGGTGCGCGCCGAGCTCGACGGGCTGGCCGTGGCCAGCCTGCCGGCCGGCGCCGGGATGGAGGCGACCCGCGGCGCGCTCTCCAAGATCCTCGACCTCGAGCTGGCCATCATGCTCCACACCTACCGCGAGGACCTGCTGGCGCAGCAGGCGCGGGTCGAGCGGCTCAGCACCTTCGGCCAGCTGGTGGCCTCCATCGGCCATGACCTGCGCAACCCGCTGGGCGTCATCGAGACCTCGCTCTACATCCTGCGTGGCCGCCTCGCCGAGGACGAGCGCGCCCGGAAGCACGCCGACCGGATCAAGGAACAGCTCGACATCGCCAACGCCATCATCACCAACCTGCTCGACATGGTCCGCAACCGGCCGCTGCAGCGCGAGCCGGTCCGGCTGGCCGAGGTGGTGGCGGCGGCGCGCACCGGCCTGCGCTGGCCGGCGGGCGTGGCGGTGGAGCTGGTGGGGCTGGCCGAGCTCCCCGAGATCGAGGGCGACGCCGGGCAGCTGCGCCAGGTGCTGGTCAACCTGCTGGAGAACGCCGCCTTCGCCGCCGCGCCGGCCGGCACCGTCACCATCCGGGGCCGCCCGGAGCCCAGCGGCGTCGCCCTCGACATCGAGGACACCGGGCCGGGCGTCGACCCGGCCACCCGCCGCCGGCTCTTCGAGCCGCTCATCACCACCAAGGACCACGGCATCGGCCTCGGGTTGGCGCTCTGCAAGCGGATCGCCGAGCGGCATGGCGGCGAGGTGGCCTACTCCGAACGCGAGGGCGGCGGCGCCCGCTTCACGCTGCGACTCCCCACCTCAGGCACGCCGAGGAGCCCATGCGCCGCTGCCTGATCGTCGACGACAACCGCGAGTTCGCCGAGAACCTCGCCGAGATCATCCGCGACCAGGGGGCCGAGGTCGACCTGGCGGGCGGCGGCGGCGAGGCCCTGGCGCTGGTGACCCGGTGGCGCTACCAGGCCCTGCTCACCGACATGCGCATGCCGGGGATGGGCGGCGCCGAGCTGGTCCACGAGGTGCGTCGCCTCGACCCGGGGCTGGCGGCGCTGGTGGTCACCGCCCACGTCGCCGACGACACGCTGGAGGCGGCGCGACGAGAGGGGCTGCTGGCGGTGCTGGCCAAGCCGGTGCCCATCGGCCCGCTGCTCGAGCTGCTGTCTGCGGCGCGGCGCGACGGGCTGGTGGCGGTCATCGAGGACGACCCCCGGCTCTCGGACAACCTCTGCGAGGCGATGCGGCGGCTCGGGCTCAATTTCCCCGGGCTGCCCGTGCTGATCATGACCGGCGTCCCCGCCGCTCCCGAGGCGGGGGCGCCGGCCTTCTTCCGCAAGCCCTTCGACACCGCGGCGCTGCTGGCCGCCGTCGAGCGGCTGCACGCGGCCCAACCGGGGACCGGCCCGTGAAGGACCAGGAGGCCCGCCGCCACCGCATCCTGCTGGTCGACGACAACCGGGCGCTGGCGGAGAACCTCGCCGAGATCCTCGAAGAAGCCGGCTACGCCGTTGTCTGGGCCGGCTCCTGCGCCGGCGCCCTCTCCCTGGCCGCAGAGGGGTTCGACGTGGCGCTGGTCGACCTGAAGCTGCCGGACGGCGACGGCACCGCGCTGGCGCCGCTCCTCAAGGAGCTGAGCCCGACCGGAGAGGTGGTGCTGCTGACCGGCTTCGCCACGCTGGAGTCGGCGGTGGCGGCGGTGCGGGCCGGCGCCTGTGCCTACCTCGTCAAGCCCTGCGCCACCCAGGAGCTGCTGGTGACCGTGGAGCAGGCCATGCGCCAGGTCCGGCTCCACGGTGAGAAACGGGCGCTGGCGCACCAGGCGCAGATGGCCGAGAAGCTTGCGGCCGTCGGCACCATGACTGCCGGCCTCTCCCACGAGATCCGCAACCCGCTCAACGCCGCCCTCCTCCAGCTCACCGTGCTGGAGCGGCGGGTCCAGCGGCTGGGCGGCGAGCTGCACGGGCCGCTGCTCGAGCCGCTGCTGCTGGTGAAGGACGAGATCCGCCGGCTCGATCACATCCTCGAGGACTTCCTCCAGTTCGCCCGGCCCCGCGAGTTCGTGCCGCGCCCGGTCGAGCTCTGTTTGGTGGTGGCCCGGGTGCTCGACCTGCTGGCCGGTGAGGCCGAGCGGCGCTCCATCGGGCTGGTGCGCGAGGTCAGCGGGGCGCCCGGCAGCACCCGCGTGGCTGGCGAGGAGGAGCGGCTGCGCCAGGTGCTCGTGAACCTGACGCTCAACGCCATCGAGGCCACCCCGGACGGCGGGACGGTGCGGGTGCGCTGCGGCCCCGAGGCGGCCGACCCGGCGCCGGGGGCGCCTGGTCCCGGGGTGTGCGTCCTCATCGATGACTCGGGGCCTGGGGTCCCCGCGGCGGCGCGCGACCGGATCTTCGAGCCCTTCTTCACCTCCAAGGCCAAGGGCTCGGGGCTGGGGCTCTCCATCGTCCACGCCATCGTGGCGCAGCACGGAGGGACGGTCGAGGTGGACGACGCGCCGGGCGGCGGGGCGCGGTTCATCTTGCGGCTGCCGCGGCTCCCCTAATCCTCGTCCTCCCCGTCGCCCTCGAGGCGCGGCAGGAGCCGGCCCTCCTCCCGCTCCTTGTACTCCTTCTGCCGGTACTGGATCTTGCGCACGCTGATGCCGAGGATGCCGGCGGCCTGCGACGTCGAGCCGCCCACCATCTCCAGGGTCCGGACGATGGCCTCGCGCTCGATGTCGTAGAGCGTGGCCCCCGGGATGAGCGCCCCGGGCGAGCGATCGCTCCGCGGCCGCAGCCCGCGAAGCGTCGGCGGCAGGTCGTCGCCGTTGAGCTCGTTCCCCTTGCAGAGCACCACCGCCCGCTCCACCACGTTCTCCAGCTCGCGGACGTTGCCGGGCCAGTCGTGCGAGAGGAGCGCGTTGAGGGTGCCCGGCGCCAGCGCCTTGATCTCCTTGCCGTAGGCCGTGGCGTACTTGGCGATGAAGTGGGTCACCAGGGCCGGGATGTCGCCCTTGCGATCACGAAGCGGCGGCAAGGTCATGGCCACCACGTTGAGCCGGTAGAAGAGATCCTCGCGGAAGCGGCCCTGCTTGACCAGATCGGCGAGGTCGCGGTTGGTAGCCGCCACCAGGCGCACGTCGACCTTGAGGGTGCGGACGCCGCCGACCCGTTCGAACTCGCGCTGCTGCAGGACCCGCAGCAGCTTCACCTGCACCGCCGGGGAGACCTCGCCGATCTCGTCGAGGAAGAGCGTGCCGCCATCGGCCAGCTCGAAGCGGCCCTCCTTCAGCCCCACCGCGCCGGTGAAGGCCCCCTTCTCGTGGCCGAAGAGCTCGGACTCGAGCAGGGTCTCGCTGAGGGCCGCGCAGTTGACCTTGATGAAGGGCTTCGCGGCGCGCGGCGACTCCTCGTGGAGCGCCTGGGCCACCAACTCCTTGCCGGTCCCCGACTCGCCGAGGATGAGCACCGTGGCGCGCGTCGGCGCCGCCCGCTTGACCACGTCGAAGACCGCCTGCAGCTCGGGGGCCTCACCGACGATGTTGTGGAAGCTGTACCGGTCGCGGACCCGCTCCCTGAGGTTCTGGGCGTCGTGCTGCAGCTTGAGCTTCTCCAGCGCCTTTCCGATCACCACCTGCACGGCACCGAAGTCGAGCGGCTTGGTCAGGTAGTTCTCGGCGCCGGCCCTCATCGCCTCGACCGCCGCCTGCACCGAGGCGTGGGCCGTCATCATCAGGAAGATCGCGTCGCTCCCCTGCTCCCGCGCCCGCTTCAGCAGCGTGATGCCGTCGAGCTTCGGCATGCGGACGTCGGCGAGGACCACCGAGGGACCGAACCCGGGGAGCAGGGCCAGGGCCTCCTCACCGTCGGCCGCCTCGAGGACCTCGTACCCCTCCTCGGAGAGCATGGTCCGCAGGGCGACCCGGGCGTTCTGCTCGTCGTCGACCACCAGGATCCGCTCTTTCGCGGGCCTGGTCGCTGGGTTCGGAGAGGTCATGCCGCCGCACCGCCTCGGGAAGCGCAAAGACTGCGTGAATGACCGTTCTATGCCCCTTCCGGCCGGAAAGATCCAGCGTCCCCGGGCGAATCGGGGCTTCCGGCGGCTCAGGATTTTGCGCGCTCGGAGCCACCAGGTACCCCGGACTGGGGGCCTTGCAGCCGACCGATCCGGCCGGCGGGGCGCCACTTGAACCGGGCCCCGAGCCCCTCGGCGACGGCCCTGCACCCGGCCTCGGAGAGCCCCTCCACGCCGACCACGCTGGCTGCCACCTCGCTGAGGTTGGCCACGGCGGAGCGGATGAAGGCCTTCACGGCCGGATAGGCCGCCTCCCCGTAGTGGCTCGGGCAGAGCCGCGCGTAGGTCGCGGCGTCGGCTGCGTTGAGCGAGACCGAGACGGCGTCGAGCCCCGCGGCAGCCAGTTCGGGCACCACGTCTCGCCCCTCCCGCAGGCTGGCGAGCCCATCGGTGTCGAGGCGGACGCGCCGGACCCCGGCCGCCTTGAGCCGGCGGGTCAGCTCCAGCACCACGTCGAGCCGGCGGGAGGCCTCACCGAAGCCGGTGAAGACCACCTCGGCGCGCCCCGCCAGGCCGGCTGCCCGGGCCGCGTCCCAGATCGCCTCGAGCTCAGGATTCCCCTTGAGCCGCAGGTCGTAGGCGCCGACCGTGAAGTCGTCGTCGCTGATCTTCGGGCAGAAGATGCAGGCCAGGGTGCAGCCGCTGGTGACGTTGAGGTAGAGCGCGTCGCCGAGCAGGTAGGCGAGGACCGGCGGGGGCGAAGGTGCGCTGGACACGAGGAGCCGGTGATAGCAGGCGCCCTGCGGCCGCGCTACTCGACCTCGACGAACTGGCCGCTGCAGCCGACGCAGTAGCGCGCCTCCGGGATGGCTCGCATCCGGTGCAGCCCCATCGGTCCGCCGCAGGAGAGGCAGGTGCCGTAGGAGCCCTGCTCGATCCGCTGCAAGGCCGCCTCGACTTCGGCCAGCTCGCGGCGGGTCTCCTCGCCGACGGGGGCCGGGAGCGCCTCGGTGTCGTACCAGTGGCCGCCGGCGAGCGCACCGGCGCCGCGCCCGGCCTCGACCTGCCACCGCAGCCGGTGGCGTCGCGTCAGGAGGAACTCCCGGGCCTGGCTCTCGAACTGGACCATCGACAGGATGGTTAGCATATGGCGTGCCGCGCCATTCCCTTGGAAGATCAGCAACCTTGGCCCGCGAAAGCTGCGTTCCAGAGGCCGCGCGCGCATGGCTTGCGCTCCGAGCCCGGCCGGCGGGGCCTCACCCGGCCCCTCCCAGGATCAGCCTGGCAGCGCCCTCCGGATCACCGCGTCGCCGGCCGTGTCGACCAGGGGCCCGGTCGCCAGCCGGGACTTTGGATCGAGCTTCTTCACGATCGGTCGATCCCAGGTCGCCGGGCTCCGCGTCGGCAGCGCCACCCGCCCGAAGCTCCCGTCGCCGAGCTCCACCAGCGTCCCCGGCGGGTGGCGACCCAGCGCGTTGACGAGCGCCTGCGCCAGGGCCGGGTGGTAGAGCTTCCCCCCGGCCTTGAGCATCGCCCCAAGCGCGTCGGCGCGGGTCACCTTGGTCCCGTAGAGCCGGATGACGTTGGCGTAGTCCTCGGCGAGGCGCAGCGCGGCACCGGCCGCCGACGGTGGCCCGCCGGGATCGGCCTGGTCCCGGTGGTGCTCCAGCACCCCGCGCAGCCGCCGCAGCTTGGCCTCGGAGAAGCCGCGCTGCCGCAGCACCAGCCTGGCCCCTTCGATCGGATGGCGGGCCAGCGCCGCGGCCCCCTCCCCGACCCCTGGCGCCAGGTATCCGGCGTCGTGGACCAGCCCGGCGATGCCGAGATCCTGCAGCAGGCCGGCCGGGAACCCGGCCTCCCTGCCGAGCAGGAGCGCCACCGTCGCCACTTCGACCGCGTGCGCGGCGTGGGGCGGGCAGTCGGGGAACCCGACCCAGAAGGCCGGGGAGTGGAGCCCTGACTCGAGCGCCTCCACGACGGCCCGCCGGATGGGGAGCGGGTTGAGCACCCGCCCGGCCCCCAGCTGGTCCCAGCTCTCGGCGGCGAGGTCGAGCAGCAAGGCGAGGATCTGCTCGGGCGCCCGCGTCGGCGGCTCACGCTCTGAGCGGACCTCCTGGAACCGGTAGATGCCGCGCAGCTCGACCGGGCCCACGTCGTTCTCCACCAGCCACTGGCTCAGGGTCCCGCGCGGCCACTCCGGCGCGGGCGCCCCCGACAGCCCCTTCACGAGTGCCCGGATCTGGGTTCCGGTTAGGGTCGCGTGGAAGACCAGCCCGCCGGTGTTGTGGCGGCGCAGCTCGCCCCCGAGCCCGGCCGCGCCCGGCTTGCTGTCGGTCCTGACCCGGAGGTCGTTCAGGTAGACTTGGTCCTCGACGGTCACCAGGTTGACCGAGCCGAGCACCTCTCCCAGGCTCGCCAGCACCCTCCCCAGCTCCGCCACCGGCGCGTCGAAGGCGTGGTTGTCGGGGGTGTGAACGCGCGTCAGCTTGAGCAGGCCGGAGAGCAGGTGGACCAGCTGCTCGCCACCCTCGCGGACCTTCTGCGCCAGCTCGCGGTCCTCTCCGGCGCGGGCGCGACCCAGCGCCCTCCCGAGGCTCGACTGGGCCTGGGCCAGCTCATCCATGGCGGGCTCCCTGGTGCCGGCGGCGGGCCAGCACGGCGAAGCAGTGGCGGCGGAAGGCCTCGTCCCCCGCCGCCTTGGAGAGGGCCTCGAGCTGGGCCTGGGCCTCGGGGGACGGGTGCGCCCCCAGGCCCGAGGCGGCGGCGAAGCGGAGCAACTCCTCCTGCTTTGAACTCCCCAGCGCCTTCATCAGACCGCGGCGCGGCTTGAGCCACTCGACGAAGAGCGGCGCGGCCCGGCCCGGATCGAGCCGGGCCATGGCGGCGCCGAACGCGTCGGCCTCGGCCGTGGAGCAGTCCTTGCGCCCGGCCAGCGCCTCATGGACCGGCTGGAAGGCGGCCGCCTTGCCGCTCCGGGCCAGAACGTTGGCCACGCCGATCCGGACCGGCGCCCGCGGCGAGTGGAGAAGCTTCAGCAGCCGCTGCACCGGGAAGTCGCTGGCGGCCCCCTCCAGCGCCTGGAGCGCCGCCACCTGGAGGTGCTCGTCCGGGTGGTCGAGCAGCGCCGCGGCCGCCTGCGACGCCTGGCCCGGCGCCTTGGAGCCGATGGCCTGCACCAGGTCGCGCGCCACCCTGGCGTCGAGCGTGGTGAGCCGCTCGATGATGTCGGCCGCGTCGGCCGGGAGCCGGGCCTCGGCGATGAGCGCGAGGACGTGCCGGCGCCCCTCGTCCGGCTCGGCCACCAGCAGGTCGAGGGCCGCCCTGGCCGAGACCAGCGGGATGAGCCGGAGCGCCTCTGGTGGAAGCTGGGTCGCGCCCGGGGGCACCGCAGCCAGCAGGGCCTCCAGCAGCCGCTCGTCGCCCAGGGTCCTCAGCAGGTCGTCGCGCAGCTGGCCAGGTGGCGTGCGCCCCACCAGCTCCGCCAGCGTGGCCAGCGGACCGAGCGCGGCGTCGGCCACGAAGTAGTCTCGCAGCTCGAGGAGGAAGAGCTGGAGCTCGCGGGGCTGCACCAGGCCGCGCCCGGCCTCGGCCAGCAGCTGCGCCGCCAGCCGGATGGCGTCGGCGGCCAGCGCCTCGGGCCCCTCGGTGGCCTGGAGCGAGGCCAGGGCCGCGGCCGGCACCTCCCGCCAGGCGATGGGACCCGGCGGGGGGAGCAGCGGGAACGGCGCGTCGTAGCCGGCCGGCGCCCGGCTCCCCTGACCGCGGCTGCGCCGCACCCCCTCGGGCTCCGGGTTGTCCTCCTCCGGCGCGAACCCCTCGACGGCGGCGAAGCCGATCCCGTCGAAGGCGCCCTTGCGGAGCAGCGTGACCACGTCCTCCTCCTGCTGGCGGATGCCGACATAACGGACCGCGAGGATCTCGAGGAAGGTGAGCAGCTCGCTCCAGGCCACCCCGGGGCGGAAGGTGAGGCGCCGCACGCCGTCGCGGAAGAGCCGGAAGGAGAGCGACCGCTCGCGGTCCTCCTCGCGGTAGACCACCTCGCCATCGCGCCGCAGCTCCCAGGGGTGCACGTCGAGGACCAGGTCGCCGCCGGCGGTCGCCTCGGCGGCGCGGGCCTGGTAGTCGGCGAGGAACTGGCGCACCACGGCGTTGGTCGGGGCGTAGAGCGTGAAGGAGCGTGCCGCCTTGGAGAGCGCGGCCACGAACTGCACGGCCACGGCACCGGGGCCGCTGCCGGCCAGCGGGCCGACGCGTTCGCCCTCGTCGGGCGTCTCGCCTCGCGGCGCTGTCGGCTGCGTCATCGCTCCCCCCGAGGAAGGAGTGAACCGCCCCGACGCCTGGCCGTCAAGGAGTCTGGGTGGGCGGATGTCGGTGCACCTTGCGGGGAGCACCGCGTCGCATTGCCACGGCGGCGTCACGCCGCGTGCGCCAACGTGACGCAAGCGCGGTGTGGAGAAACTGAACGATGATGAGCGGGCGCCGGGCGCGCTGCCACCTGGCCGCGCTCGCCCTCCGCGGATTGGTACGCTTCCCGGGGGGGAAGATCATGGCGACCATCGCAGCGCCACCCGAGGCACCGGAGCCACCGGAGGACCTCGGCTACGAGTTGCGCTGGCGAGACCGGCTCTCCTCGCAGCTGCTGCTCTTCACCGCGGGGGCCGGCCTGGTCGTCGTGACCGCGTTCTTCGCTGCGGAGCTGCGCTTCGAGCGGTTCGTGGTCCAGCAGGCAGCCGAGGAGTCGGATCTGGTGGCGCAGACCGCCGCCACCGCCATCAACCGCGCCATGCTGCTCGACCGGCGCGAGGACGCCTACCGGATCCTTGAGGACATCGGACGGCAGCCAGGCGTCGGCCGGATCCGCCTGCTCGACCATGCCGGACGGGTCGCATTCTCCACGGACGGCACCGAGATCGGCCGCACGCTCGACCCGGGCGGCCCGCACTGCGTGGTCTGCCACGGCGCCGGGACGGCGCGCGCCGCGGGGCTGGACGGACGGCGTAGCGTCGAGGTGGCCGGGGGGCAGCGCACCCTCCAACTGGTCGCCCCGGTGGTAAACCAGCCGGCCTGCGCCACAGCGGGCTGCCACGTCCATCCGAGCGCAGCGCGGCTGCTCGGCCTGCTCGCCGTCGATCGCCCCCTGGCCGCGGCCGACGCCCGGCTGGCGGCCTTCCGCTGGAGCTCCCTCGGCGTGGCCGCGCTGGTGGCCGGCGGCCTCGGCCTGGCCTTCTGGTGGCTGACGCGCCGGCGGCTGGTCCTGCCGGTGGCGGCCCTGGTCGCGGCCACCCGCCGGGTCGCCCGGCGGGACCTGGCGCAACCGGCCGCCCCACGCTTCGGCGGCGAGCTGGGGCTCCTCGCCGCCAGCTTCGGGGAGATGGTCCGCTCCCTGCGGGCGGCGCGGACCGAACTCGACGAGCTCAACCAGGGACTGGAACGGCAGGTCGAGACCCGGACCCGCGCCCTCGTCGAGGCCCGCGAGCAGCTGTCGCGGGGCGAGACCCTGGCGGCGCTGGGCCGCCTCGCCGCGGCGGTGGGCCACCGGCTCGGCAGCCCGCTCTCCGGCATCCTCACCATCGCCCGGAACGGCGCCCGCTCCCTGGAGACGGGACCGCTGGCCGACGCCGAGCGGAGCCGGCTGGCCCACGACCTCCGGCTGGTGGAGCGCGAGGCGGAGCGGGCCGGCGAGGTGGTGGTCCGGCTCTGCGACCTCTCCACCCAGCACGTCTTCTCGGCCCAGCTGGTCGGGCTCGACGCCGTCATCGAGGAGGCGCTCGAGCTGGCCGGCGGCGAGGCCCGGCTCCAGGGCGTCACGGTCACCCACCGCGCGCAGCCGGCCCCTCCCGTCCTGGGAGATCGGAGCCTGCTCCGCCAGGCGGTGCTCGACACCCTGCTGCGGGCCTGCGGCGCCATGACCGCGGGCGGCCAGCTCACCGTGGAGAGCGGCCCGGGCCGCGAGGGTCGCGGCGTGGAGCTGGTGGTGACCGACTCCGGGGTGCTGGCGCCGGAGCGGCTGGCCCAGTTCTTCGACCCCGACCTGTCGGCCACGGCCGGCGCCGGACTGGGGCTGGCGCAGGTGCTTTCCATCATCCATCGCCACGGCGGCACCGTGACGGTGACCAGCGCCTTGGGGCCGGGGACCCGGGTGGCCATCCACCTCCCTGCGCCGCCCCAGGCCGACGAGGGCGCGGGGCAGTGACTCGATCATGGAGCCCATCACCATCTGGTGGATCGGGGAGCGCGCCATGGCGCCCGCGGTGATGGAGCGGGTCCAGCAGGAGCTGGCCCAGGCCTACGGGGTCGCGGTGCGGTGCGCCGAGCCACCGGGGCGGCCCAGCGGCACCTGGGACCCGAAGCGGCGGCAGCACCTCACCAGCCGCATGCTCTCCTGGCTGCTCCAGGTCGGGCCGCCCGGCGGCAAGCTGCTCGGCCTCACTGACCAGGACCTCTTCATCCCCATCCTCACCTACGTTTTTGGCGAGGCCCAGCTCGGGGGCCGCGTGGCGGTGGCCTCGGCGGCCCGGCTCCGCGAGGATCTCGGCCCGGGCGGCGAGGGGCTCTTCATGGAGCGGCTCGTCAAGGAGTCGGTCCACGAGCTCGGTCACGCCTACGGCCTGCTCCACTGCCAGGTCCCTCGCTGCGTCATGACCCGCGCCGCCGGCGTGCGCGACGTCGACGAAAAATCTCGCCACCTCTGTCCACGCTGTCGTCACCGGCTCACCGAGCCGGGGAGGAGCCGCCATGCCGTCGAATGAGCGCGTCCGCATCCTGGTGGTCGACGACGAGGAGATCGTCCGCGAGTCGCTGGCCGGCTGGCTCGACAAGGACGGCTACCTGGTGGAGCAGGCCGCCGACGGCCGCTCGGCGCTGGCGCGCCTCGGCGCGCAGCCCTTCTCGATCCTGATCTCCGACCTGAAGATGCCGGAGATGGACGGCCTGGCCCTGCAGGCCGAGGCCCGGAAGCTGCAGCCGAGCCTGGCGGTGGTGATCATGACGGCCTACGCCACCGTCGACACCGCGGTCACGGCCATGAAGCAGGGGGCCTTCGACTACCTCGTCAAGCCGTTCGATCCCGAGGAGCTGTCGATGATGATGCAGAAGATCGTGGCCCAGCAGGAGCTGGTGCGCGAGAACGCCGTGCTCCGCAAGGCCCTCCGCAAGGAGCACCAGCTCCAGGACCTGGCCTCCAAGGCGCCGGCCATGCAGGCGGTCTTCGAGCTGGCCCGCACCGCGGCTCGCTCCAGTTCCACCATCCTCATCCTCGGCGAGTCGGGCGCCGGCAAGGAGGTGCTGGCCCGGGCCATCCACGCCGAGAGCCCGCGCGCCGCCGGGCCGTTCGTGGAGGTCTCCTGCGCCGCGCTCACCGAGAGCCTGCTCGAGTCGGAGCTCTTCGGCCACGAGAAGGGCTCCTTCACCGGGGCCATGGCGCGCCACAAGGGCAAGTTCGAGGCCGCCCATCAGGGGACCCTCTTCCTCGACGAGGTGGGCGACGTCGGCCCCAAGCTCCAGCTCGACCTGCTGCGCGTGCTCGAGGAGCGGCGCTTCCACCGCATCGGGGGAAACGAGATCGTCGAGGTCGACGTCCGCATCGTGGCCGCCACCAACAGGGACCTGCAGAAGGCGGTGGCCTCCGGCGCTTTCCGCGAGGACCTCTTCTACCGGCTCAACGTCATTCCCATCCGGCTGCCGCCCCTGCGGGACCGGCGCGAGGACATCCCGCTGCTGATGGAGCATTTCCTGGAGCGGCTCTCGGCCGAGCTGGGCCGCCCCGTCGACGGGGTCACGCCCGAGGCCATGAACGCGCTGGTGGCCCACCCCTGGCCCGGCAACGTGCGCGAGCTGCGCAACGTGCTGGAGCGGGGCGCGGTGGTGGCCCGCGGCCCGGTCATCGAGCTCGCCGACCTCGGGCTGGAGCTCCCGGGGCCGACCCGGGGCGACGCGCCACGCCCCGGCGTGGCCACCGCACCCGACCAGTCGCTCGACGAGGTGGAGCGGCGGCACATCATCGCCGTGCTGGCCCACACCGGCTTCAACGTCAGCCAGTCGGCGCGGGTGCTCGGCGTCGACCGGGTCACCCTCTACAGCAAGATGCGCAGGTACGGCCTGAAGCGGGACGGCGACGACGAGCCGACGACCGCGCCGCCCCGTTGATCGGTGTCGAGGAACTCCACACCCTGACCGGACAGGGTGTAGAGCGGCGTTGAGTTCCTCCACGCTCCCCGGAAGCCGCGGGCTGCGCGGCGCGCCGCGGCCGCTCGTAACCGCGCGTGAACAGGGATCGCCGCCGCCACCGCCGGCCTGGGCGACCATTGGCCCCGTCCTTGCGAGAGGAGGCCATGGAGGCGCGCATGACCTGTCCGTACCGCAAGGAAGTCTCGATGGTCTTCTGCCGGGCCTACCCGGTGAAGAAGCTGGTCCCCGTCGACCGCGTCACCACCGCCAGCAGCTGCGATGGGGAGCGTTACGCCTCCTGCCCCGCCTTCACCGAGGCGGCGGCGGGGAGCTGGCGCGGCGCGGTGGACGGGGACGAGACGCTGGAAGGCGCTGGCCATGCCTGACCGTCACGCCAGGGGGAACGCCATGCGCCTGACCAGGAGGGGCTTCTTGAAGGTGGCAGGCGTCACGGCCGGCACCGGCCTCGTCACCGCCGCCACGGCTCGCGCCGCCGCTTCAGCTCCGGTCGATCCGGGGCAACCCGGCGTGCTCGTCGACACCACGCGCTGCGCCGGCTGCCGCGCCTGCGAGGGGGCCTGCGCCGAGGCCAACATGAATCCGGCCCCCGACGCCGCCGCCGACCTGTCGGTGCAGCGCGACACCAGCCAGCACGTCTTCACGGTCATCAACCAGGCCGAGGGGCCCTCCGGAGAGCCGCGCTTCGCCAAGAAGCAGTGCATGCACTGCCTGGCGCCGGCCTGCGCCTCGGCCTGTCCGGTGCGGGCCATGGACAAGCTCCCCAGCGGCCCGGTCGTCTACGACGCCAGCAGGTGCATGGGCTGCCGCTACTGCATGGTGGCCTGCGCCTTCGACATCCCCAAGTACGAGTACGAGCGGGCCGCTCCGCGCGTCCGCAAGTGCGGCTTCTGCGCTGAGCGCCAGGCCGCGGGCCTCGAGCCGGCCTGCACCTCGGTCTGCCCCACCGGCGCCCTCACCTTCGGGAGGCGCACCGCGCTGCTCGAGGAGGCCAAGCGACGCATCTACGCCGAGGGCTCCACCTACCTGCGCCGTGTCTACGGCGAGCACGAGGCCGGCGGCACCAGTTGGCTCTACATCTCCGATGTCCCCTTCGAGAAGCTGGCCCTCGCCACCGGCATGCCGGAGCGCCCCTACTCGGAGCTGGTGGCCGGCGCCCTCGGCGCCCCCCCCTTCATCATGACGCTCTGGCCCCCGCTGCTGATGGGGCTCTACGCCTTCTCGAAGCGGCGTGACCAGATCGAGGAGCAGGAGGATCACCATGGCTGATGCCCTGGCGCTGACCGGCCCGTCGTCGTTCCTCCGCGAGAAGGTGCTGCTCGGGATGGGCTGGGGCGAGTACCTCCGCTCGCTGCTCACCCCGGCCAACGCCGTCGCCGCGGTCATCCTGGTGGTGGGCCTGCCGCTGCTGGCGTACCGCTTCGCCGCCGGGCTGGGCGCCACCACCGCCCTCTCCCAGGCCTACCCCTGGGGCCTCTGGATCGGGTTCGACATGATGACCGGCATCGTGCTGGCCGCCGGCGGCTTCACGATCGGTGCCTCGGTGCAGCTGCTCGGCCTGCGCGACTACCACGCCATCGAGCGCTCGGCGATCCTGACCGCCTTCCTCGGCTACCTGATGGCGGTCATCGGCCTGCTGGCCGACCTGGGCCGCCCCTGGAACATCGTCCAGGCGGTCTTCAACTACGGCTCGGCCTCCCCGCTCTTCGAGGTCGCCTGGTGCGTCATGTGCTACACGACCGTGCTGTTGCTGGAGTTCACGGTCCCCTTCTTCGAGTGGATGGGCTGGCGCAAGCTGCACGCAGTCCTCAAGAAGACGCTCATCGCCCTGACCGTGCTCTCGGTGGTCTTCTCCACCATGCACCAGTCGGCGCTCGGGTCGCTCTTCCTGCTGGCGCCCACCAAGCTCCACCCGCTCTGGTACTCACCGTTCATCTTCATCTTCTTCTTCATCTCGGCGATCCTGGCCGGCATCTCGATGGCGGTCATCGAGAGCTCCATCTCCCACAAGGTCTTCGCCCGCCAGTTGGTCGGGAAGCACGTCGACGTCGATGCCCTGGTCTGCGGCCTCGGCAAGGCCGGCGCGGTGGTGGCCTTCGCCTACTTCTTCATCAAGCTGCAGGGGGTCATCGACGGGCACGCCTGGGGCCACCTCGCCACCGGCTGGGGCGCCCTCTTCCTGGTCGAGACCGTCGGCCTGGTGCTGGTGCCATCCCTGCTCTTCGCCTGGGGCGCCCGCAACCGCGAGCCCGCGGCCGTCAAGGTCGCCGCGGTGCTGGCGGTGGGCGGCATCATTCTCAACCGGCTCAACGTCTCGGTCATCGCCTTCAACTGGACCAACCCCATCCGCTACGTCCCCAGCTGGATGGAGGTCTGGGTCTCGCTGACGCTGGTCACCCTCGGCGTCGTCGCCTTCCGCTGGATCGTCAACCGCATGCCCATCGTCCGCGAAGACCCCGCCTTCCCGCAGGGCCACGGAGAGGAGACGCCATGACCTCCGACTTCCTCGCCATCTACCCCGCCAAGCTCATGGAGTACGGGCTGGCCGTCACCTACCTGCTGCTCTTCGTCCCCATGTGGCGCTACGTCCAGGGCGGCCGCAGGGAGATGGCCGAGCAGGCGATCCGTGGGCGCCGCGACGCCGAGCGCTGGCCGGCCGTGGCCGTGGCCGCCCCCTGGCCCAGCCTGGGCTGGTTCCAGGTCCCGGCCGGCGTGGCGCTCCACCCGGGCCACACCTGGGCCCGCGTCGAGGCCGATGGCCTGGTCGCGGTTGGCGTCGACGACTTCGCCCAGCGGCTGGTCTCGCCCACCCGCATCGACCTGCCACGCGCCGGCGCCGTGGTGGTGCAGGGGGAGGCGGCCATCGCGCTCGGCGACGGACACCGGAGCGTCCCGCTGGTCTCCCCGGTCCATGGCACGGTGGTGGCGGTCAACCGGGCCGTGGCCGAGGACCCCCGGCTGCTGCAGAATGCCTACGGCACCGGCTGGCTCTACAAGGTCAAGGCCCCGCGGCTCGAGGCCGACCAGCGCCAGCTGCTCCACGCCCAGGCGGCCCGCCACTTCCTCGACGGTGAGGCCGAGGCCCTGGCCATGCGGGCCAGCCCCGAGGTCGGCCAGGTGTTGCAGGACGGGGGCGCTCCGGTCGACGGCCTGGCGCGTGCGCTGGCCGGCGACGACGGCTGGGAGGCCCTGGCCCGGGAGTTCTTCCACACCGAGAAGGGGACGCCATGACCGCCTCGCGCCGCCGCGCGCTGCTGCTCACCGCCGCCGGCCTGCTGCTGGGCGCCGGCCTGGCCATGGCCCGGGACCTGCCCCGCCTCCCCGGCCCGCTGGCCTTGAAGCGGGGCGCCGACAGCCCAGGCCAGGTCATTTTCCACCACGGGAGCCACGTCGACGAGACCCGGCCGGCCTGCCTCTCCTGCCACCCCGGGCGGTTCAGCATGCTGGGCGCCTCCCAGGCCGGGAAGCGACCCGCCATCACCCACGAGCGGATGAGCGCGGGGCGCGACTGCGGCGCCTGCCACGGGAAGGAGGCGTTCGGCCTCGATGACTGTACCAGCTGCCACGCGGAGTGAGAGCGCACCACGCTGAGACCTGCAGCATGCAGCACGTGAAAGGGAGTCGGTCATGACCACCATCCTCGGAGCCATCGAACTGGTTGCGGTCTTCCTCGCCGGCCTGGCGGCGCGCGCCGGCATCGTCCTCGCCCTCGTCATCCTCCTCACCATCCCGGTCCTGCTCATCGCCGCCATGGTGCGCGGTGCCGACGAGCTCAAGAAGCGCTCCCTCGGCCTCCGCGAGGTGGCCGGCCTGATCTTCCGGCCCGACGCCTGGTACGGCGCGGGACACACCTGGATGACCCGCCTGGCCGGAGGGTCGTTGCGCGTCGGCCTCGACGCCCTGGCGCTCCGCCTCATGCCCACCGTGAACGCGGTCGACCTCAAGCCGGCCGGGACCCGGGTCAGCCGGGGTTCGACCGTCGCCACCCTCCACGCCGGCGCCCGCTCCCTGGCGGTCCGCTCGCCGGTCGACGGGGTGGTGGTGGCCGTCAACGCCGCGGCGCTCCGCGACCCCGGGCTGGTCAAGAGCGACGGCTATGGCCGGGGCTGGCTGGTGACCGTGGCTCCCGCCGACCTCGCCTTCGCCAGCCTGCCGCACGGCTCGGGGGCGGAGCAGTTCCTCCGCGAGGAGTCGGCCCGCTGGAACCACCTCGTGGAGGGGCGCCTCGGCTACGCGGCGGCCGACGGCGGCGAGCTGGTGGCCCCGGCGCCCTGGCTCCTCGGCGACGAGGGCTGGCGCGAGCTGGCGAACGCCTTCGTCGACCGCTGAACCGGCGCCCGGCTCCCGGGGCCGTCCCGTCACTCGCCGTACGGCTCGTCGCCGCCCGGGCCCGGGACCGCGGTCGGGAGGCGGAGCACGAAGCGGGCCCCGTGGGGCAGGACCTGCTCCACGGTGACCTTCCCGCCGTGACGCTGCACGATGCCGTAGACCACCGAGAGCCCCAGCCCGGTCCCCCTCTCCTTGGTCGTGAAGAAGGGGTCGAAGACCTTGCCGAGCAGCGCCGCCGGGACGCCGGGGCCGTCGTCCTCCACCGCGATCTCGACCGCCTGCCCCCCCGGCAGCGCCCGCGTCTCCACCAGCAGCCTCCCCTGAGGACCCATCGCCTCCATGGCGTTGAGCGCCAGGTTGACGACCGCCTGGCGCAGCTCACCGAAGTCGGCCAGCACCGCGGGGACGTCCCCGAGCCGGCGCTCCAGCCGGTGGCCGGTGAGGCTCAGCTTGTGGCCGATCAGCTGCAGGGACTCCTCGACTGCGGCGTTGGCGTCGACCGGCTCCAGCTTGAGCGGCCGCTCACGCGCAAAGTCGAGCAGGTTGCGCACGATGGCCGAGCAGCGTCCCGCCTCCCGCTCGACCAGCGCAAGGTTCCGCTTCATGGTGGCCCGGGTGGCCTCATCGGCCACCGCGCCGTCGAGCTGCCGCGAGACCAGCTTGGCGAAGGTCAGGATCCCGGCCAGCGGGTTGTTGATCTCGTGGGCGATGGAGGCCGAGAGCTGTCCCAGCGACGAGAGCTTCTCGGTCTGGACCAGCGCGGCCTGGGCGCGGCGGAGATCGGAGGTCCGGGCCTCCACCTTCTGCTCCAGCTCGAGGTTGAGCGACTTGAGATCGCCCTCGACGCGCCGCAGCGCACGCGTCATGTCGTTGAAGGAGGCGGCCAGGACCCCGAGCTCACCCCGATCGTCGACGCGGATCTCCAGGTCGAGCTGGTCCCGGGCCACCCGGAGGGTCCCCTCCAGCAACGCCGCCACCGGCTCGACCACCCGCCGCCGGGTGAAGCCGGCCAGCGCCCCACCCAGCAGCGCCACCCCGATCACCGAGCCCCCCAGGCCGAACCAGCGCACCTGGGCCTGGCGGTGGTCGGCATCCGCGAGCGAGACCACCACCTCCTGGACGCCGAGCACCTGCCCGCCGGGCGAGTGGTGGTGGCATTCGGAGGTGCTGCACCGCGGATCCCCATGGATGGGGGTGATGAGGTGCAGCGCCCGGTGACCGCGGCTCTCCACCACCTGGCTGGCCAGCTGCGGGCTCGGGTCGGAGAGCGCCCGGGCCCCCTCGTGGCAGGGGCGACAGGAGGCCTCGGTCCGGTCGAGCACCACCCCGACCTCCCCGGGCACCGACGAGAAGGTGATGCGGCCATCCTTGTTGAAGACCCGGACCAGGTCGATGCCGGGCTGCGCCCCGATGGATCGCATGATCTCGTAGGCGTCGGCGCGGCGGTCTTCCAGCATGGAGTGGCGGGTGGCGCTGGTGATGGTCTCGGCGAAGAGCCTCGACCCGGCCAGGGCCTGCTCCATGAGCGCCTGGCTCATGGCCCGCTCGAAGGCGAGGAAGGCGAGCAGGGAGACCAGGAGGAGGAGCGCCAGCGGCACCAGCAGGCGCGTCGAGAGCCTGTGACGCCAGGGGATGAACCGGTCCGGCGCTCCCGGCGGGCTCGAAGCGGTCACGGTCACTCTCCGGCTCTGCTGCCGGTCGAGGCTAGCACCGGCAGGGGCAGGGCCCGGCCGGCCGCCGGGGCCTGCGACATTCGGGCGCGTGGCGCGGCGCCGCAGCCCCCCTTACACTCTGGCCAGACCCCCGGAGGACTCGATGGCACAGACGACCGAAGCGGGCGGCCCCGCGACCCCTGGCAGGTGGCTGCGCGTGCTGAGCTACCTGCTCAGCGCGCTCCCGGCCGCCGGGCTGCTGCTGAGCGCCTTCAGGAAGCTGGCTGGGGCTCTGGCTGCGGGAGCCGAGGCTCAAGGCGCCGCTGCCACTCAGGTGACATGACCCCTGCCGAGCACCGGGACTTCACCCCGCGCACGGCCTGAAGGTGCTGCTCGACCGGGCCGACATTGCGACCCGCCTGCACCGGGTGCAGGAGGCCACCGCGGCGCTCACGGCCGGGCGGGTGCCGAACCTCGCCTGGCACGCCGGCCAGCTCCTCTCCAACCTGGTCGCCGGCGCGGGGCGGGCGGCGCGGGGCGAGCGGCTCTCTGGCCACCAGCTTGTCCGGGTCTCGGCGCTGGGGCACCTGGTGGCGGTGCTGCGGGCCGGGCTTCCGCAGGAGGCCGCCAGCCTGCTCGACGACCTCGACCCGAGCCGTCGACTGGAGCGGGCCCTCCCCGGAGTCGCCAGCGACCTCGACGCGGCGCTCCGGCTGCCGGTGATCGAGGCGGCCGGGCGGCTGCTCGCGCTGCTCGTGCGCCTTCGCCCGGAGTTGGTGTCGCAGGCGGCGCGCGCCGCGGTGGAGCGCGCGCTGTCACGGGCGGCCGGCGCCGGCGAGCCGCCGGGCTGAGCGGTCTCGAAGGCCCCTCCCCATCGCGGGCCTCAGCCGAGCGGCCAGGCGACCAGCACCGCGAGATCCCAGAGCGCGTGGGCCACGATGGCCGGCCAGAGCGAGCGCCCGGCCACCCGGAGCGCTCCCCAGACCATGCCGAGGCCTGCCGAGAGGGCGAAGAGGACCACCGAGCCCGAGGTCAGGCTGGCGGCGCCATAGAGCAGGCCGGCCTGCGCCACGCGAAGCACCCGGGCGCCGTCGAGGCGGCCTGCCCCGGTCACGGCGGCTGCCCCCGACAGCGTCCTGCCGCGCCAGGCGACCTCCTCGCTGACCGACATGACCAGCACCAAAAGCACCAGCACTGAGGGTCGATGGCCCGCCGAGTTGAGCAGCCGGTAGAGCCCCGTGGTGGCGGCCGGGAGCCCGGGGACCAGGGCGGCCAGCGGGCGGTAGAGGGCGTAGCTGGCGCCGACGAGGAGGACGGCCCCCGCCGCCCCCAGCGCCAAGCCGGCGCCGCTGGGGCGCAGCAGGCGCCGGGTCTCGGCGTCGCCGACCACCAGCCGCGCCGCCAGCAGGACCGCCAGCGCCGCCAGCGGGACCCAGCTGCCGCTCAGGCCGATCCAGAGGAAGCCGAGCAGCCACGCGGCGGTCGCGAGCGGCAGGTCGAGGCGAGGTGACATCGTCCCCGACACTGTAGCAAGCTGGCGGCTGGCATGCCCCACCCCGTCCTGCTCACCGGCGCCAGCGGCTTCATCGGCCGCACGCTCCACGCCTCCTTGGTCGCGGCGGGGCTTGAGGTCCGCTGCCTGACGCGCAGCCCGGAGGAGGCGCGGAGGCGCTGGCCCGACCGGAACTGGGTCGGCGGTGACATCGGCGACCCGGCCTCGCTCTCCCGGGCCATGGCCGGCTGCGGCGCCGCCTACTACCTGGTCCACGGCATGGGCACGGCCCGGCCGGACTGGGCCGACGAGGAGCTTCGCTGGGCCGAGGACTTCGCCGACGTGGCGGGGGCCGCCGGCCTGGAGCGGATCGTCTACCTGGGCGGGGTGGCGCCGCGCGGGCCACCCTCCGCGCACCTGCGCGCCAGGCTCATGACCGGCGAGGCGCTGCGGAGCGGACCGGTGCGCTGCCTCGAGCTGCGGGCCGGCATGATCATCGGCGCCGGGAGCGCCTCCTGGACCATCGTCCGCGACCTGGCCGCCCGCCTGCCGGCCATGGTGCTGCCGGCGTGGCTGGCGCACCGGAGCGAGCCGGTGGCGCTCGATGACGTGGTGGCCGCGCTGGCCGCGGCCGGGAGGGTCGAGCTGGAGGAGAGCACCTGGTGGGACCTCCCTGGTCCGGAGGCGCTCTCCGGGACCGACATCCTGCTCCGCATCGCGGCGGTAATGGGCCGGAGGCCCTTGCTGGTCAGGATCCCGCTGGTCACGCCGCGCCTCTCCTCCCACTGGATCAGGCTGGTGACCCGGGCCGATCACGTGCTGGCCAGGGAACTGGTCGAGGGGCTCACCAGCGACCTCGTCGGGACGCGCCCCGGCTTCTGGCGCTCCGCCGGGCTGGCTGCGCCTCGGCCGCTGGAGGTGGCGGCCCGGCTGGCGCTGGCTGCGGAGGCCGGATCGATCCCGGCCTCCGGCCGGCTGGCCGAGGCGGTTGCGGGCTGGCTGACCCGCCGGGCGGGCACTAACCGGCCTTGACCGGGGCGGGGCACGAGGCGCCATCGAGGCGCTGGCGCACGGCCTGGAGCAGCACCTCGGGCTCGACCGGCTTGCGCAGGAGCGGCTCGGGGCCGAGCGGGATCTCACGCTGCCCCGACACGTCGGCGGCGTGGCCGCTCAGGAAGAGCGCCGGCACTAGCGGCGAGAGCAGCCGGATCTGGTCGAGCGCCAGCCGCCCGTTGAGCCGCGGCATGACCACGTCGAGGAGCACCAGCGCGATCCGCTCCCGCCCGGCCTGGAACCGCTCCACCGCCTCGACGCCGTCCGCCGCCTCGACCACCGTGTAGCCGACCCGCTGGAGGAGCCGCACCAGCACCTGGCGCAGCGCCAGGTCGTCCTCGGCCAGCAGGATGGTCTCGCTGCCCCCCACCAGCGCGGCCATCGGCGCGGCCGCTGCCGCCACCGGCACCGGGCCGTCGAGGAGCGGCAGGCGGATCGTGAAGGTGGCTCCCCGCCCCGGCTCGCTGCTGCAGGTGATGGCCCCGCGGTGCTGCGAGACGATGCCGTAGACGATCGAGAGGCCGAGGCCGGTCCCTTTCCCGACCTCCTTGGTGGTGAAGAAGGGCTCGAAGAGCCGGGCCCGGATGGCGGCGTCGAAGCCCGGGCCGTCGTCGACCACCTCGAGGCGGGCATAGCGACCCGGGGCCTCCAGGCCCGCCGCGCGGGCCTGCTCCCGATCGAGGAACTCGGCCCTGGCGCTCACCCGCACCAGACCCGCCTCGCCGATGGCGTCGCGGGCGTTGGTGACGAGGTTGAGGATGACCTGCTCCACCTGGACCGGGTCGGCCAGCACCGGCAGCGGCTCGTCGGCCACGACCACCTCGAGCCTGAGATCGCTGCGCAACAGCGGGCGCACCAGCCGCTCGGCGGCGCGGAGCACCTTGGCCAGGTCGACCGGCGCCGCGGCCATGACCTGGCGCCGGCTGAAGGTGAGCAGGCTGCGAGCCACCGAGGCGGCCCGGTCCGAGGCGGCGATGATCTCCTCGACGTCGGTCCGTCGCAGGTCGCCCGGCTCGAACCCCCGCCGCAGCGACGAGGCGTAGACCTTGATCACCGAGAGGATGTTGTTGAACTCGTGGGCCACGCCCCCTGCCAGCCGGCCCACCGCCTCGAGCTTCTGGGCATGGACCAGCTTCTGCTCCAGCTCCCTCTGGCGGGTCAGGTCGACGCCGGAGGCGAGCAGCCCCGGCCGCCCGGCCTCGTCGGCAGCCTGGGTGACGAACCAGGCGAGGGTGCGCGTCTCGCCCGAGGGCCGGAGCAGCGCGTGCTCCAGTGCGAGGACCTCGCCCAGGCGGGCCTTCCCCAGCGCTTCAGCCACCGCGGCGCGCGCCGAGGGCTCGACGAAGGTCTCGACCCAGCCGAGCCCGGCCACCTCGGCGGCGCTCCTCCCCAGCACCGCCTCGGCCTGCCGGTTGACCAGGGTGATCCGCCAGGCCTCGTCGAGCCGGACGAAGGCCACGCCGGCCACGTCGAGGTAGCTCTGGGCGGCATCGCGCTGCCTGAGCAGCGCCTGCTGCCCGGCGCGGATGGCCCCGATCGGCACCGACCGAAGCGTGATGAAGGCCAGCAGGCCGAGCGGCAGGAGCCCCAGGCCGAGCAGCAGGGCCTGGAGCAGCAGCGGTCGCAGCGACCGGGCGATCTCGATCCGGCCGACCGGCTGCCCCGAGTCGAGGAGCGGCAGCGAACGCTCCACGACCGGCTCCTCGAGGTGGTCGGTGTTCTCCGCCACCACCCGCCCCTTCAGGTCGCGGACCCGCCGGCGCTCGGCGTCGTGGTGGCGCGGGCGCCGCGCCAGGAACTCGGAGAGCCGGGCCTGCTCGTAGGTCCAGAGGTCCGGGTTGGCCGAGATCACCTTGGTGATGGCGATCGAGTTGAGCTCGGCCTCGGCCTCCAGGCTGCCCGCGGCGTGCTGGTAGGAGAGGCCGAAGTAGATGATCGGCGGCAGCGCCACGGCGAGCGCGGTGAGGGCGCTCCCGGCCATCGACACCAGCCTGGCGACGCGATCGACGGGGTTCATGGCGTCAGGGGCGCGGCGGCGGTGGCACCGGGAGGTTCCCGGTCCGCTCCAGGATCCTGTTCGCCTCCTGGGAGCCGAGGAAGGCGATGAAGCGGGTCACCGCGGCCGGTGGGACCGAGCGGCTCACCACCCAGAGCGTCTTCCCGAGCGGATAGGCGCCGCTGGTCAGGTTGACGATGGTCGGGGTCACGCCGTTCCAGTCGAGCGGGCGCAGCGAGTGGCTCTCGGTGAGGAGCTGCGACAAGGTGGTGGGGCCGACCGAGCCGGGCGTCCGGGCCAGGGCCTCGTTGCAGTCCTGGT
Source organism: Anaeromyxobacter sp. (assembly GCA_025360965.1). GTDB lineage: Bacteria > Myxococcota > Myxococcia > Myxococcales > Anaeromyxobacteraceae > JADKCZ01. The sequence continues at coordinate 2,601 of JANYBC010000248.1, read as the reverse complement.
TGGTGGCGGCCAGCACGAGCCCCTCGCGCCCCAGCGCCACCTCCATGGCGGCGTCGAGCTCGGGCGAGATGGCCCGGATGAAGACGGTGTCGACGTCGGTGCGTGGGCGCAGCACCAGCCGGACCCGCTCCCCGTCGGGCCAGGTGGTCACCTCTCCCCGGTAGATGCGGACCAGTTGCGCCGCCTCGAGGCCGGTGGCGCTGACGCGCGGCCCGGCGGCGAAGACGAACGGCGTGCGGGCGTAGGCCATGGCGACCAGCCCGCGGGCCTGCTCCCGGGGTGCGAGCGGACGTCCCGACACCCCGAGATCGAGTGCCCCCTCGGCCACCGCCTGGATGGCCCCGGAGCTCCCGACGCTCGGCAGCAGCTTGACGGTGACCCCGGGGTTGACCCGCTCGAAGGCCGGGATGAGCTGCCTGAAGGTGCCCAGCGCGGTGCCGGTGCCGCTGACGCGCAGCAACTCCCTCGCCGCCCCCGGGGCCGGTCCAAAGAGCAGCGCCCCCATGGCCAGCAGGAGCCTCAGTCCCGGCCCGCCTCCCAGCGTCATGGTCTCCCTCGTCCCGGCGCGAGCCAGCCTCGGCTTGGTGGCGAGGGATGGTGGCACGGCCACGGGTGACCGGCAATCGAACCCGGAGTGCGGGCCTGCGACATCTTTTCTGGTGCGGACGAGTCCAGATTGCCTGCGTTCAATGCCTTGACAGCTGCGCCCACTCTTGATGTTTAGCTACCCCACCGAGTTGACCGGGGCCCAGGGCCACCGCGCCCCGCACGCCCAGCCGCCTGCGGGCCAAGACCTACGCATTCTCACGGAGACTGAATGACGACCAAGACGTCGAAGATCATCTGGACGCAGATCGATGAAGCCCCTGCGCTGGCCACCTACTCGCTGTTGCCCATCGTGCAAGCCTTCACCAGGGGTACCGGCGTCGAGGTCGAGACCCGGGACATCTCCGTGGCCGGGCGCATCATCGCCAACTTCCCCGAGAAGCTGAAGCCGGAGCAGCGCATCCCCGACTACCTCGGCCAGCTCGGCGAGCTCGCCAAGAGCCCGGACGCCAACATCATCAAGCTCCCCAACGTGAGCGCCTCCCTCCCGCAGCTCAAGGAGGCGATCGCCGAGCTGCAGGCCCACGGCTACGACGTGCCGAGCTACCCGGAGGTCCCCAGGGACGAGGCCGAGAAGGCCATCCAGGCCCGCTACGCCAGGTGCCTCGGCAGCGCCGTCAACCCGGTGCTCCGCGAGGGCAACTCGGACCGCCGCTCTCCCCCCGCCGTGAAGGCGTTCTCGCGGAAGAACCCGCACAAGCTCGGGGCCTGGACCAAGGACTCCAAGGCCCACGTGGCGCACATGACGGCCGGCGACTTCTACGGCCACGAGACCTCCATGACGGTCGCCAAGGCGACCGAGTACCGCATCGAGTACGCCGACGGCGCCGGGAAGGCGACCGTCCTCAAGAAGAACGCTCCGCTCAAGGACGGCGAGATCATCGACTCCACGGTGATGAGCGTGAAGGCGCTGCGGAGCTTCATCGAGGCCCAGATCGACGACGCCAGGAAGACCGGCGTGCTCTTCTCGGTCCACCTCAAGGCCACCATGATGAAGGTCTCCGACCCGGTCATCTTCGGCCACTTCGTCACCGTCTTCTTCAAGGACGTCTTCACCAAACACGCCGATGCGCTCACGCAAGCCGGCGTCAACCCCAACCTGGGGCTGGGCGACCTCTACAAGAAGATCGAGAGCCTGCCGGCCGCCAAGAAGGCGGAGATCGAGGCCGACCTCAAGGCCACCTACGCCACCCGCCCGGCGCTGGCGATGGTCGACTCCGACAAGGGCATCACCAACCTGCACGCCTCCAACGACGTCATCATCGACGCGTCGATGCCGGTGGTGGTCCGCGAGTCCGGCAAGATGTGGGGCGCCGACGGCAAGCTCCACGACACCAAGGCCGTCATCCCCGACCGCTGCTACTCGACCATCTACAAGGAGATCATCGAGAACTGCATCCAGTTCGGCGCCCTCGACCCGGCCACCATGGGGAGCGTCCCCAACGTCGGCCTGATGGCGCAGCAGGCCGAGGAGTACGGCTCGCACGACAAGACCTTCATCGCCACCGCCACAGGGACCATCCGCGTCGTCGACGCCTCGGGCGCCACCCTCCTGCAGCAGCCGGTCGAGGAGGGCGACATCTTCCGCATGTGCCAGACCAAGGACGTGGCCATCAAGGACTGGGTCAAGCTGGCCGTGACCCGGGCCCGGGCCACCGGCGCGCCCGCGGTCTTCTGGCTCGACAAGAACCGGGCCCACGACGCCCAGGTGATCGCCAAGGTCGAGACCTACCTGAAGGACCACGACACCAAGGGGCTGGAGCTCAAGGTCCTCTCCCCCGTCGAGGCCATGCGTCTCACCCTCACGCGGATCCGCCAGGGCAAGGACACCATCTCGGTGACCGGCAATGCGCTTCGCGACTACCTCACCGACCTCTTCCCCATCCTCGAGGTCGGCACCAGCGCCAAGATGCTGTCGGTGGTCCCGCTGCTCGCCGGTGGCGGGCTCTTCGAGACCGGCGCCGGCGGCTAGGCCCCCAAGCACGTCCAGCAGTT
>JANYBC010000119.1 GCA_025360965.1 Anaeromyxobacter sp. | reverse complement strand
AAGGTGGCCGACTTCTACGACGACGAGGTGGACGTGGCGGTCGGCGCGCTCACCAGCATGCTCGAGCCGCTCATGATGGTGGTGCTGGGCGGCATCGTCGGCTACTTCATGATCGCCATGTACCTCCCCATCTTCACCATGGCTGGCACGGTCAAGTGAGTGGGGTCACCCCGGCGAAGGCCGGGGCACCGCTGGAGCCCTTGAGCGACCCGCTCTTCGGCCGGCTGGTCTGGTTGACGCTCTTCCGTCTGGCGCTGGTCACGGTCATCCTTGGCGGGGCGGTGGTCATCGGCTGGCGCGAGGGGCTGGAGGGGCGCGACACTCGCTCCCCGCTCTACCTGATCCTCATCGCCACCTACGCCGGCGCCCTGGCGGTGGCGCTCACGCTGCGGCGCACCGGCCCGCTGCGGGCCGCGGCGGTGCTGCACCTCTTCTTCGGCGCGGCGCTGGCGGCTGGGCTCACGGCGCTCACCGGCGGACCGGAGAGCGTCTTCCTCTTCATGTTCCTGCTGGCCGTCGTCGACGGCGCGGTCCTGCTCCACCGCTGGGGCGCGGTGCTGGCGGTGCTGCTCTCGCTGAGCGGCTACGGCGCGGCGCTCTGGTGGGCCGGGGCGCTGCGCTCGGTCCCGGGGGCCACGCTCTGGGTCCACGCCGCCGCCTTCGTGGCCACCGCCCTGTTGTCGGGCTGGCTCTCCGAGCAGCTCCGCACCACCGGGGAGAGGCTGGCGGCCAGCGAGAGCGATCTGGCCGACGTCACGGCGCTGCACGAGGAGATCGTCCAGTCGGTCACCAGCGGCCTGCTCACCGTGGACGCCGCCGGCCGGATCACCTTCCTCAACCGGGCCGGCGAGCTGCTCACCGGCCTGACCGCCGCGGAGGTGCGCGGCCAGCCGGTGGCGCGCCTCTTCGCCGGCTTCGCCGAGACCTCTGGGCGCAACGAGACCGTCTGGATCGCGCCGAGCGGGAGGCGACGCATCCTCGGCTTCACCAGGTTCCCGCTGAGCGGCGCCCGCGGCGGCACCCGCGGCCATGCGGTGATCTTCCAGGACTTGACCGAGCTGCGCGCCATGGAGGAGGCGGTGCGGCGGAGCGAGCGGCTGGCCGACCTGGGGCAGGTGGCTGCCGGGCTGGCCCACGAGCTGCGCAACCCGCTGGCCTCGATGTCGGGCTGCGTCGAGCTGCTGCAGGGGGCGCCGGGGCTGGGCCCCGACGAGGCGCGGCTGCTCGGCATCGTGCTGAAGGAGGCGGCCCGGCTCAACCAGCTGGTGACCCGCTTCCTCGCCTGGTCGCGCCCCGCGACGCCGCGTCTCTCGCCGACCGACCTGGCGCAGGTGGCTGGCGAGGTGGCCGACGCGATCCAGCAGGATCCGGCGGCGGCGCGAGTCGCGCTGCGGCGGGACCTCCAGCCGGCGGTCATCCAGGCCGACCCGGACCAGCTCCGCCAGGTGCTCTGGAACCTGCTGCTCAACGCGGTGCAGGCGCTCGGTCCGAGCGGCGGCACCATCCGGCTCGGCTGCGCGCCGGACGGCGACGGCGCCAGGCTCACGGTGGCCGACGACGGCCCGGGCATCGCCCATGAGGATCTCGACCGGCTCTTCTCGCCCTTCTTCTCTCGCAAGCCGGGCGGGACCGGGCTCGGCCTGGCCACCGTCCACCAGCTGGTCGAGGCCCACGGCGGCGAGGTGCGGGTCGAGCCGGTCGAGCCGCACGGCGCCCGCTTCGTGGTCCGCTTCACGGCCCGCCCCGCTCACCTGTCCGTGGCCGCCCCGCCGGCCTCCCGGCCGGGCTAGGATCCAAGGACCAACATGGCCAGCCTGCTGGTGGTGGACGACGAGCAGTCGATGCGCGAGTTCCTGGAGATCCTCCTGAAGCGTGGAGGGCACCGGGTCGCCAGCCTGGGGACCGCCGCCGCGGCGCTGGCCCGGGTGGAGGAGGGGGGCATCGATCTGGTGCTCTGCGACCTGCGGCTCGGCGCCGACGACGGCCTCGAGGTGCTGCGGCGGGTCAAGGAGCGGTCGCCGGCCACCGAGGTGGTGAT
>JANYBC010000226.1 GCA_025360965.1 Anaeromyxobacter sp. | reverse complement strand
CGGGCCCCGTCGGTCACGCCGGCCAGCAGCGCCAGCTGGTGCATCATGAGATCGGCGAAGGCGCTGCCGAGCTCGGCGGCGCGCGCCGACCCCTGGCCAGGCGCCAGCAGGTAGGCCAGCAGCTCGCGGGCGTCGCGGGCCGAGGCCACCGGCCCCTCGCCGCGCGCCACCCGGATGCCCATCTCCCGCCCGAACTCGTCGTAGCCGCCGCGCAGCTCCACGAAGGACCGCGCCGAGGTCTCGAGCAGCTCGGCGGCCGCCCCCAGGAACGCCTGCACCGACTCGCGCGAGTCGAGCGACACGCTGGCCGGCAGGTAGGACTCCCCGAAGGCGCGCAGCAGGCGCAGGGCCACCTCGGCCAGCCCGGAGTCGGCAACGTGCGACGCCGGGGCCGGCTCGCGAGCCGCCAGGGAAGGGGCCGCCCGGTGGGGCTGGGCCGCGGCCGGCGCCGGGGCGGGCGCCGCGCTCCCGGGTCCGGCGACGTGTGGGAAGCGCCCGGACATGAGGTGCTGCGCCGCCTGCCGGTCGACCGGCGAGAGCCCGGCCAGGGCCTGCTCCACGGCGACGTCCATGTTGCGGGTCGCCTCCGCCAGGGCCTCGTGGAGCACGCCGAGCTGCCAGGAGGCGTTCTCCAGCGCCGCCGTCGCCGCCGCCGACGGCCCGGCCGGCTCGGGAGTGACGGGGATCGCCGGTGCCACGGGAGGGACGCTGGCGACCACCCTGGAGGGCGGCGCAGCCGGCGCTGGCGTGGCCGGGGGCCCCTGGACCTTGCCCGGCTGGGTGCGGGGCCGGTCCGGCTCGCTCGCCGCCGGCGGGGCGGGAGGGGCGGCCGGCGCCGGCGTGGAGGGGATGTCGGCGATCCGCATGGCGAACTGGGTGCTGGAGCGGCTGCGCGGCGCCTCGGCCTTGGCCAGCTGCCGGCGCGTGACGTGGAGCCGCAGGGTGCCGATGCGCAGCACGTCCCCGGCGCCGAGCGCCACCGGCACGTTCTTCTCCAGCCGGCGGTCGCCGAGGAACGAGCCGTTGGTCGACCCCAGGTCGACGACGCTGACCTCCTCCTCCTCGAACCGCAGCACGGCGTGCCAGGTGGAGACGAACGGGTAGTCGAGCTGCAGGTCGTTGAGCTCGCCCCGGCCGATGCGGATCGGCGACTTGATGTAGGCGCTCGGCGCGCTGGAGGACGCCTCCGTGTCCTCGACCCGGATCACCAGCGGTGTCATGTGAGCATCCTAGGCCGCCCCGAAGCCGAGGTTCCAGCCCCCGCCCTCGGCCAGCCCGATCTCCAGGCGGCCCGGCTTCTCGCCAGCCACCATCTTCTCCAGCAGGGCGCGCGACAGCTCGGGCATGAGCGAGCCGCGCAGGACGTGGTCCACGTTGCGGGCCCCGGTCTCGGGATCGGTGCAGCGTCCGGCCAGCTCGTCGAGCAGCCCGGGACCGAAGCTGGTCTCGATGCCGTGGCTGGCGCGCAGGCGCTTGGCCACCGCCCCCAGCTTGAGCTCCACGATCTCGCGCAGCACCTCCTTGGGGAGCGGGGCGAAGGGGACGATGGTCATGCGGGCCAGCAGCGCCGGCTTGAAGTGCTTGGAGAGGATGGGCCGGATGGCGGCCGCCACGTCGGCGGCCTTGGGCTTCTCCGGGTCGTCGAAGCACTGCATGACCAGGTCGGAGGCCAGGTTGCTGGTGAGGATCACCAGCGTGTTCTTGAAGTCGATCTCGCGGCCTTCACCGTCCGTGAGCGTGCCCTTGTCGAAGACCTGGTAGAAGAGGTTCATCACCTCGAGGTCGGCCTTCTCGCACTCGTCGAGCAGCACCACCGAGTAGGGCCGCTGCCGCACCGCCTCGGTGAGCAGCCCGCCCTCGCCGTAGCCCACGTAGCCGGGCGGCGAGCCGATCAGCCGCGAGACGCTGTGCTTCTCCTGGAACTCGGACATGGCGATGCTGGTCATGAAGCGCTCGCCGCCGTAGAGCAGGTCGGCCAGCGCCACCGCGGTCTCGGTCTTGCCCACGCCGCTCGGGCCGACGAAGAGCAGCACGCCGACCGGCGCGCCCGGGTTGCGGATGCCGGCGTGGGCGATGCGCAGCACCTCGGCCACCGACTTGAGCGCCTCCGGCTGGCCGCGCACCCGCTCGCCGAGCCGGGCCTCCACCTCCAGCACCGCCTGCAGCTGGTCGGAGCGCATCTTTCCGACCGGGACGCCGGTCCAGGCCTGGATGACGCGGGCCACCGCGTCGGCGTCCACCTCGGCGTGCACCAGGGTCTGCTCGCCGCGGGCGCCGGCCAGCTCGGCCGCCGCCGCCGCCACCGCGACGCGGTCGATGGCGCCGCCCTCGGGCGGGGTCCGGGCCGCCCGCAGCTTCTCCACCGCGGCCCGCTCCCCGGTCAGCCGGGTCTCCAGCGCAGAGACCTCGGCCTGCGCGGCGGCGATGCTGGCCTGGATGGCCGCGATGGCGCCGTCGTCGGGCCGGTTGCCCTCGGCCACGTCGCGGGCCACGGCCGCCTGCTCGCGGTCCAGGCCGGCGATGCGCAGCTGCAGGGCGTGCAGCTCCTCCGGGTTGGTGGTGAGCGCGATCTTGACGCGGGCCGCGGCGGTGTCGAGCAGGTCGACCGCCTTGTCGGGCAGCTGGCGCCCTGAGAGGTAGCGCCGCGACAGCTGCACGGCCGCCACGATGGCCTCGTCGCGGATGGTGACGCCGTGGGCCTGTTCGTAGGTGGTCCGCAGGCCGCGCAGCATGAGCACGGCGTCCTCGTCGCTCGGCTCGTCCACCTTGACCGGCTGGAAGCGCCGCTCCAGCGCCGCGTCCTTCTCGAAGTACTTCTTGTACTCGCTCCAGGTGGTGGCGGCGATGGTGCGCAGCTCGCCGCGGGCCAGGGCCGGCTTGAGCAGGTTGGCGGCGTCGCTCCCGCCGGCGTTGCCGCCGGCGCCGATGAGGGTGTGGGCCTCGTCGATGAAGAGCACGATCGGCGTGGCCGAAGCCTTGACCTCGGCGATGACCTGCTTCAAGCGGTTCTCGAACTCGCCGCGGACGCTGGCGCCGGCCTGCAGCAGGCCGAGGTCGAGCCCCAGCAGCGAGATCCCCTTCATGGCGTCCGGCACTTCGCCCTTGGCGATGGCCAGCGCCAACCCCTCCACCAGCGCGGTCTTGCCCACCCCGGGCTCGCCGACGATGATCGGGTTGTTCTTGCGGCGCCTCGCCAGGATGTCGATGAGCTGCCGGATCTCGCGGTGGCGGCCGAAGATGGGGTCGATCTTCCCGTCGCGGGCCCGCTGCGTGAAGTTGGTGGCGAAGCGGGCCAGCGCCTCGCCGCTGGCGGCGCCGCCGGGCACCGGGGCGGCGCCCGGGGCCTGGTCCACCTCGGCCTCGCGGGTCTCCGAGGAGGGGGCCAGCACCTCGAGGAGGTCGCGGCGCACCTCGGCGAGCGGCAGGGCCTCCAGCTCGGAGTAGGCCTCGCCGGTGTAGCGGTCCGGCCGGGCCAGCAGCTGCAGCAGCAGGTGGCCGGTGCGCAGCTTCTGGGCGCCGAAGTCGACCGAGGCGGTCAGCCAGGCCTCCTCGATCCAGGAGAAGACGCTCTCGGAGATGACCGGGCGCCCCGGGTTGCCCTGCTTCTGGCGCTCCAGCTCGCGCGCCACCTGGTTGCCGAGCTTGCGCCGGTCGACGCTCCAGTTGTGGAAGATGCGGGCCACGTCGCCGTCGTCCGGCTCGAGCATGGCGGCCAGCAGGTGCTCGACCGTGATCTCGTAGAAGCCCCCGCCGGCGGCCCGGCCGACCGCGGCCTCCAGGAGGCGGGTGGCGGTGGGCGTGAGCTTCCGGATGAGGGACTTGGCGTCGACGCGCATGGGGCCTCCGAGGAACTACGGCCCCGCCGGCTGGCGAACCGTCGTTCGTATGGGGGGAGAGCTTGAGGTCAGTGAGTATTACTCAAGGTCCGCTGGAACGCACCTCGGACGACTGCGGATCACCACCGGCGCCCGAAAGCGAGCGATTCCCCCTGCCTTCGGCGGTGCTAGGCTCCCGGCCGTGGGCCACCCCGCCGTCGACAACGCCACCCCTTTCGCCTTCGAGCCGCTCTTCGTGGCCGACGAAGAAGGGCGCCCGCTGCTGGTGCCGCTGGTGAAGGGCAGCTGGGATCTCGCCGAGGCCGGGATCACGCTGGCGGCGGAGCAGACCCCGCCGGTGCTGGCCGGCCTGCCCTGGGGCGAGCCGGAGACCTCCAGCTACCGCTACGAGCCGGAGTGCGGCTGGCCCAAGCCGGCCACCGACGTGGTGCTGGTCGGCAGCGCGGTGGCGCCGCGCCCGGGGACCGCCGACCTGCTGGTGGCCCTGCAGGTCGGCCCGCTCAAGAAGGGGGTCCGGGTGGTGGGCGACCGGGTCTTCTTCAAGTCGGTCGGCTCGGTGGGGATGACCCGGGCGGTCCCCTTCGAGAAGATCCCGCTCCTTTGGGAGCGGGCCTTTGGCGGCTGGGACCGCTCCTACCCGGATCCGGCCAGGCACAGCTTCGAGCCGCGCAACCCGGTCGGCGTCGGCTTCCGTGGGGGCGGCACCCGCTTCGAGGAGGGGCTGCGCTGCCCCAACCTGGAGGACCCGGCCCGGCCCTTCAAGGGCTGGGGCGACCGCCCGCCGCCCGCCGGGTTCGGCTTCCTCTCGCCGAGCTGGGAGCCGCGGCCGAAGCACGCCGGCACCTACGACAAGAAGTGGGAGCAGGAGCGCGCGCCGCTCCTGCCCAGGGACTTCGACCGCCGCTTCCTCTGCGCCGCCTCTCCCGGCCTGGTGGCGGCCGGCCACCTGCGCGGCGACGAGCCGGTGGTGGTGGCCGGGGTGACGCCGACCGGCGGCTACGCCTTCCGGCTTCCGGGGCTGGAGGCGCCCACCGTGCTGGTGGAGCGCGGAGGGCTCGAGGACGCCCTGGTCGCCACCCGGCTCGACACTGTGATCGTCGACACAGACGCCCGCAAGCTGGTCCTGCTATGGCGTGGGGAGCTCACCCTGCGGCGGGAGCCGACCGAGGTGCGCACCATGGAGGTGCGGACCGGGTCGCAGGCGGCCCTCCCCTCGCCCCGGGGTGCGGTCGGCGCGTAGGATGTCAGCTTCACCGAGTGGGCGGAGGATGGCATGGCGACCAGCGTGGGCGTGAACAAGCTCTCCATCGTGAACGCCGATACCAACGGCACCAGCATCGCCTTCCCCGACGTCTGCAAGACGCCCAGCCCGGCCGGGCCGATTCCCATCCCCTACCCGAACATCGCCATGTCGTCGGACACGGCCAAGGGGACCAAGAAGGTCAAGGTGGACGGCCAGCCCGTCTGCGTGAAGGACTCCAACTTCTCCACCTCCACTGGCGACGAGGCCGGCTCCGCAGGCGGCGTGGCCTCCAGCAAGACCAAGGGCAAGGCCGAGTTCGTCAACTACTCGTTCGACGTGCAGTTCGAGGGCAAGAACGTGCCGCGGTCGTTCGACTTGATGCTCCACAACGACAAGAACACCCCGCCCTTCCCCGTGCTGCAGGCCCCGGTCATCTCGATGGGGAAGTCGGCGGACAAGGGGAAGTGCCTCTGCTGTGACAAGGAGCTGTAGCGGCCGATGCGCGCCACCAAGGGGAAGAAGGCGGAGGTGATCCGGCTCGAGCGGCCCGAGCGGATCGCCGGCGCACGAGTCGGGCGGGTGGTCTCGGCCCGTGGTGGCGAGGTGAAGGTGGAGGTCGAGGGAACGACGCGCGGCCCCACCGTGGCCCGCCTCTCGGCGGCGGTAGACGACGCGGCGCTCGCTGATGCGGCGCGCGAGCGGCAGGAGGCGCTGCTGCTCTTCGAGGAGGGCGACCCCGGCCGACCGGTGCTGGTGGCGCTGTTGCGCTCGGCCACACCGCTGCTCGACGCGGTGCTGGCTGCGCCGCCGCCGCAGGCCAGGACCACGGCCCGGGTGGACGGCCAGCGGGTCGAGATCGAGGGGCGCGAGGAGGTGGTGCTCCGCTGCGGCAAGGCCTCCATCACCCTGCGGCGCGACGGCAAGGTGGTGGTGCGCGGGGTGAACGTGGTGACCCAGGCCGACGCGGTGCAGAAGATCCGCGGCGGGAAGGTCCAGATCAACTGAGGGGAGGCACGCCGTGGCGAACCACATCAAGATTCCGGCCAGCCTCAAGAAGTTCCACGACGCGGGCGCCTGCATCGTTCGCCACGACAGCGAACGCAAGGCGCACTGCCACTACGACAAGAAGGGCTACGCCGAGACCAAGGCCAACCGGACCGCCCACTACAACGCCGCGCCGCGCCAATACGATCCGGCCACCATCACCGGGCTCAAGGGGAGCAAGAAGAAGCTGACCGTAAAAGGCAAGGTCCACTACCGGACCACGACGCCAGTCCAGCAGCCGAAGGACCCTGCCAAGCAGAAGAAGACCATCTGGGACGTGGACGCTTGCGCAACCGGAGCCTTCCCCAACTTCAAGCCCAAGGCTCGCGGCGCCCATTACCCCTATCGCCACCAGTGGCACCACCTCATCCCGAGCGCGGCGCTCGAGCAGGGGCTCTACCACGACGAGTTTCATCGCAAGCCGCTGCTCTGCCTCGTCGTTGGCAAGTACAACATCAACGAGAAGGCCAACATCGTGCTGCTGCCCGAAGAGGCGCAGGTTGGTCAGATCATCAAGTGGCCGATCCACCCCAACAATCACCCTCACTACAACGACTACGCGAAGGCGAAGCTCAAGCAGGCGCGTGACAGCCTCGCCAGTGCGCTCGACAAGAGCAAGGGGGACGTGCACAAGGTGGACAAGAAGATGGCGGAGAATGCAGGCAAGGACATCGACAAGATCTCGTCCCGCCTCTACGACCAGCTCGAGCAGTGGGGTCGAGCCAAGGGTGCCGGCGTCGAGATCAACCTGATCGGCTAGGTCCCGGGGCCTTCGCCGGCCACCAGCGCCGGGCTGGCCCGATTCGCAAGATGGCAGGAACATCCATGGTCAAGTACGACTTCTACGTCCTCACGGTTCCAAGTCGCCCTCAGTTCGGCTACATCGACCGGGATCCAAAGGGCGCCTCCAAGACCTTCCTGGTTGGCGAGGGGAAGTCCTTCGCAGGCCATCTCCCCGATGACGCCACCATGGCCCTCGACTCCAAGCACAAGGGGATGAAGCTCGAGGACTTCATCTCGAATTCCCTGAGCTGGCTCATTGTCTCCGAGAAGGTCCGAGCCCTCCTCGCAGCCGAGCCGAACCCGTGCGAGGTCTACCCACTCCAGGTCCTCGATCTGAAGGGGCGCCCGATCAAGGCGCCCTATTTCCTCGTTCATCCGGTCGGCACCGTGGACTGCGTCGACCTCGCGAAGTCCGAGTACGACCGGAGCGCGATGGAGCCCGACATGATCCTTGGCTTCCAGCGTGTCGTCCTCCACCAGAAGAAGATCCCTCCCGACCGCACGCTCTTTCGGTTGAAGGAGAACCCTCGCACCTATATCGTTCGCTCCGACCTCGTCGACAAGCTGACCGAGGCCAAGGCCGCTGGCCTCAAGATCCTGGACCTCGATACTCCGGTCTTCATCTGAGTCCACGTGGCCACCCCCCCCGACTATCCGCTCATCCGTTCCAACCTCGAGTTCGAGCTTGGCGAGCTCTCGAAGTTCCTCGCCGGCGCGAAGCCCGTCGAGGCCGAGGGGGCGGCGTACCGGGCCGTCGGCAAGCAGCTGCGCCGGCTCGGGCTCTGTCACCTGCTCGAGGAGGCCGATGGCGCCACGCTGGCCGACCGGCTCGCCGCCAGCGGCCGCGCCTACCTGGCCTTCCTCCCCCGCGTCCGCTGGACCGAGCTGAAGAAGCCATACGAACTCTGCGCCAGCCGCGCCGATCCCTTCTTCGACGCCCTGGCCGCAGGCGACGTGGCCGGCGCCGCCGAGATCGGCCGGCTCTCCGCGCCCAGCTGGTTCGACGGCGACGAGTACGAGGAGGACTTCGCCTACGTCCGGGCCTTGATGGCGCTCCTGGGCGACGGCAAGGCTCCCTCGCCCGACGTCGAGCCGCACCTCGCCACCCTCCACCGCGCGGCCGCCGAATCGGACGAGCAGAAGGTCGCCCTCTGCGACGCCCTCCACGCCCGCTCGCAGGACGACCTCGACGAGGCCTTGGCGGCACACGCCCGCGCACGTCAGGCCGCGGTGGCTGAGGAGCGCAAGAACCCCGTCGTGGAGCCCTCCTGGCTCGCCACCGAGGCCTACGTTGACGTCGAGGCCCTCGCCCTCATCCGGCTCGCGACCCTGCTCGGCCTCCACGCGCCCACGGAGCTCCGCTTCGCGCCCCGCGCCGCCCGCATCGCGACGCTGGCCCGCGTCCCGGAGCCTGGAGCCTGGAGGCTGGTGGCAGAGGGCTAGGGCTTCTCGGGAGCGCGAACCCGCAGCGCGGCGCGCGACCCGAGCTCGGACCAGAGCCAGATGACGGCCTCGGGGCCCGGAGCCATGCCTCTCCTGAAGGCTTCGGCCGCCAGGCAGATGGACACCGGCCCCGCGGCGCTCCCGATGGCCCCGAACGACTGCGCCGCGTGCCGCTCCACCGCGCCTTCGAGGAGCTTGCCGTGCCGCGCCAGGGCTGAACCCCAGTCGTGGGCGCGTATGGTCGTCCCGTCCAGGTCTCCGAGCACCAGGCGCCGGCCCGGGGTCTTCGGCACCACCGCAGCGAGCGCGCGGGCGAGGGCGGCGCCCATGAAGCTCCCGGCGCTGCGGGCGTCGGCGTCTTCGCGGTCCGCGGCGATGGCCTCGATGGAGAGGACCGGATGGCGTCCGGCGCGGCGTCCACGGTCCGTCGGCTCCACCACCACGAACGCGGCGGCCTCACCGGGTGCGAGCCCGCTCGGACGTTCGGGCCCCTTGAGGAGGTCCCTCGCGGCGATGGCTCCCAGCACGGCCGGATCGACCAGGCTGTCGACGCCTCCGACCACGCACCGCTCGACCAGCCCCTTCGCGAGCCACTGCCGGGCCAGCTCCAGCGCCGAGACGAATCCCGGCGCGTCCTCCATCAGCACGGCGCGTTGCGCGAAGACCGGCCCCTCGGGCAGGAGCGCGGCCAGCGCGGGGAGGAACGCGCCCTCGCAGGCCTCGAGGTGGTCGCGTCTTGGCGCCGGCGAGGTCCCGTCGTCCTCCCCGCCGCCCTGGTCGTCTGACTCCTCGTAGGCCCACTGGAGATGGTGGCCGCTGGGCAGCGCGACGACCAGGCCGAGGCGCCCTGGCGCCTCCAGCCGGATGGCGGCGAGCAGGGGGGCGAGCGCCTCTGCCGCCAGGGAGGCCAGGCGGGCGACGCCGACGAAGCCATCTGCCGCCGCGACCGGGTGGCCGGTGGTCGGCTCGTTCACGAGCTCGTCCTCGTCGAAGACCTCCACCTCGGGGATCTCGTCGACGCGGACCAGGCCCGCGGCGGCGGCGGCGGCGCCCGGGACCAGCGACCCCAGCGAGGTCGCCATGGCGAGGCCTGTCACCGCCAGTGCAAGAGGCGGCGGAGGGCCGGACCCGACCACCCTGGTGAGCAGCGCTCCCTCGACCGGCCTCGGCGCCACGCCCCTCGGCGCCGGCGCCTGGATGATCTCCCGGTAGGTCCCGAGCCCTCGCGGCAACCCTCGCCGGAGCTCGGCCAGCTCGGCCACCTGGCGCCGGGCCGGGGCGGTGGTCTCGAGCTGGAGCTGCCCGCGGGAGCGGATGGCCAGGTCGAGTGCCTGCGCACCCCGGCGGCGGCAAGGACCCTCCTCGAGCCCCGCGACCACCCCCTCGATGGCCCACGGCTTCCCGCCGAGCCAGCGCTGCAAGGGGTCGAAGCGGGCCTGCTCCGCCTGCCACCAGGCACCGATCGCCTCGGGCGCCGGCGCCGGCAGGTCGGCCTCGGGGCCCTCCGCCTCGTCCGAAGCCTCCTCCTCGTCCTCCGGCGCGTCCGGGTCCCAGCGCTCACTCGGCGTCGCGAAGCGCTTCTCGATGACCAGGCCGGTCACCGCGCTGAAGGCCTCGGCCGCCACCTTCCCGGCCTGCTCGTCGGCGAGCCAAGCCAGCGCCGCCTCCACCGCCGCCACCCGCCCGGTGAAGCCGAGGGCGAAGAGCGCAGCGTTGCGCCGCTTCGGATCGGTGAGGCCCGAGAGCAGCGGGCGGAGTTCACGCTCGCCGGAGAGCGCCCAGAGCAGCGCCGCCTGCGCCCACTCCGGCGGGGGCACCGGCGCCGCCAGCGCCCGCTCCACCGCCGCCCAGGCACCCTTCGACCCCTGGACCAGCCCCACCTCAAGCGCCAGCGCTCGCTCGGCCGGGTCCTTCGAGGCCAGCGCCAGCTCCACCTGCTGGAGCGGCACCTGCGCGGGGAAGATCCTCCCCACGCGCAGGACGGCCCGGCGCAGCCCCTCGTCGGTCGAGCGGGCCAGCGGGTCGAGCCGCACGCGCGGGTCGATGCGCAGGAAGGCCAGCACCTCCAGGACCCGCGCCTGCACCGGCGCCGGCCCCTTGGCCAGCAGCGGCGCCAGCCGCCCGTAGAGATCGCCCCGTTGCGTCACCTGGAGCGCGCGCACCACCGCGTCGGCCGCGGCCGGCTCGCCCTCGACCAGCGCCTTGAGCACCGGCTCGCTGAAGTCGCCGTCCTCCGAGGCGAGCAGCGCGTACGCCGCCGCGAAGACCAGCCCCGGGTCGTCACCGCCCAGCGCCGGCAGCAGCAGCTTCTCCGCCGCCCGTTGCCCCGCCACCACCAGGCCGTCGAGGTGCGCCAGCAGCCGCTCCTCCGGTCCTGACAGCACCTCACCGAGCGTGTACTCGGGGTCCACCAGCGCCCGCTCCCACTGCCCGTAGAGGAAGGCCGCCTCGTCGAGGTGCTCGTCGACGATGTCCCAGCGGATGGGTGGCGCGGAAGGCGTCACGGCGAAGCGGCCGGCTTGAGCGAGTCGACCAGCGCATCCCAGAAGGCCATCTTCTCCGGCTGCCGCTCCTGCTTGGTGATCATCTGGAGCTGGATGCGGGGGTGCTTCCCGGAGCCTGCCTCCCCCTTGAACTCCCACATGAAATAGAGGTCGCCGGCCTCGGAGTCGCGCATCACGAACTCCTCGCCCTTCATCCCGGCCACCGCGCGCCCCCGGCTGCGGACCGGCGAAACGCCGGCCGCAAAGGCCGCGCCGGCCTTGGCCACCGATTCGCCGAAGCGCGCCAGCAGACCGCCGCCCTTCGGTTCGTCGGTCGATTCGATCAGGACCTTGATCTCCACGGCCAGGGGACCTCCCTTGAATACCGACTTGGCCTTCTCCTGCTCCTGGAAGGGCGCTGCGACCACGCCGCGTGGGAGGTGGAAGACGTCGCCGCTCGGGCGGGGCTGGTCCTTGAGGACGGGTTGGTAGGCTGGGCCGACGGCAGCCATCCTGGCGCGGACTGCCTCCACGGAGCTGCCACCGGCGACGCGCATCATCCAGAGCCCAACCCCGTCCACGCGACGCAAGTTCAGGACGGTCACCATCGCCGATCCTGAAGCGTGGTGGTACACCATCACCCCGTGGCGTCCTGGCTCGAGTTCCAGGTCCAGGGTGATCGTGCCGTTGAGCGCCCGGTCATTGACTCGGCTCGACTTGAGGCCCTCCACGGCGGCACGCCTAGCGGCCCATTCGAGCCCCCACCCTTTCGCGTCGGGAGTGGCCAGTGACGTCTCGGTCAACGCGATGTTGCGGACCAGGAACTCCTCCCCGTACCGCGCGGCCCCCGCCGGGACCTCCAGCGAGAACCGCCCGACATACACCCGCTCGAGCTTCCCGACCGCCGCTTCTTCCATCTTGACCTCCCTGGCCTCAGCCTGGCTCCAGAACGACCACCCCGCCAGCAGCAGCGACAGCGCACCCAGCCTGGCCGGTCTGCGCCTCCGGCTTGTCACTTCGCCTTCTTGATCTTGAGCCGTACCAGCCGCTTGACCGAGGCGACCGTGAACGCCACCGGGTTGTCCTCGGGCGGACCGCTCTTCGGACCTCCCACCTGCTCGTGGGCCCAGTCCTTGGCCTTCTCGAGCAGGCCGCGCTGGTCGGCGTGGAAGGCCGGCTCGTGCTCTATCCCGTCGAAGGCCTTGGCGTCCTTCTCGCCTCCCCCCACCGCCTCGCCACATTGCTTCAAGGCCTTGCCGGACGACTCGGGGACCGTGCCGTCACCCGCGCCGTGGCCGTGCGGTTGGTCGTTCTCCTTGGCCACGTCGGCCGGGTGTGACAGCACCACGTCCACGCCGCCGTCGGCGGTCTGGGCCCGCACCTTGAAGGCGCCGCGCGACTGCCACCATTCGGTCCGCTTCAGCACCTCGAAGCCGACCGAGAGCGCAGTGCCCACCCCTGGGACGGCCACGAACTTCACCACCTTGGCGATCGACCAGGCGTCCTTGGCGGCGTCCTTCCAGCCGTAGAGCACCGCCCTGTAGACGGCACGGTCGCACGACGGCGTGCCCTTGCCGGCACCGTAGAAGACCTGGGTCTCCGGGTGTTTCTTTCCGGAGAGCTCAACGTGGAAGGCGTTCGCCTCCTCGGCGGAGTTCACGAAGGTTCCCCAGGCGTCGTCTACCGAAAGGTCCTGGACCGGCTTTGGAAGCAGGTAGGACTTCTCGACGAGCCGCCAGTAGGCCAGCGGATCCTCGTTGGTGTAGATCTGCGTGAGGGCGTCACTGCCGAACTTGGCGACCTCCTTGCCCTCGTGGTCGTAGATGCGCAGCCAGTCCTTCGACCCGGCGTTGTCGGTGTAGTCGGGTCCGGGGAGCAGCTGGAGGCCGCCGGGGATCCAGGCGAGCAGGGCCGTGACCTCCCGCCCGTTGGTCCCCAGCACCCAGGCGGCCGGGTTGGGAAGTTCGAAGCCGGCCACCTTGCCGCGCTCGAAGCCGGACTTCATGCGCCAGTAGGTGGTGGCCGCGCCGACTGCCGGCTGGACACCGTGGACCACCCCCAGCACCTTCTCCTTGGCCCCCTCCTTCTCGACCGCCCAGCGCGTCACCAGTCCGCCCATCGAGTGGGTCACGACGATGACCTTCTCGCACAGGCCATCGGCGTCCTTGTGGGCCTTCACGATCTCGGTGATCCGGTCGGCCAGCTTCTTGCCCGAGTCCTGGTTCGAGGCTGTCCAGTTGTAACCGACCGCGTAGACCGGGAAGTCGAAGAAGGCGTGCAGCGGGGCGGGCCAGGTCTCGGCGGCCTGGAGCTTCTGGAGGATCTCGCCGTAGGTCCCCCATCCGACCGTGCCCCATCCGCGCTTCTCGGCGGTCGGCCAGGTCGATGGGCGGGCCCAGTCGCCATCCGAGAACTTCTGGTTGTGCTCGGCGTCGTCCGGGTACGGCTCGAGGAGTTTCTCGTTGAAGGTGTCGCCGACCAGGGCCGCCTTCTTGTCGGCGGCGTCCACCGTGGCCATGCCGTAGTTCCAGAGCATGAAGCCCTTGGCGTCCGGGTCCCAGATCTTCTCGCCGTTCTTCTTCAGCCGGCTCCCCATGATGCCGGGCACGAAGACGATGGGGATGACCTCCTTCTGGACCACCACCTCGTTCGGCTCCCCGACGGTGAACTTGGTCTTCTTCTTGACGAGGTCGGACCACGGCACCTTGGGGGCGGCCATCTAGTCCTCCTCCAGCTTGACGAACTCGATCTCGCACTGGCCAGGCTTGGCGTCGCGCAGGGCGATGAGCCCCTTGCCCGAGACCTTGCCGTCCCGCGGCGACTCCCCGGGCAGCGTCGCCTTGAAGGCCAGGCCGGCCAGCGCGCCACCACCGCGCGTGTCCTTGAACGTGACCTGCGCCACCTTGTTCGCCTCATCGAGCGCCTTGAGCTCGGCCACGGTGGCCGACCCGCTGGCGGCCGAGGACCCGGCGTCCTTCTGCACCTGGGAGCCCTTGAGCGTCACTGCGCCGTCCTGCTCGATGGTCACGTCGCCGCCGGAGAGGACGATCGAGCCGGACTTCTTCATCACCAGCGCCACCGACCCGCCCACCATGATGGTGAGCGTGTCGGCCTCCAGGGTCCCGTCCTTCATCAGCATCGCCATGGCCTTCGGGAGCGACAGCTCCAGCTTGCCATCGATGGTCTCGGTGACGTCCTTCCCGGTGTCGAGCGCCACGCCGGCCGCCACCTCGAGCTCGGCCCCGCCGCCGGTGTCCGAAGCCCGATCCTTGCCGACCGTCTCGTCTCGCGACCCGACCACCACCTCCACCGCCGCGCCGGCCACCTGCGTCGACTTGAGCCCGCCCACCGCCGTGTTGTGCACGCCGCCGACGTTGACGAGGTAGGCGCCACCGACCGTGAGCGCCGCCGCCAGCCCCACGCTCTGCATGCTGGCCGCCCCCACGCTCACCGCCTGGTTTCCGCCCACGGTCACCGTCTGCGCCGCGCCCACCTGCTCGGCGTGGGCCACGCCCACCGCCGTGGACCGGGCGCCGGCCACGGTGAGGGTCCTGTTCTGACCCACGTCGCCGCCGTCGTTGACGCCGACCCGCAGCGACTGCTTGCCGAGCACGGTCTTCTGCCGGTCCTTCGCCACCTCGAGGGCCTCGTTGGCCTGGACCTTCCGAGTGGAGTCGTTCTCGATCTCCGAGTTCTGGTCCTTCTCCGCGTGGAGCCAGACCTCCTCGGCGTCCTTGGAGTCCTCCAGCCGCAGTTCGTTGGAACCGCCGCCGCCCAGGCTCGAGTCGGTGCGCAGCGTGGACCTGGTCTTGTCGCCCGGCAGCGCCACCGGCGGCGGGTTCTGGCCGTTGTAGACGGCGCCGGCCACCAGCGGCCGATCCGGGTCGCCTTCCAGGAACCGGACCACCACCTCCTGCCCGACCCTCGGCACGAAGCTGGCGCCCATGCCGGCGCCGGCCCAGGCCTGCCCCACCCGCACCCAGCAGCTCGACGTGTCGTCCCTGGCGCCGGCGCGATCCCAGTGGAACAGCACCTTGACGCGGCCGTGCTGGTCGACGTGGGCCTCCTCGCCGGAGGCCCCCACCACCGTGGCGGTCTGGATCCCGGCCACCCGCGGCATCGGCGTCCGCCGCCGCGGCCGGTAGGGGAGCGCCGCCTCGATAGCGGTGAGCCGGTTCTGGTAGGTCGCCTCCACCGCGCCGCCGCCGGTGCCGGGCCGCCCCTGCGTCCCCTCGTGCACCACCCGCACCGCCACCAGCTTCACGTTCATGGTTCCGTCGAGGTGGTCGGCCACCTCGAAGGTGGCGCCGGGCAGCGCCGCCAGGCTGCTTCCGGTGGCGTCGTAGGTCGCCGCCCCGAACTGGAGCGTCTCCAGCCGCAGCTTCGCCAGCCGCTTGCCATCGCCCGGATCCAGCTGGCCGCCCGGGTACTCGTAGTCCTCCAGCGCCCCGCTGCCCTCCTTGGCGGTGAGGTCGAGCGCCGGCTTCACGAAGTCGTAGTCGCGCCGGGTCGCCGCCTCGGTGGCCACCCGCCGGGTCCGCTCCAGCCGGGAGAGGTGCTCCTTGTCCTCGCCCTGGCCGGTGTCCAGCCGGAAGGGCACCTGCGTGCCGCCATCGGCGACGGCGCTGGCCGAGTCGCCCAGCACCAGCTCGTGCCGCCCCGGCCCGTGCTCGAAGCGGTACCAGATCCCCTCGGCCTCCAGCAGGCGCGACACGAAGGCCAGGTCGGTCTCGCGGTACTGCGCCACGTACTCGCGCTTCGGGTAGCTGCCGGAGAGCGAGGCGCGCTGCACCACCTCGTGCTCGTCGAGCACCGCCGCCACGATCTCGGGCACGGTCTGGTCCTGGAAGATGCGGCTCCGCGCGGTGCGCCCTAGCCGCCAGAGCCGCGGCTCGATGCGGATCCGGTAGTGCGGCACGCCGGCCGACAGGTCCACCAGCGCGAGCCGGGTGGCCTCGCCGTGCACCACCCGCTCCTCGCCGCTGGGCCGCCGCAGCGTCAGCTCGGCCTCCTTGCCGGCCAGGTCCTCCAGGTCGAGCGGCTCGCCGTCGCGCCGCAGCACCTCGACCTCGAAGGCGTAGGGCTCGGAGAGCCCCTCCCGCCCCTCGACGCGCAGGACCGCCAGGTCGGCGTCGCCGAGACCGCCCACCTGAAGCTCGAACCTGATGCGCGCGGTGCTGGCCACCTCAGTTCTCCGTGATCTTCGAGCCCTTGAGCACCAGGTTCCCGCTGGCCTTGATGTCGATCTTGCTGCCCTTCAGCACGATGGCGCCACTCTTCTTCACCTGCAGGGTGGCCGAGCCGACCTTGAGCGTGAACTGGTCGTCGGCGCTGAGGATGATCTCCTTGGCCTTGAGCGTGTACTTGTCCTTGACGGCCTGCTGGAACTTGCCGCCGACGTTGACGGTCAGGTCCTTGCCCACCTTGAGGGTGCGCGACTTGCCCACCGTCTCCGAGAGGTCACCCCCCACCTTCATGGTGCGCGAGCCGGCCACCGTCTCGGTCTTCTTGCCGCCCACCACCTCCACCTTGGCGCCGCCGATCTCCTCCGACTTGAGCCCCCCCACGATCTCGTTCATGGCGGCCCCCACGGTGACCGCGTAGGCGCCGCCCACGTTGAGCGCCTTGGCGAGCCCGACCGACTCCACCGAAGCCATCGCCACGGTGACGGTCTGGGTCGCGCCCACCGAGACCGACTGGTCCCCGCCCACCGTCTCCGCGTGGGCCCCGCCCACCGTGGTGGTCCGGTTGGCTCCCACCGCCAGGGTCTGGCTCCCCCCGATGGTGCTGGTGTCGTCCTTGGTCACCTGCAGGACCTGGCTGCCGCCGATCGACCGGCTCCGGTCCCCCTGCACGTCGAGCTTCTGGTTGCCGCCCACGGTGGCGGTCTGGTCGTTCTCGACCACCACGTTCAGGTCCTTCTGGGCGTGGAGGTAGATCTCCTCGCTCCCCTTGGCGTCCTCGTAGCGCAGCTCGTTGGAGCCGCCGCCGCCCGGGCTGCTCTCGGTGCGCAGCGTGCTCCGCGTCTTGTCCCCGGGCAGCGCCAGGGGCGGCGGGTTGGCGCCGTTGTATACGCTGCCGGTGACCAGCGGCTGGTCCGGGTCGCCCTCCAGGAACTAGACCACCACCTCCTGGCCCATGCGCGGCAGGTAGAGCGCGCCCCACCCCGGCCCGGCCCATGACTGGGCCACCCGGATCCAGCAGCTGGCCCGGTCGTCGTGCTTCCCCTCCCGGTCCCAGTGGAACTGCACCTTGATCCGGCCGTGCTCGTCGGTGTGGATCTCCTCGCCAGACGGCCCCACCACCACCGCCGTCTGCGCGCCCGGGATGACCGGGCGCGGCGTGCGGCGCACCGGCCGGAAGGGGACGTCCTTCTTCAGGCAGGTGAACTGGTTCCGGTAGCTCTCCTTGTCGAGCGCGTGCGCCTCGACCGCGGCGAGCCGGCCGCGCTGGTGGCCCCGGTGGGTCACCGAGAGCACCACGTACTCCCCGTTCAGCTCGGGGAGCGGGTGGTCGGCCAGCTCCAGGACGTACCCGGGCACCAGCCGCTTGCAGGTGCTCGAGCCGGCGTGCTGCAGGGCCCAGGCCCGCTCGGCCTCGAGGCGGACGCGCGCCCGCGCCTCGCCGACCTTCGGCTCGTGGTGGCCGGCCGGGTAGTCGTAGACCTCCAGCTTCTCCTCGTCCCCGCCGGACGCCTTGCTGGCGGTGAGGTCGAGCGCCGGGCGCAGGTCGTCGTAGTCGCGCAGGGTCATCTTGCCGGAGCGCAGCTCGCGGACGGCCGAGAAGGCGTCGGCGTGGTCGGCGTCGGCGCTGAGGCTGCTCTTCTCGCGGAAGGCCAGCCTGGCCCCGCCGGGGAGCGGCTGGTGGGCCGAGGGCGCGTCGCCCAGCACCATGACGTGGCCGCCGGCGGCGTGCTCGAAGAGGTAGAAGATGCCCTCCTCCTCGAGCAGGCGGGAGACGAAGTCGAGGTCCGACTCGCGGTACTGCACGCAGTAGCGGCGCTCCGGGTAGGTGGCCGCCAGGGAGAGCCGGTGCTCCACCTCACCCTCCTTCAGGACCTTCTCGACGATCTGCGGGACGGTGAGGTTCTGGAAGATCCGGCTGCGCGCCATCTTTCCGAGCCGCCAGAGCCTCGGCACCACCGTGAGCCGCAGGCGCTTGCGGTCCTCGCCGGTGCCCTCCTCCCAGGCCCGCACCCGCGCCACCATCCCGTGGAGGTCGCGCACCTCGCCGTCCCCGGCCTCGGCGTGCAGGGCGGCCGGCTCGCCGAGCAGCGCCGGCACGTCGACGTCGACCCCGGGCCGGATCATCACCGTGACGTCGAGCTCGAAGGGGGTGGAGAGCCGCTCCTCGGCCTCGAACTTCAGGACCTCGAGGTCTCCTGGCCCGTGCGAGCCGGCCTCCAACTCGTACTCGACCGTCGGCGCTGCGGCGTTCGCTGCTGCGGTGGCCATGCGCACTCCCTCCCGAGACATCCGGAGGGCACATTGAACCACACCTTGGGGCGAGCGACTGTGACGCCCCTCACGTTTGGTCCGAGACTGCCTCGGCCAGCGCCAGCAGGCGCCGGGCCGCCTCGACGTGCAGCCTCTCCACCAGCCGCCCGTCCACCACCACCACGCCCTGGCCGAAGGACTCCGCCTCGGCGTGCGCCACCAGGATGCGCCGCGCCGCCTCGACCTCCTCGGCGCCCGGGGCGAAGGCCCGGTTGGCGGCGGCGATGGTCCTGGGGTGGATCAGCGTCTTGCCGTCGAAGCCGAGGTCGCGCCCCTGGCGGCACTGCCCCTCGAAGCCGGCCTCGTCGGTCAGGTCGAGGTGGACGCCGTCGAGGCAGGCGAGGCCGTAGGCCCGGGCCGAGAGCACGATCAGCGAGAGGGCGGTGAGCACCTCGGCACGGCCTGGCGTGTGGCGGGCGCCGAGCTCCTTGACGAGGTCGCTGGTCCCGGCCACCAAGCAGGCGAGGCGGGGCGTGGCCGCGGCGATGGCCGGCGCCGCCAGGACCCCCCGCGGCGTCTCGATCATGGCCCAGAGGGCGAGCCTGGCGGGGGCCCCGGCGGCGCCGAGCTCCTGCTCGGCCCGGCAGACCTCCGCGGCCGACTCGACCTTGGGCAGGAGCACCGCGTCGGCGCCGGAGCGCGCGGCGGCGGCCAGGTCGGCGGCCCCCCAGGGCGTGCCGGCGCCGTTCACCCGGATGACCACCTCGCGCCGGCCGAAGCCGCCGGCCTGCACCGCCTCGACCACCAGCCGCCTGGCCTGCTCCTTGGCCGCCGGGGCCACCGCGTCCTCGAGGTCGAGCAGCAGCACGTCGGCGGCGAGGGTGCGGGCCTTCTCCACCGCCCGGGCGTTGGAGCCGGGCATGTAGAGGGCGCTGCGGCGCGGGCGGACGATCGACAGGGACACGGGGGCTCCTCAGGTGGGACGGCCGGTCGCATGGTAGCCCGCCGGCAATTCTCCTAGAATGCCCTCCTCCCACCCTCACCACCGAGGTGCCTCGTGAACCGCGTGAAGAACTTCAACGCCGGCCCCGCCGCGCTCCCCCTCCCCGCCCTCGAGCGGGCCCGCCTGGAGTTCCTCGACTTCGCCGGGAGCGGCATGTCGGTGATGGAGCACAGCCACCGCGGCAAGGAGTACGAGGCCTGCCACGACGAGGCCATCGCGCTCATGAAGGAGCTGCTCGGCGTCCCCGACACCCACGAGGTGCTCTTCGTGCAGGGCGGCGCCTCCCAGCTCTTCGCCCAGATCCCCATGAACCTGGTGCAGAAGGGCGGGAGCGCCGACTACGTGGTGACCGGGGCCTGGAGCGAGAAGGCGGTCTCCGAGGCCAAGCTGGCCACCGCCATGCTGGGCGGCTCGGTGCGGGTGGCCTGCAGCACCGGCACCGGCGACGGCAAGGAGAAGAGCTACGTCCGCGCCCCGGCGCCGGGCGAGGTCAAGGCGGCCGACGGCGCCGCCTACCTGCACCTCACCTCCAACGAGACCATCCACGGCGTCCAGTTCGACGTCAGCGCCGCGCGCGCCTTCCCGGCCACCAGCGCGCCGCTCATCGCCGACATGTCGAGCGACTTCCTCTGGAAGAAGGTCGACGTCTCGAAGTTCGGCCTGCTCTACGCCGGGGCCCAGAAGAACATCGGCCCGTCCGGCGTGGTGGTGAT
Source organism: Anaeromyxobacter sp. (assembly GCA_025360965.1). Taxonomy (GTDB): domain Bacteria; phylum Myxococcota; class Myxococcia; order Myxococcales; family Anaeromyxobacteraceae; genus JADKCZ01. The sequence goes on along the minus strand of JANYBC010000226.1, from coordinate 17,589 downwards.
GGTGATGGCGAAGGCGCTCATCGAGCAGGGACGCAAGGACATCCCCAAGATCTTCCAGTTCCGTACCCCGGCCGAGAACAAGTCGCTCTACAACACGCCCCCCACCTTCGGCATCTACATGATCCGCAACGTGCTCAGCTGGCTCAAGGGGCTGGGCGGCCTCCCCGCCATGGAGGCGCGCAACCGGAAGAAGGCCGGCGTCCTCTACGGCGCCATCGACGGCAACCCGGGCTACTTCAAGTGCCCGGTCGAGAAGCAGAGCCGCTCTGTGATGAACGTGGTCTTCCGGCTGCCCACCGAGGCCGACGAGGAGCGGTTCGTCAAGGAGGCCAAGGGCAAGGGGATGGTCGGCCTGAAGGGGCACCGCTCGGTGGGCGGCATCAGGGTCTCCGCCTACAACGCGGTGGAGCCGGGCTGGATCGACGAGCTGGCCGCCTTCATGGGCGAGTTCGCGAAGAAGGGATGACCGCGGACGGGTCGCTCCTGGGCGCCACCCGCGCACCCTTCACCGTCCAGAGCTTCGACGCCGACGCCTTCGGGCTGCTCCAGCCGGCGGCGTTGGCCGGCTACCTGCAAGAGGCGGCCGGGCGCTCGGCGGCCGCGCTCGGCTTCGGCGTCGGCCAGCTCAGGGAGCGCGGGCTCGCCTGGGTGCTGGCGCGGCAGCGGCTGGTGCTCGACGCCGCCATCCGCATGGGCGACTCGCTGGTGGTCGAGACCTGGCCGTCCGGGCTGGACCGGCTGGCGGCCTTGCGCGACTTCCGGCTCTGGCGCGACGGCGTCGAGGTGGGCCGGGCCCTCACCACCTGGTTCGTCATGGACCTCGCCACCCGGCGGCCGAGCCGCCCCAACCGGCTGCTGCCGCCCGAGCGCCACGCCCAGACCGAGCACGTCCTGCCGCTGCCGTCGGCACCGCTCCCTGCGCTCGCCGCCCCGACCATCGACCGGCGCTTCCAGGTCCGCTTCGCCGACATCGACGCCAACCTCCACGTCACCAACGCCAGCTACATCGGCTGGGCGCTCGAGGCGATCGAGGAGGCGCGCTGGCGGACCCGGCGGCTGGTGGCGCTCGACGTGCAATTCCTCGCCGAGACCACCCTGGGTCACACCGTGCTGTCGCGCTCTGCGCCCGACGGCGAGGGCGCCATGCTCCACGAGCTGGTTCGCGAGGAGGACGGCAAGCCGCTGGCGCGGGCCCGCACCTCCTGGGTGGCGCGGGACTGAGACCGACGTCAGCCCGAAGCGTCGCTACCGCCGCGGGCGTCGAGGAGGCTCGTCATCAGCAGCTGGTTTGCGCGGAGGTCGTAGTTGACGGTGAGCTCAGGGGACGAAGTCCTGGGCCCGGATGCCGAGCCGCTTCATCTTGAGGTGCAGGGTCTTGTAGTCGGTGCGCAGCGCGCGGGCCGCCTTGCTCTTGTTGCCCCGAAACGAGCGGACGGCATCGATGATGGCGCCCCGCTCCGCGGCGTCGGCGGCCGCGGCGGCGATCTCGCGCAGGGAGAGGCCCGGCGGCGCCGCACCCGCGACCTGTCGCACCACGCCGGGGGAATTGAGCAGGTCGCGCACCACGCCCTCTCCGATCATGAGCTCCCGGGACTTGAGCACGGCTTGCCGGATGACGTTGCGGAGCTCGCGCACGTTGCCGGTCCAGGGGTGTGCGCCCAGCAGCTCCAGCGCGCTCGGCATGATCTGCTGGACCGGGCGCCGCAGCTCGACGCTCGCCTCCGCGAGGAAGCGGTTGGCGAGGTGGGGGATGTCGGCGGGCCGGTCCCTGAGCGCCGGGACCGAGATGATGTACTGCGCCAGGCGGAAGTAGAGAACGGCCCGGAACTGCCCGGTCGCGGCGCGCGCGTGCAGGTCGTCGTTGGTGGCGGCGACGAACCGGACGTCCAGCTCGGCCGACCGGTCTGCGCCCACCGCCTGGACCTGCCTCGACTCGAGCACCCGCAGGAGCTTGGCCTGCAGGTTCATGGGCAGGTTTCCCACCTCGTCGAGGAAGAAGGTGCCGCCCTGGGCCAGCTGGAACTGCCCTCGTTTGGTGCGCTCCGCGCCGGTGAAGGCGCCCTTCTCGTGGCCGAACAGCTCCGACTCGAGCAGGTGCTCGGGGATGGCGCCGCAGTCGATGGCCACGAACGGCTTGTCGCGCCGCCCGCTCTCGCGGTGGATGGCCTGGGCCACCAGCTCCTTGCCGCTGCCGGTCTCGCCGGCCACCAGCACGGTGAAGTCGGTCCCCGCCACGGTCCGGACCTGCTCGACCAGGGCCCTGACCTCCGGGCTCGGACCCATCTGCGAGGCCAGCCCGATCCCGGAAAGGAGCCGGCGCCGGAGCTCCTCCACCTCCAGCTGGAGCGCTTTGGTCTCGAGGGCGCGGCGCACCACCGCGACCACCTCGTCGTTGACGAACGGCTTGGTGAGGTAGTCGAAGGCGCCGAGCTGCGTGGCGCGCACGGCCGTCTTCACGTCCTTGTGGCCGGTCAGCATCACCACCGGCAGGGCGGGGAGTTCCTGCTTGAGCCTGGCCAGCACGGCGAGGCCATCGAGCCCGGGCATGCGCAGGTCGAGGAGGAGGATGTCCGGCAAGGCGGAGAGGGCCAGGTCGATCCCCGGCTGCCCGTCATTCGCGACCAGGACCTCCATCCCCTCGGCGCGGAAGATGGCCTTGATGAGACGACAGTTGGAGTCGTCGTCGTCGATGATGAGGAGGGTCTTTGGCATGGGACGGCAGCTATGGCGTGCATACCATGAATATGGTGGGTAGACCAGTACCTCGTCGCCGCCCCTCTGAGGAATGATCCGAAATTCCTAGGCTTATGGCGTTTGGCCGTCCGGCATGGATGTCGCATGGGAAGCCGAGGGTGATCCACCCATCCCTACCACCAGGAGCACCATGTTCTTGAAGAAGAAGCTGAGCTTGTCCGCCGCCGCAGCCGCAGTCCTCATCATGTCCCTGAGCGCGTGCGGGGCCGACCCGACCAACCCTGAGACCCAGGGCAGCGCGGCGCTCATGAACGCCTTGTCGCACCGCCAGAACCGCACGCTCAGCGCCACCCCGGTGGAGCCGGTCGGCGCCGCCGTCCGCCTCGGAACCGCCGGCACCTTCGCCATCCTGAGCAAGACCGGGATCACCGACGTCTACGCCTCGGCCATCACCGGCGACGTCGGGACCAGCCCCATCACCGGCGCCGCCCTCCTCCTCACCTGCGGTGAAGTGACCGGGAACATCTACGTGGTCGACGCCGCCGGACCCCTCCCCTGCGCCATCAACGACGCCACCACGCTCACCGCCTCGATCGGCGACATGGAGATCGCCTACCTGGATGCCCAGGGGCGGGTCTCTCCGAACTTCACCGAGCTGGGCGCTGGCGAGATCGGCGGGCTCACCCTGGTGCCCGGCCTCTACAAGTGGGGCACCGGCCTGATGATCTCGACCGACGTCACCCTGGCGGGTGGCCCGAACGACGTCTGGATCTTCCAGGTGGCGGGGACGATGGACCAGGCCAGCGCCACCCGGGTGACGCTGACCGGAGGCGCGCAGGCCAAGAACATCTTCTGGCAGGTCGCCGGCGCCGTCACCATCGGGACCACCGCTCACCTCGAGGGCGTGGTGCTGGCCAAGACGCTGATCGCCGTGAACACCGGCGCCTCGGTCAACGGCCGGCTGCTGGCGCAGACCGCCGTGACCCTGCAGATGAACGCGGTCACGCAGCCTGCTCCGTAGTTCCCAGTCCGGACGCCCTGCCGTGAATGAGCCTCCCGCTCATCGCGGCAGGGCCTTCGACCATCGGACGAGATCCACACATGATCAGTTCAGCTGAGATACACCACGCCAAGCTCCTGATCGTTGACGATCTGCCATCCGACCTGCTCCTGCTGAAGAACGTCCTGGGCGCGGAGGGATATGGCTCGGTCGACTCCACGCTCGACCCCGTCACCGTGTGCGAGCTCCACCGCAAGAACCACTACGACCTGATCCTGCTCGACCTCAACATGCCGGGCATGAGCGGCTTCGAGGTGATGGAGGGGCTCAAGGTGGTCAAGGGGAGCGAGGAGTCCACGGACCTGCCGGTCATGGTGGTCAGCGCCCAGCCGGAGCACTGGCACCGAGCGCTGCGGGCCGGCGCCAAGGACTTCGTGAGCAAGCCCTTCAAGGTCGCCGATGTGGTCCTGCGCGTCCACGACGTGCTCGCTGGCCACCTCGCGTCCAAGCGGCTCGGGCAGGCCGCGAGGGGCCGCTGAAGCCCGCCCTACCCCGGCGGCCAACCCATCTGCCGCCCGCCCAGCACGTGCAGGTGGAGGTGCCAGATCACCTGGCCCCCCTCCCGGTTGGTGTTGAAGGAGGCGCGCCAGCCGCTCTCGGCGACGCCGCCCGCCCTCGCCACCTGCGCCGCCACGGCGAGCAGGTGGCCTGCCAGCCCCTCGTCGGCGGTGGAGAGCTCGTTCAGGTTGACGAGGTGGCGGCGCGGGATGACCAGGGCGTGGAAGGGGGCCTGCGGGTTGATGTCGGCGAAGGCGACGCACTGCTCGTCGTGGTGGAGGAGCTTCGCCTGGATCTGGCCCGAGGCGATCTTGCAGAAGGGGCAGTCGGACATGGGGAAACGCTACCACCGGCCGGGACCGGAGATGTCAAGCCGTCGAGGTCACGCGCCGGGCGGGCCGGCCTCCACTATGATGCCGGCCTCGCCGCCCAGGAGCCCGCATGCCACCGCTCGCCCTCGCCGCCGCCCTCGCGCTGACCCTCGCCCCCCCAGCCGCGCCGCCGGCCCCCGCCCCGGTCCCCACCCCGGCCCCGACCAACGCCATGACCACCACCACGCCCGCCCCTGTCGCACCCACCCCGGACGACCCCTACCTCTGGCTCGAGGAGGTGCAGGGAGAGCAGTCGCTGGCCTGGGCCCGGGCCCGCAACGCCGAGAGCGCAGCGGTGCTCGACACCTCTCCTGGCTTCGCCGGGCTGGAGCAGCGGCTCCTCTCCATCCTCGACTCGAAGGAGAAGATCCCCTTCGTGAGCCGCCAGGGGCGCTGGTTCTACAACCTCTGGAAGGACGCCGTGAACAAGCGCGGGCTCTGGAGGCGCACCACGCTGGCCGAGTACCGCAAGGCCACGCCGGCCTGGGAGACGGTGCTGGACGTCGACTCCCTGGGCGCCGCGGAGAAGGAGAACTGGGTCTTCCACGGCGCCACCTGCCTCAAGCCGGAGCAGCGCCGCTGCCTGCTGCAGCTCTCCCGCGGCGGGGCCGACGCCTCGGTGGTGCGCGAGTTCGACGTCGTGAAGAAGGCCTTCGTGGCCAGCGGCTTCACCCTCCCCGAGGCCAAGAGCCGGGTGGCCTGGATCGACGCCGACACCATCTACCTGGGCACCGACTTCGGCCCGGGCTCGCTCACCGACTCCGGTTACCCGCGGGTGGTGAAGCGCTGGAAACGCGGCACGCCGCTCGCCCAGGCCGAGCTGGTCTACGAGGCCCGGGCCAGCGACATGTCGGCCGCCGCGTGGCGCGATCCCACCCCCGGCTTCGTGCGCGATCTCGTCGAGCGGCGCATCACCTTCTACTCCAGCGAGCTCTTCCTGCTCCGGAAGGGAGCGCTGGTGAAGGTGGAGAAGCCCGACAGCGCCGAGGCCGAGCTCCACCGCGAGTGGCTCTACCTCACGCTGCGCGACGACTGGAGCGTGGGCGGCCGGGCCTGGCCCTCGGGCGCGCTGCTGGCCATCCGCCTGGAGAAGTTCCTCGCCGGTGACCGGAAGTTCGACCTGCTCTTCGAGCCTGGCGAGCGCACCTCGCTCGCTGCCTTCGCCCCGATGCGCCACCGGGTGCTGGTGAACGAGCTGGACAACGTGCGCAACCGGCTCTGGGTGCTCACCCCCGGCGCCGGCGGCTGGACCCGGCAGCCGCTCCGCGGCGCGCCCGACCTGGTGACGGTGGGGGCGTGGCCAGTCGACGCCGACGACTCCGACGACTACTTCATGACCGTCACCGGCTTCGCCACCCCCACCACGCTGCTGCTCGGCACCGCCGGCGGCGCCGCGCCGGAGCGGCTGAAGCAGCTGCCGGCCTTCTTCGACGCCAGGGGGCTCGAGGTGAGCCAGCACCAGGCGGTGTCGGCCGACGGCACCCGCATCCCCTACTTCCAGGTCTCCCGCGCCGGCCTCGAACTCGACGGACAGCGCCCCACCCTCCTCAACGGGTACGGCGGCTTCGAGATCTCCGAGGTCCCCTTCTACAGCGGGTTGGTGGGCGGGGCCTGGCTGGAGCGCGGCGGGGTCTTCGTGCTGGCCAACATCCGCGGCGGCGGAGAGTTCGGCCCGCGATGGCACCAGGCGGCGCTGAAGGCGAAGCGGCCGAGAGCCTACCAGGACTTCATCGCCGTGGCCGAGGACCTGGTGAGCCGCAAGGTGACCACCCCGGCCCGGCTCGGCGCCATGGGCGGCAGCAACGGCGGCCTGCTCATGGGCAACATGCTCACCCGCCGCCCCGACCTCTTCGGGGCCATCCTCTGCCAGGTGCCGCTGCTCGACATGCGCCGCTACCACCTGCTGCTGGCCGGCGCGAGCTGGATGGGCGAGTACGGCAACCCCGACGATCCGGCCGAGTGGTCCTTCATCGAGGGCTTCTCCCCCTACCACCAGCTCAAGGCCGGGACCCGCTATCCGCCCACCCTCTTCACCACCTCGACGCGTGACGACCGGGTCCACCCCGGCCACGCCAGGAAGATGATGGCCCGGATGATGGAGGCGAAGCAGCCGGTCCTTTACTACGAGAACATCGAGGGCGGGCACGGCGGGGCCGCCGACAACAAGCAGGCGGCGCACATGTGGGCGCTCGGCTACACCTTCCTCTGGCAGCAGCTGGGCGGGGCGCCCGCGCCGGCGGCGAAGCCCTAGAGTCCCGCGCTAGAAGAGCTTGCGGGTGTCGAGCAGGATGGTGACCGGCCCCTCGTTGACCAGCTCGACCGCCATGTCGGCACGGAAGATCCCGGTGGCCACGGCCAGCCCCTTCTCGCGCAAGAGCGCGCAGGTCCGGAGGTAGAGGGCGTCGGCCACCTCGGGCGGCGCGGCGTCGCTGAAGCCGGGCCGGTTTCCCTTGCGAGCGTCGCCCAGCAGCGTGAACTGCGAGATCACCAGCAGGCCGCCACCCACTTCGGCCAGCGCCAGGTTCATCTTGCCGGCGGCGTCCTCGAAGATGCGGAGCCCGGCCAGCTTGTCGGCCAGTGCGGCGGCGTCGGCCTCGACGTCGTCGCGCGCCACGCCCAGCAGCACCACGAAGCCCTTGCCCACGACCCCGACCACGGCCCCATCGACCCGCACCTCACCCCGGCTCACCCGCTGCACCACCGCTCTCATGGGGGGGCATGATACTCCTTGGGGATGCTCCTCCTGCGAGATGCCCAGCGGAGCGACCTCCCCGGGCTGGCGAAGCTGGCCGCCGAGCTCGACTCGGTCAACCTGCCGAACGATCCTCGCGCCCTCGGCCAGATCGTCGACCGCTCGGTGGGAAGCTTCACCGGCCGCATCAAGGACCCGCTCGGCCGCGCCTACGTCTTCGTCGCCGAGGCGCCCGGCGGAGCGCGGCTGGTCGGCACCTCGATGGTGATCGCCAAGCACGGCACCCACAGGTCGCCCTGCACCTTCTTCACGGTCACCGAGAAGGAACACTACTCCTCGTCGCTGGATCGCCACTTCCGCCACCCGCTGCTCTCGCTCGGCTACCACTTCGACGGTCCGACCGAGATCGGGGGGCTGGTGGTGCACCCTGAAGCCCGGCGCGGCGCCGAGAAGGCCGGCAAGCAGCTCTCCTGGGTCCGCTTCCTCTACCTCGCCATGCACCCACGCCGCTTCCGCGACACCGTGCTGGCCGAGCTGATGGGGCCGCTCACCGCCGACGGCAAGAGCGCCTTCTGGGAGGCCTTCGGGCGCGGCTTCACCGGCCTCGACTACCAGCAGGCCGACAAGCTCTCGCGCGAGAACAAGGAGTTCATCCAGCAGCTCTTCCCGCCCTTCGACGTCTACGCCAGCCTGCTCTCGCCGGCGGCGCGCCGGGCGCTGGGCGCGGTGGGGAAGAAGGCCAGGCCGGTGCAGGCCATGCTGGAGCGGATCGGCTTCCGCTACGTCCACCGCATCGACCCGTTCGACGGCGGGCCCCACTACGAGGCGCCGCTGGCCGAGATCACGCTGGTGAAGGCCCACGGCAGCGGCACGCTGCAGGCCGAGCCACTCCGCGGCGAGGCCCCGGAGCGGCTGGTGGCCCGGACGCAGGCGCGCGGCCCGAGCCGCTTCCGCGCCGTCCGCACCCCGGCGCATCTCAAGGCCGGCCGGCTCACCCTGCCGCACCAGGCGGCCCGCCGGCTCGGCGCCGCACCGGGCGAGACGCTCCACCTCATCCCCTTCGACTGACCGCGCCGACGACCACGAGCCGCCGACCCAGGGAGCCACCATGTCCGACCGCTCGCTCCTCGCCCTTCCGCTCGCCGCCCTGCTGGGCGCCTGCGCGGCGGGGGCGACCTGGTGGTGACCCAGGGCACCTGGGCGCTGCAGCCTGCCGATGGCGGCGAGGTCCGGACCGGCCGCTACGTCACGGTCTGGGAGCGGGGGCAGGACGGGAAGCTGCGGGTGGCGCTCGACGCCCCCGACCAGCCGCTGCCGCCCGGACCGGCAGTGAACTCGAGCTGGGGCGCCCGCGGTTCCGGCCCCTCAGGCCCGAGGAGCAGGAAGGGCCGCCCGGGGAGGACCAGCGGGGATGGGGCGATCAGCGGCCGAGGCCGAGGCCGAGCGCCACCCGCTCGATGAGGCAGCGCTCGGCGGTGCAGACGCTGAAGAGCACCGTCCCCGAGAGCCGCACCGGCGGCGGGCCGGGCGTGAAGGGCAGCGCCCACTCCAGCTCGCAGGTCTCGTCGGGGCGCCCGGCGCAGGGACGCCGCGCCGTGACCGCCAGGGCCACGCGGGCGCCGCCGAAGGCGACGGTGGCCTGCGGGTCCGGCTTGAAGGCGGCCGGGTACTCGAGGTTGACGTGGTGGCCGTCGCGCGCCGCGAGCCGGATGGTGGCCGCGGCCGGCACCCCGCGCTGGAGCGGCCCGGCCTGCTCCAGGGCGACGGTCCAAGGTCCGGCCTCGGCGCGGGCCGGGGCCGGGGCGGCGGGTGGCGGAGCGGCTGGAGGCGGGGCGGTGGGCGTCGCGGGGTCAGCGCCGGTGGCGGGGGCCAGCGGCAGCAGGAGCAGGAGCGCGGCCAGCGCCAGCCGGGGGCGTTGCGTCACGCGGCGTCTCACTTCGCGTACTTCACGCCGCAGCCGTAGGCCCTGGTGGTGGTCACCTTGATGGGCCGGCCGGCGCGGAGATCCTCCACCGCCACCGCCGCGTACTCCACCAGCGTTCCGCCCGAGGGCGCGCCGCGCTCGCCGTCGGGCGAGTTGTCGACGGCGCCGCGGTAGGCCAGCTTGCCTGCGGCGTCGACCAGGGACCCCTTGGTGTGCGCCGCCACCACGTAGGGGCAGCCGGGGTTGATCCACTCCAGCACCACGATCTTGCCCTTCAGGTCGGCGAGCCGCACCGGCTTGCCGTCGAGGTCGTTGAGCGTGAAGTCGGGGGCCGGCTGGCCGACCTCCGCAGGGGCGGCCAGGGCGGCGAGCGGCGAGGCGGCGAGCAGCAGGGCGGCGGCGATTGAGCGGATGCGCATGCCGACCACTTAACCAACGTCGCGCTCGGGCGCCAGTCAGCGCATGCGCCGGACCGGCCGAGGCGTCCGTGTCTAGACCCTGGTCAGCCTGGCCAGCAGCGCCTTCGCGGGCGGCGCGCCGAGCCGCTCGAAGAGCGCCGGCTTGACCTCCATGGTGACGAAGAGGCCGCGGAAGGCGTCGCGGATCATCTGCTCGTCGATGCGCCGCGGTCCCGGGCCGGGCGGCTCCTCGGTCGACCAACTGAGGATGAGGAGGTCGGAGCCGGAGGCGGTCACTTCGGTCAGCGACTCGGCGTAGCGCCGCCGATCCGGGTCGGAGAAGACGTGGAAGAGGCCGATGTCGATGACGGTCTCGAAGCTCTTGCGCAGCGGCTTGAGCTCGAGCGCGTCCCAGACGTGGAACTGCACCGGAAGCTTCCGCGCCGCCGCCTTCTGGCGGGCCAGCTCGATCCCGGTGGTCGAGCCGTCGAGGCCGAAGACGGCGTGGCCTCGGCCGGCCAGGTAGAGCGCGTTCTCGCCGGTGCCGCAGCCGATGTCGAGGACCGAGCCGACGATCAGTCCAGCCTCAGCCAGGGCCACCACCTCGGCCTGGGGACGGCCGATGTCCCACGGGGCGTCGCCGTCCCGGTAGCTGGCCTCGAAGTCGCGGTGGGGGAGCTGGCTCATGCGAAACTCCTGCTCCGGACGGCGGCCCGGCGCAAGTGAAAGCCGCCGTTGCACCGGAATCGACCGCCCCGGGCACCAGCCCCATCGCCTGTGGCGCGGCCCGCCGATGGCGCCTGCCGGCCGCCGCGTGGTACGGCGCGGGGCGAGGCGAGCGAGGGATGAACCACGGCCACACCTACCGGGAGCAGGTCGACGCCCGCGGCGCCGGCCGCGCCGTGCTCACCCACCTGAGCGAGCGGTTTGGCCACGCCACGCCGGCCGAGTGGCAAGAGCGGATCGAGCGCGGGCAGGTGACGCTCGACGGCGCGTCTACCAGCGCCGCAGCGCTGCTGTTCGCCGGGCAGTGGCTCTGCTGGAGCCGACCGCCCTGGGAGGAGCCGCCGGTGCCGCTCGACGCCGCCGTGCTCCACGAGGACGCGCTGCTGCTGGCCGTCGCCAAGCCGCGCGGCCTCCCGACCATGCCGGGCGGCGGCCTCTACCTCGAGCATACGCTGCTGGCGGTGGTGCGCCGGCGCGCCCCGGAGGCCAGCCCCATGCACCGGCTCGGCCGCGACACCTCCGGGGTGGTGCTCTTCGCGCGGACCGCCGCGGCGGCCGGGGTGGTCCAGGCCGCCTTCCGGGCCAGGCGGGTCGGAAAGGTCTACCGCGCCCTCTGCGCCGGCCACCCGGTCGCCGATCACTTCACCGTCGACGCCCCCATCGGCGAGGTGCCGCACGCCCTGCTCGGCACCGTCCATGCCGCCTCGCCCGGCGGGCGGGCCTCGAGGAGCCACGTCACCGTGCTGGAGCGGCGCGGTGGCGAGCCGGCCAGCGCGCTGGTCGAGGTGGCGATCGAGACCGGCCGCCCCCACCAGATCAGGATCCACCTGGCCTTCGCCGGCCACCCGCTGGTCGGCGATCCGCTCTTCGGCGCCGGCGGCCTGCCTCTCCCCGGGACCCGCGCCCTGCCGGGCGATCCGGGCTACCTGCTCCACGCCCAGCGGCTCGAGCTCGACCATCCGGTGGGCGGTGCGCGGCTGGTGATCGAGTGCCCGCCGCCGCCGGCGCTGCGGACCGCCTAGCGCCGCCATCACGGTAGGCCCGCCCCTCTCCACGAGCTCGCCATCCCTCTGGGGCGCTGAGCAGGCCTGTCACCGCCTTGCTATGCTCCCGGCGTGGCTGGGCTCTTCTATCATGACGTCCTCGTCGCCCTCTCGGAGAGCTGACACTGGCGGTGGCGAGCATCGACGTGCTGATCCGGATGAAGACGGGCACCGGAAGGAGCCAGGATGCCTCCGACGTGGACGCGCTCCGGCGCGTCCAGGAGCTGATCCGTGGCCAGCGCTGACGGCACCACTCGGGGCTTCTCGCACCACCACTCGGACGACGAGCTGCGCGCCTACCTCGCGCTCTCGCCGGAACAGAAGCTCCGCTGGCTCCATGACGCGTGGAGGCTCACCTCCGACTTCCTCACCCCGGAACGCCGCGAGATCTGGCAGCGGATGCGGGCCGGGGAGGTCTGAGGATTCAGGCCTTCTCCAGCGCCCGCTCCAGGTCGTCGACCAGGTCGGCCGGGTCCTCCAGCCCCACCGAGAGCCGGATCATGGCCGGCCCGAACCCGGCGTGCAGCTTCTGCTCAGGCGTCATGTCGGCGTGGGTCATCGACCAGGGGTGTTCGATGAGCGTCTCGATGCCGCCCAGGCTCACCGCCAGCCGCATGTGGCGGACGGCGTCGAGCACGCGGTAGGCCTCGGCCTCGGCGCCGACCACGTCGAAGCTGACCACGCTGCCGGCGCCGCTGCACTGCTCCTTCCAGAGCGCCACCTGCCGCTCGCCCATCTCCGGCAGGCCGGGGTAGTAGACCCGCTTCACCTTCCTGTGGCCCCGCAGCAGCTCGACGAGCCGCACCGTGTTGGCCTGCTGCTGCTCCATGCGCAGCTGCAAGGTGCCGAGCGAGCGGGTGATGAGCCAGGCGGTGTCCGGGTCGGACATCGAGCCCATGATGGTCCGGGTGGCCCGCACCCGGTTGATGACCTCGGCCTTCCCCATGGCCAGCCCGGCCACCAGGTCGGAGTGGCCGCCGAAGAACTTGGTGGCCGAGTAGAGCACCACGTCGGCCCCCAGCGAGAGTGGCTGGGAGAAGATGGGGCCGAGGAAGGTGTTGTCGATCAGCACCAGCACCGGCCGCCCCGCCGTGGAGAGCCGATCGGCCACGCGCCGCGCCGCCGGCACGTCGCAGAGCTCCATGGTCGGGTTGGCCGGCGACTCGAGGTAGATGACGCGGGTCGAGGGGTGGGCGGCGGCCAGCGCTTGCAGCTCGGCCTCGGTGGCGCCGGCCGGGAAGGGTACGGTCTGGATGCCGAACTCGGGGAGCAGCTTGCGGAAGAGGTACTCGGTGCCGCCGTAGATCGGGTCGGAGAAGAGGATGGTGTCGCCTGGGCGGAGCAGCGTCAGGCAGGTCGAGGAGATGGCCCCCATCCCCGAGGAGAAGAGCGCGGCCGCCTCGGCGCCGTCCCAGGCGGTGACCCGGTCCTCGAGGATCTCGCTGTTGGGGTTGTTGACGCGCGTGTAGATGAGCGCCGGGCTCTCGCCGGCCTCACGCTGGCGCAGGCCGTAGGCCAGCTCGAAGGCCCGCTTGCCGTCGACCGCCTTCTTGAAGATGAAGGTCGAGGTGCGGAAGAGCGGCGGCACCGCCGCCCCCTCGGAGCGCTGCGGGTCGTATCCCTTCTCGAAGATGAGCGTCTGCGGCGACGGCGTTCGGCGTTCGGACATGGTCTCCTCCCGGTTGCGCGGCTACGGCTCCAGCACGGTGCCGGCGCTCCCCGGCTCCAGCACGGCGCGGGCCAGATCCCCGGCCGAGAGCTTCCCGATGATGACGACGCTCCGGGCGCCGCCGGCCAGGATGCCGAACGACTCCTCCAGCTTCGGGATCATGCCGCCCGAGATGGTGCCGTCGGCCACCAGCCGCTCGAACTCGGCCCGCCCGAGGCGCGGCACCCGGCTCGAAGGATCCTTCAGGTCGCGCAGCACGCCCGGCGTGGAGGTGACCAGCACCAGGGCATCGGCCTGGAGCGCGCCGGCCAGCTGGCTCGCCACCGTGTCGCCGTTGATGTTGAGCACCTGCCCGTTCCGATCGCAGCCAAGGCAGGCGATGACCGGCACGTAGCGCCGCTCCCAGAGGTCGCCGAGCAGCGCCAGATTGAAGCCGGTCACATCGCCGACCAGGCCGAGGTCGATCGGCTCGGGGCCGGCCCCCTGCATCACCTTGGGCGGGCGCCGCGCCGCCTGCACCATGTGGCCTGAGGCGCCGTGCAGCCCCACCGGCATCACCCCGCGCGCCAGCAGCCGGGCGCAGAGGTCGACGTTGAGCTGGCCGGCCAGCACATACTTCATGACGTCGAGGGTGGCCGCGTCGGTGTAGCGCCGGCCGGCGATCATCCGGGTCTCGAGCCCGAGGGTCTTCTGCAGCGCGCTGGCCTGGGGCCCGCCGCCGTGGACGATCACCACCCGGTGCCAGCCGTCGACCAGCGTGCGCAGATCGGCGGCGATGAGGTCCAGCTCGGGGCTGTCGACGAGCTCCCCGCCCAGCTTGATGACGATGGTCTTCATGGCGGCCACGGCCCCGGATCGCCGAGCGAGGCCCGCTCGTCGAGCCCGAGGACCAGGTTCATGCTCTGGATGGCCTGCCCTGCGCCGCCCTTGACGAGGTTGTCGAGCGCGCCGAACAGGGTGACGGTGCGGAGGCCGCGGTGGGCGGCGCCGGCCACCAGCCCGACCTCGGCGAAGTTGGAGCCGGAGACCGCCGCCACCTCGGGCAGCCGCTTCGCCGGCACGCGGACGAACGGCTCCGCGGCGTAGGCCTCGCGGTAGAGGGCCTCGAGCCGCGCCTGGGTCCAGGCGTCGGGCAGCTCGAGGAAGGCGGTGGCGAGGATGCCGCGGGAGAGCGGCGCCGAGACCGGCACGAAGCGCAGCTGCAGGTCGGTGGCGCCGGCCAGCGTCAGGGTCTCGGTGATCTCCGGGACGTGCTGGTGCTCGAGCGGCTTGTAGCTCTTCAGGTTGTTGGCGCGGACCGGGTGGTGGGTGCCAGCCGACGGCGCCACCCCGGAGCCGGAGGAGCCGGTGATCCCCTGCACGTGGACCAGCCCGGAGAGCAGCCCGGCCCTGGCCAGCGGCAGCAGCGCCAGCTCGATGGTGGTGGCGAAGCAGCCGGGCGAGGCCACGAAGCGGGCGGTACGGATCCGCTCCCGGTTGAGCTCGGGCAGGCCGTAGACGAAGTCGGCGAGCCGCTCCGGGCAGGGGTGGGTGTGCTTGTACCAGCGCTGGTACGCGGCGACGTCCTTCAAGCGGAAGTCGCCGCTCATGTCGACGATCTTCAGGCTGGGCAGCGCCGCCAGCTCCGGCACCTTGGCTGCGGCCACGGTATGCGGCAGGCCGAGCAGCACCACGTCGACGTCGCGGGCCGCCTCGGCCGGGGTGATCCCCTCGAAGCGGAGCCCGGTCACCTGCTCCAGCGCCGGGTCGGCCGCCGAGAGCGGCTCCCCGACGAAGTCGACCGACGCGACCCGGACCAGCTCGACGTTGGGGTGGATGAGGAGCCGGCGGATCAGCTCGGCCCCGCCGTAGCCGGAGCCGCCGATGACCGCGGCTCGGTAGCGCTTGCTCGTTGCCATGGAAGGCACTTATACCCGAGCACGCCATGTCGGACACCTTCGGTGAGAGCTTCGAGGAGGGCTTCGCATCGGTCGAGCAGTCGCTCGCCTGGCTCGAGGCCTCGCGCCCCGCGCTTGAGGGGCTGGTCGAGGAGCTGGTGCGCCTCGACTCCCACACCGGGGATGCGGACGGCGTCGAGCGGGTGGTGGCGCTGCTCGAGGGCGAGCTGGCGGCGCTGGAGCTGGCGCCGGAGCGGATCGCCGCGCCCCCGTTCGGGCCGCACCTCGCCTTCCGCGGCCCGGCGGCCGGCGCACCAGTCTTCCTGGTCGGCCACACCGACACCGTCTTCCCTCCGGGCACCTTCTCCGGCTGGAGGGTCGACGGCCGACTCGGCCACGGCCCGGGCAGCTTCGACATGAAGGGCGGCCTGGCGGTGCTGCTCTTCGGGCTGGCGGCGGCCCACCGCGCCGGCCTGCTCACGCAGGTGCCGGTGGCCGGGCTTCTGGTCTCGGACGAGGAGGTCGGCTCGCCCTCCTCGCAGCCGCACCTGCGGCGATTGGCCGCGGGGGCCCGCGCCGCCCTGGTCTTCGAGTCGGGGCGGGCCGGCGACCTGCTGGTGACCCGGCGCAAGGGGACGGCGGCGGTCCGCGTCACCGCCACCGGCGTCGCCGCCCACGCCGGCAACGAGCACGAGAAGGGGAAGAACGCCATCTGGGCGCTGGCCCGCTTCGTCGACCTCGCCCAGCGGCTCACCGACTACCCGCGCGGCGTCACGGTCAGCGTCGGCACCATCCGCGGCGGCAGCTCCAAGAACACCGTGCCGGAGCAGGCCGAGTGCGGGGTCGACCTGCGCTTCCTCTCCGAGGCCGACGGCGAGCGGCTGGTCGAGGCGCTGCGCGCTGCCTGCCGCGAGGCGGCCGTGGAGGGGACCCGGCTCGAGCTGGCGCCGACCTCATGGCGCGCGCCGCTGCAGCGGACGGCGGCGTCTGCGGCGCTGGCCGAGGTTTACGGCGAGTGCCAGCGGCAGTCCGGCCTCTCCTCGGGCGAGGCACCGCTGGCCGGCGGCGGCTCCGACGCCTGCACCACCGGCGCCATCGGCGTCCCCTCGATCGACGGCCTCGGGCCGCGCGGCGCCGGCTTTCACACCCGTGACGAGCGGCTCGAGCTCGACTCGCTGGTGCCGAAGGCCCAGGCGCTGCTGCGGTACCTGGCCAGCCTGGCTTAATAGCGGCGGCGCCAGTCGCGTCGGGTACTCGTCGCGACTACTCGACGCGCGCCCGCCCCCAGCAGCCGAGGATCTTCTGCCCCGCCTCGGCGCGGGCCGCCTCATCCCCCTCCTCCCAGGTGGCCAGCGTGAAGCGCGCCGAGCGGGCCGGCGACTGGCCGAAGGACGGATCGACCGCGACCCAGGCCTCGCCGATCCGCACCTCGGCCCAGGCGTGCCAGGCCCAGGCTTCGCCCGACCAGGCCACGCCGACGGCGGTCCTGCCCTGCCAGCCGGCGGCGCGGGCCAGCGCGAGCCAGGTGGCGGTCTGCTCCTGGCAGCTCGAGCCGTCCGGGCGGGGCGGGGGGAGCGCGGCGGTGACCGTCGGGGGTGGCGGGTCGCGGCCCACGCCGCAGAAGCGCCGGGCACCTTCTGGTCGGCCCGGTCCGGCCACTTCGACGCCGAAGAGGCGCGGCGGCTGCGCCGGGATCTCGGCCTCCGGGTCGCGCAGGAAGTGGATGCGCTGGGCAGGCAGCACCACCTCGCCGGCGAAGCCGTCGGCCCCCGGCGTCACCAGCTCCAGCTCCGAGCCGAACTCGAGCCGCAGCCGGCCGCCCTCGCGCCGGCCGCAGGCCCGCAGCGGCGCGCCGGTCAGCTCGTCGGTTGCGTCGAGGCAGGCCGTGGGCGCGTCGACCATCCGCGCCGCGAGCAGCGGCTCGACCAGCAGCGCCGGGACCGCGCCCATCGGCAGCGCCACGCGGCGGGCGACGCCACCCTCGGTGACGTGCGCCGATCCGAGCGCCCGCCCCTCGAGATCGACCTCCAGCTCCACGCGCCGCTCCTGCACCGCGCCGCCGGCCTCGGCCGGGAGGCGCTGCCGCGACAGCCAGCTCACCGCGCAGCGCGGGCCGGCGCAGCGCAGCTCGAGCGACACCACGCCGACCGGTTGCCCGGCCAGCTCCATCCGCCACGCGGCCCGCCCCTGCGGCAGCAGGCCGAGGGCCAGCGCCAGCAGCGCGCCGGTCATGGCGACTTCCGCCGCCGCAGCCAGAGCGCGCGCGCCACGGCCACCAGCAGGGCAAGTCCACCAAGCAGCCCGGCCGTCCGCATGTACCGGTCGACCAGCCCCACCAGTTCCTCGAGGTTCTCCGCCACCAGCGCCCCGGCCGACAGCAGCAGGCCGTTCCAGAGCGCCGCCGAGAGGCCGCCCAGCAGCAGGGCCCGCGAGAGCGGGATGCGGGAGGCGCCGGCGGCGAGGAAGAGGAAGCCGCGAACGCCGGGGAAGAAGCGGTTGAAGAGCAGCAGCCAGCCGCCCCAGCGGCGATAGGAGGCCTCGAAGCTGGCCAGCTGCTCGCGGCTGAGCCAGCGGCCCTTGCCCGGGTTCCGCTCCAGCCGCGCCCCCAGCCAGGCGCCGACCCGGTGATCGAACCAG
>JANYBC010000112.1 GCA_025360965.1 Anaeromyxobacter sp. | reverse complement strand
CGCTGCTCCCTCCTCGGGCGCCAGCCTCGCTTCGGTCTCGGCCCTCTCGTCACGTCATCTTGCCTGGGTCGCGGCACTAGCGCCTCTTCGGCTTCGACCGCGCCCTGGCCGCCGCCACCTCGGCGTCGCGCGCCGTCTGCTTGGCCGCCTTGGCCGCCTTCTTGCGCGCCAGGAAGCCGGTCTCCTTGCGCTCGGTGTGCATCTGCTGCTGAGTCTTCTTCGGGCGCGGAATGGCCGCCAGGGCCCGCTCGACCGCCTCCTCCTTCTTGCGCGCGCCCGGCTCCAGCGTCCACCAGAAGAGCCGCTTCACCACCAGCGTGGCGTAGGCCCCGGGCGGCAGAGTGAAGGCCACGTTCACCTTGAAGCGCCCCTCGTTGAGATCGTCGGGGCGGGTGTCACCCACGGTGAGCCTGCCCGGGTGCGAGAGCAGCGGCCGCTCCTCGTGGTCGAAGTGGATCTCCGGGGTCTTGGGCACGGTCAGGGAGGCCAGCGTCATCTCCTCGCGCAGCAGCGGGGCCATGGCCGCCTTCTCCACCTGTGGGTCGGTGAAGGTCGAGTCGGGGCCGAGCAGCGGGAAGGTCATGCGGTCGAGGCGGCGGGCGGTCTCGCCGTCGAGTTCGCGGGGGAAGACCAGCGAGCCGGCCTGGTAGCGGATCGACGCCAGCCGCTGGATGCCGACCACGTCGCGGAGGAACTGGCGGACCCCCTCGTTCCAGAGCCAGGACTGGTAGGTGAAGACCTGCAGGGCCCGCCAGCGCGGCTCGGTCCGCAGCATGGCGCCGCGGAAGTCGTCCGGGTTCTTCTTGAGCCACTTGATGACCGCCTCGTACTTCTCGGCGCCGGGGTTCGGGTTGTGCCGCGTCCAGTCGCCCCAGTTCTCCTTCCAGAACCGCTTCACCCTGGCGTCGCCGCTGGCGTCGAGTTCGCTGGGGTGGGCAATGACGTTCTTGAGCGCGGTCTCGAAGTCGCCGCGCATCAGCTCCTTCACGATGAAGCCCTGGCCGTGCTTCAAGGGACCGAAGCGCTGCGAGTCGAAGTAGTTGATGACGCCGAGCCGCTGCACCTCGGCCACCGCGGCCGGCAGCTTCGCCACGTCGTCGCCGGAGAGGTCGCGGACGGTGACGGCGAAGCGGTTGGAGGTGGTGTTCTTGGCGGAGAGCGGGTGCCGGCAACGCCCCATCAGCTTGAGCCGCAGGTCGGTGTCCTGCAGGTCGACCTCGCGCCCCTTGACCGCCACCAACTGGGTGGTCCGGCCCTGCTTGTCCTTCAAGCCGCAGTAGCTGACCTCGGCGCGCGGCACCTTGAAGCGCGAGCAGATCCGCTCCACCGCCTCGAAGGTGGTCAGCTTCTGCTTGTCCATCAGGTAGACGCGCCACGGGCCCTGGGGGTCGTCGTCGAATCGCCAGGACTCGGTGACGACGAAGTCTTCGGGGCGCTGCTTGAGCCGCATGGATCACTCCGGGCGTACACCCGGGCGCTGGGCGCTCAGGCTCTCTGCCGGTAGAAGAAGACGATGGAGAGGCAGTGGAACTCGTCGTCGGAGGACTGAGATACCACCTTGTCGACCACCTCGAGGTCCGCGTTGGCGCGGAGCCACCGGGTGATGGTCTCACCCAGCTCCTCGCGCTCCCTGGCCTTGGTGGCGGAGAAGACCTTGACGCCGGTGAAGGTCACGGGCGGAGTATCCCCGTCGGGGGAGGGTGTGTCAAAATCCGCGCCTATGCTCCTCGATCTGCACGTGCACACCTCGCGGACGCCCGGAGGGACGCTCCGCCCGCTCGACGTGCTGCTCCGGGCCCGGGCCCGCGGCCTCGACGGCGTCGCCTTCACCGACCTCGACACCTTCGAGGCGCTGCCCGAGGTCCGCGCCGCCGCCGCCGAGGCTGGGCTGGTGGCGCTGGTGGGGCTGAGCCTGTCCACGGCGCAGGGACGCTTCCTGCTCTTCTTCGACGCCCCCGAGCGGCTGCCCTCGCCGGTCGAGCTCTTCGGCCCGTGGCCGCGGCCGGCGGTGGCCGCCCTGGCCCGGGCCGTGACCATGGGAGCCGCGGTGGTGGCGGCCCACCCCTACGACAAGTCGCTGGCCCCGGCTTCAGGCGACGCCGTCTTCACGCTCGACGGCCTGGCGGCGCTGGAGGGGCTGCACGGCCGCTCCCGCCACGGCGCCAACGACCTGGCCGTCGAGGCGGCCGACCACCTCGGCCTGCCCTGCGTCGGCGGCTCCGGGGCGCTCACCTCGCTCGACGAGCTGGGGACGGCCGCCACCTTGCTGCGCGAGCCTGTTCGCGACGAGGCCGGGCTGGTGCGCCAGCTCCGGGCCGGCACCTGCTGGGCGGCGGTGCTCAACCTGCCGCTCAGCGCGACCAGCGCAGCAGCTTCTCGTCCTGGAACCAGGCGCGACGCTTCCCGGACGGCCAGGCCCACTCCTCGGTGACCGCCGGCCGGTCGATCTTGACCTTCTCCGGGACGCCCCAGGCCATCTCCACGGCGCGGGCGCCCATCCCCTCCACCAGCTCCCTGCGGCCGATGGCGTCGCGCTGCTCCTGCGGAAGCCCGGCCAGCAGGCGGGACGGGTCGTCGCTGGTCAGCAGGCGGTCGACCTCGTCAACGAGCGCGTCGGCGCTGGTGCTGGCGTGGGAGAGGACCAGGATGCAGGGGCGGTCCTCGCCGGCCAGCTTCAAGTAGACCCAGGGGTGGTAGCGAGGCGACATCACCGTGCGAGTGGCGATCACCAGCCCGGTGGGGAACTCGACCTTCTCGATGCGGACCGGCGTCCCCGGCCGCAGGATCCTCTCGGCGGGCGGCGGTGGGATGACGCTGTCGTCGGCGGCCCGCAGCAGGTCGACCTCGGCGACCGGGGCGTCGAGCAGGAGCAGCTTGGCGCGATCGCCGAAGAGTGGCGAGGCCGCGAGCGAGACGCGCAGCCAGCGGACCTGCCCCTCCAGCGCGACGTGGGTCCTGGTCCGCTCGCCGTCCGGCACCACCGACAGCGGCGTGCAGCCGGCCGCGGCCAGGGAGAGCAGGGCGAGGGCGGCGAGGCGGCGCACCCTCACTCCTCCACCTCGAGGAACTTCCTGCCCAGCTCGCGCGAGCGGTTGGTGGCCGACTCGACGGCGTTCATCAGGGTGGTGCGCAGGCCCCCGGCCTCGAGGGTGTGGAGGCCGGCGATGGCGGTGCCGCCCGGGCTGGTCACCTGGTCCTTGAGCCGGCCGGGGTGCTCGCCGGTCTCGATGAGCAGCTTGGCCGAGCCGAGCACGGTCTGCGCCGCCAGCTCCTGGGCCTGGTCGCGCGCCAGCCCGGCCTTGACCCCGCCGTCGGCCAGCGCCTCGATGATCAGGAAGATGTAGGCCGGGCCCGAGCCGGAGAGGCCGGTGACCGCGTCGAGCAGCTGCTCCTCCACCACCACCGCCATGCCGACCGCCTCGAAGAGCGCCTTGGCCTGGACCAGATCGGCCTCGGTGGCGTGCCCGCCGGGCGCCAGCGCCGTGGCCCCGGCCCCGACCAGCGCCGGAGTGTTGGGCATGGTGCGGATGATGCGGACGCCGTGGCCGACCTTGCGCTCGATGGCCTCGATGGGCACGCCGGCGGCGATGGAGATCACCAGCTTGGACTCGTCGAGCCCGGGCTTGATCTCCTCCAGCAGCTTGTTCATGGCCTGCGGCTTGACCGAGAGCACCACGATGGAGGCGGCGCGGACCGCCGCCAGGTTCTCCTTCTCGAAGCGGACGCCGTACTTGTGCGTCAGCTCCGGGCCGCGCTCGGCGCGCCGGTCGGTGCAGATGATCTCGTTGGGGGCGGCGACGTGGGCCCGCAGCAGGCCCTTCACGAGGGCCTCCGCCATGTTGCCCGACCCGAGGAAGGCGATGGTCTTTCCGAGTGACATGCCTGCACTCTAGCCGATGATGAAGTCCTCGCCCACGGCCGCCCCCTGGCGGGAGAAGCGGGCCAGGGAGAAGCGGTCGAAGAGCTCGTGCTTGCCCCGGCCGGTGAGCCAGTCGGCGTAGAGTTCGGCCATGGCCGGCGCCATCATGAAGCCGTGCCCGACGAAGCCGTGGAGCTGGTGGAAGTTGGCGTAGCCGGCCGGCCCGAGGATGGGGTTGTTGTCCGGCGTGACATCGTAGCAGCCGGCCCACTGCCGCACCACCTTGACCCCGCCGAGCCTGGGCATGAGCTGGGTCGCGGCGCGGGCGAAGCGGGCCAGGAAGCGCAGGCTCGAGCCCTGCGACACCCCCTCCGGCTCATCGGGATCGCCCATGCCGCCTACCAGCTCGCCGCGCTGCGACTGGGAGAAGTAGAGGCCGGTGCCGAGCAGCGAGACCAGCGGGTCGAGGAAGGGCTCGAGCGGCTCGCCCACCAGGATCTCGTGGCGGGTGGGCCGGTTGGGCGTGGCCACGCCGGCCAGCGCCGCCACCTGCTTCGACCAGGCCCCAGCGGCGTTGATGACCAGGTCGCAGGCCACCAAACCGCGGTCGGTCTCGACGTGGCTGAGCCGGGCGCCTTCCCGGCGCAGCCCCGTGACCCTGGCGAAGGTGCGGACCTTCACGCCAAGGGCCTCGGCCTGGGTGGCGTAGCCCCAGAGGAAGGGCCAGGGGAAGACCACGCCGTCGTCGGGGTTCCAGGAGGCGGCCACGAAGCGCGAGGGGTCGAGGTGGGGGACCACCTCGAGCGCCTGGTTCGGCGTGAGCAGCCGGGTGCGCATCCC
The DNA here is from genome assembly GCA_025360965.1 of Anaeromyxobacter sp. Lineage (GTDB taxonomy): Bacteria > Myxococcota > Myxococcia > Myxococcales > Anaeromyxobacteraceae > JADKCZ01. Next base: position 14,499 of record JANYBC010000112.1, on the reverse strand, counting down.
GTGCCGGACGTGGAGCGCGGCGTTCCGCTCCAGCCGGGCCACCTGGGCCCGGTCCGGGGCGAGGAAGAGGTAACCGCCGGGGCGGAACCAGACGTTGATGCCGAGGTCGACGGCGAAGCGCCGGCAGAGCGCCAGCGAGCGCAGCGCCAGCTTCACCATCTCGGGCGTCGACCACTGGGCCCGCACCCCGCCGCCGTTGCGCCCCGAGGCGCCGGCGTTCAGGTAGGACTGGTCGAGCACCAGCACGTCGCTCCGCCCGCGCCGCGCCAGCTCGTAGGCGAGCGACAGCCCGAGGATGCCGCCGCCGATGATCACCACCTCGGCACGGGCCGGGAGCGGCTGCAGCGCGGCGGGGCCGGGTGGGGAGGGTGGGGCCTCGGGCGGGATGCCCTCGGCGCCGACGGGGAGGGTGGCGGGGTCGAGGGCGGCCAACGTGGAGAGCGGGGTCGGCTCCCTCGGCGGGCGGGCCGTGAAGGGGGCGATCTCGCCCGGCGTGGCGCCCAGCCGGAGCAGCTCGCGGGCCACCAGCGTCAGGCAGCTCTTCCCCTGGCACGGGCCGGTGCCGAAGCCGGTGTAGCGCTTCACCGACTCCATGTCGCGGTGGCCGGCGGCGAAGGCGCGGTGCACCTCCTCCAGCGAGACGTCCTCGCAGCCGCAGAGCAGGGTCTTACCCACGGGCGGCCTCCCCGGCGCGGCGCCCGGCCTCGAGGGCGGCGGCCGCGTCCATGGCGCCGGTGACCTCGCCGGCGGCGAAGAGCCCCGGGACGGCGGTGCGCCCGGCGGCGTCGGCCAGGACCGCGAAGGCCCGGGCCGAGGCGTCGAAGGCCACCGGGGCGCCGAGCAGCCGGGCCAGATCGGTGGCCGGCGCCGGCGGCTGGACCACCGCCACGGTGTCGCAGGGGAGTTGGCCACCGTGGCCGTCGTCGAGGGCGCGGACCCGGGCCCGCCCCAGGGCGCGGCGGGCCGAGTCGAGCCGGGCCACCGACATGCCTGCCGCGGTGAACCGCGCCGCCAGGGCCTCGGCCTCGACGCCGCACCCCAGCACCGCCAGGCGCCGCCCCGGCACGGTGCCGTGCTCGGCCAGCGCCACCGCCAGGCCGCGCCCCCAGAGGATGCCTGGGCGATCGCCGTCCTCGATCCCGGCCGGCACCGCGGTGCCGCCGGCGCAGAGCAGCACCCGGGCCGGCCTCACCAGCCGCAGTCGCTCGGCCGCGCCGCGCTGGTGGACCAGCGCCAGCACCGCGCCGCCGTCGAGCCAGAGGCCGAGCACCGCCGCGTCCAGCATGAGCTCGCCACCGGTCGCCAGGAGGCTGCCCTCGACCCGGCTCGCCAGCGCGAGCGGCGGCTCGCCGGGCAGGTCGAGCCGGCAGCGAAGCCGGCCACCGGCACGCGGCTCCGAGTCGGCCAGCAGCACCCGGCACCCGCCCCCCGCCAGTACCTCGGCGGCACCCAGCCCGGCGGGGCCGGCGCCGATCACCAGCGCGTCGAACCGCTCCTCGCGCGGCGTGGCCGGCGGAGGGCAGGCGGCGTCGGGGAGGCGGCCGAGCCCGGCCAGCCGGCGCGAGAAGGCGACCACCGCCCGGTTGAGCAGGACGCTGGAGGTGCCGAGGTGGTGGTGGTCGAGGCCGTCGGGGGTGGCGAGGTCGATGAGGCCGAGCAGGTCGTGGCCGGCGGTCGGGAGGGCGTGCTGGGTCTCGACCACCAGCCCCTCGGCGCAGGCGGTCCGGCAGGCGCGAACGTTGGGCTGGCCGCCGACGCGCACCAGGCAGGACTGGCAGCTGCCGGCCAGGCAGAAGGGTCCGCGCGGCCGGTGGTACTTGTGGCTGCGCGCCAGCAGCGGCCGGCCTGCCGAGAGCAGGGCGGTGGCGATCGGCTCCCCGGCGCGGGCCGGCACGGCGCGGCCGTCGACCACGATGGTGCAGTCGGGGGTGAAGCGCGGGTCGGAGAGGCGGGGCATCGGCGTGGAGTCTGGCCGCTCCCGGTGGAGTGGCGGCCGGAGGATAGCGCCGAGCCGGCCCGGCGGCGATGGAAAGCGGGGGCGGTTAGGATGACGGGGTGTCGCTCCTCTTCGTCTTCGTCGACGGCGTCGGCGCGGGACGGCCCGACCCGGCCGTCAACCCGCTGGCCCGCGAGCCGTTCCTGCTCTCGCGCTTCGAGGACGGGAGCGGCCCGCCGTTGCCGTCCGGCGGCCGGGCCGGGCTGGCCGACGCCCGGCTCGGCGTGGATGGGCGGCCGCAGTCGGCGACCGGGCAGACGACCATCCTGACCGGCGAGAACGCCCCGGCGCTCCTCGGCAAGCACCTGCTCGGCTTCCCCAACCCGCGGCTGCGCGCCCTGCTGGAGCGGCGCTCCATCTACCGGCGGCTGGCCGAGGCGGGCCGCCGGGCGGTCTTCGCCAACGCCTACCCGGTCGCCTACCTGCGCGCGCTCGGCTTCCCGGTGGAGGGCGAGGCCGAGTTCGCCATGCCGCGCCGGGTCCGCGCCTCGGCCACCACGGTGGCCTTCGCCGCCGGCGGCGGCACCTTCCGCAGCTTCGAGGACGCCCGGGCCGGGCGGGGGCTCACCCACGACCTGACGGCGCGGCGCGCCGACGAGCTGGGGCTGAAGCTGCCCCGGCGCACGCCCGAGGAGGCGGCCGGCATCTTCCTCGGGCTCGCCGCCGGGGCCGACTTCGCCGCCTTCGAGTTCTTCGAGACCGACGAGGCCGGCCACGCCCGCTCCATGGAGCGGGCCCTCGACGCCCTCACCAGGCTCGACCGCTTCCTGAGGACCCTGGTGGCAGGGCTGGGGCCGGAGGATTCACTCGTGGTCACGAGCGACCACGGCAACCTCGAGGACCTCTCCACCCGGAACCACACCCTGGCCAGGGTCCCGGTGCTCGGCTTCGGGCAGGCCGCGGCCCGGGTCGAGGCGGTGGAGGACCTCACCGGGGTGGCGCCGCTGCTGCTCGAGCTCGCTGGGGTGGGGCGCGCACCGGCGCCGCTGCCGGCGTGAGGCCGGGCTTGGCCTCGAGCTTGCGATCCGGGGCCCGGGGAGGGTACGACCGGGGCGGTGCGTTCCGGACTCCCCCTGATCCTCGCCATGCTGGCCGGCTGTGCGCCGCGCCTCTCGGGCGAAGCGGCCCCGCGTCGCGAGACGCTCCATGTCGGCGAGGCGCGCGTCGAGCTGGTCTCCTGGCCCGAGGATGCCCGGGCCGCCCGGCAGGTGGCCCGGGCCCTGGCGGTGGCCCTGCCGCGCACGGCGCGCTGGGGAGGACTCGACACCCCCATCTCCATCACCATCCACCCGACCCACGCCGGGCTGGAGGTGGCGGCCAGGCGCCCCGGCTTCGACTGGCTGCGGGCCTGGGCCCGCTACGGGTCGATCGACCTTCAGTCGCCGTCCTCCTGGGGGATCTTCGGCGCCAGCGACGCCCAGGTGGTGGAGCTGCTCACCCACGAGCTCACCCACTGTGTCATGTACCAGCGCGCCGCGGCCGAGTGGACCTGGTCGCTCAAGGGGATCCCGCTCTGGTTCCGCGAGGGGATGGCCAGCGTCACGGCCGGCCAGGGAAGGCGGCGCGGGACGCTGGAGGATCTCTGGCGCTTCTACGAGCAGGGGCTGGCGGCTGATGGGGCCGGCGACGGCGAGCCGGGCCGGGGCGCGGCGCGGGGCCGGGTGGCGCGCGGTCAGCGCTCCGAGGGCGATCCGCTCGGTGATCCCGAGCCGCTCTACCTGGAGCGCTCCGAGGTGGTCTACGGCGCCTCCCACCACGCCTTCGCCTTCCTGCTGGAGCGCTACGGCGAGGAGCGGGTGCTCGAGGCGCTGGAGCGGATGCGAGGCGGCGCCGTCTTCTCGCGGGCCTTCCTGGAGAGCTTCGGCATCGGCGAGCCGGAGTTCGACGCCGACTTCAGGCGCTACGTGCTCTGGCAGGGGTGGCGCAGGGGCGAGTAGCGCTGCCGCGCCGGCCGCCGGGCCGGGCCGCCTCACTCCTCGTCGGGATCGCTGGGGCGCCGCACCACCGAGGCGACCAGCCAGAGCCGATCCCCGTAGGCCTGCTCGGCGCAGATCCAGAGCCGGACCGGCTCCCCGCCCACCGAGGCGGTCGACCCCGACTCGGGCCCCCAGATCCACTCGCGGGCCGCCGCGCCGCCGCCGGTGCGCGGCTCGCCGGGCGTGCCGGGGAGGAGCTGCGCCGCCACCAGCGCCGGGCGGGCCGGCTCGGCCGCCACCAGCTCGACCAGCGAGACCCGCCCGTCGAGGTCGGACTCGACGCGGGCCACCGCCAGCACCGAGTCACCCACGGTGAATGCCACGTCGGGCTCGGAGAGATCGAGGTTGAGCAGCCGCCGCCGCTCGGCGTCGAGCGAGAGCGGCTCGGACCAGGCGCGCCAGCCGCCCAGCGTGAAGGTGGCGAGGGCCTCCCGGCGGGGGTGCAGCAGCAGGTCGGTGAGGCGGGGCAGCCGGAGCGCGCTCATGGGCGGACCTCACGGGGGGCAGGCGCCTGCCAGGGGGAGGGGAGGACCGGGTCGCGCTCCAGGGCCTTGGCGACGCGCTGCAGCTCCAGCTCGGCCACCAGCACCGGGGGGGCCACCGTGGAGGTCGGCACGGAGCCGCTCTCGGCCCCGCAGTAGCCGTTGAAGACCTTCACGGTGTCGCCGGTCGCGAGGATCCGGTTGATGCTGGCCAGCGGCGTGCCGATCAGCTCGACGCCGCGCACCAGGGTCTCGGCGCCGCTCACGGCGTCGACCCGGTAGACCAGCCGCGGCGTTCCCTTGAAGGCCTGGTAGCCCCATGACTGGGTGTTGGTGTTACCGCCGGTGATGTCGCGAATGAGCAGGCCGTAGGGCTTGCCCTGGCGCCGCGCCTCCGCCATGAGCTGCTGCTTGAGCGCGACGGCGTCGACCCGCCGCGACGACTCGACCAGCAGGTTGGCCATCCGCGCCATGGCCGGGCGCAGCCCCTGGGAGCGGCCGTGGCCGTTGGAGGTGGTGAACGGCTTCACCGGCCGCCGCGAGAGCAGGAAGCCGGTCAGCTTCCCGTCCTGGATGAGCGTGGTGCGCTGCGCCGGGACGCCCTGGTCGTCGTAGCGGTAGCTGCCGTTGAGCGTGGTGCCGGCGGCGCTCTGCAGCGTCGGGTCGTCGATGACGGTGAGGAAGGTGGGCAGCACCACCTGGCCGACCTGGCCCTGGAAGGTCTGGCCCTCCTTGTCGTCGTCGAGCCGCTCGCCCTCCAGCCGGTGGCCGACCGCCTCGTGGAAGAGGACCCCGGCCGCCTCCGAGTCGAGGATGGCCGGGCCGGTGTAGGGGTCGATGGCCGGCGCCGCCATCAGCGCCCGGAGCTCACCGGCCACGCTGCGCGAGGCCAGCACCAGCGCAGCGGTGTCGGGCAGCCCGGCCTCGTCGGCGGCGTAGTAGTCACGGCCGCCTTCGAGCAGCTGGCCGTCCGGCGCCCGCGCCGAGGCCAGCAGGTGCACGGCGTAGAGCCGCTGCTCGGTGATGAGCCGCGTCCCCTCGCTGGTGGCCAGCCATCGGACCTGGCGATCGGCCGTGACCCGCACCTGGGACTCGAAGACGTGCGGCTGGTCGCGGAAGGCGGCCGAGGCCTCGCGCACCGCCCGCCGCCAGCGATCGGCGTCGAGCGTGAGCGGCAGGGACGGGCCGACGTGCTGGACCGGGGCCTCGCGGCTGAAGGAGGGGGCGCGGCCCGGGTCGTTGGGCCGGTAGACCTCCCGCGAGCGCTTGCGGAAGAAGCTGGCCAGGGCATCCTTGTAGCGCTCGTCGGCCACCAGCCAGAGGGCCTGGCGCAGGGCGGCCGGGTCGCCGTCGAGCGGCGCCTCGCGCGGCGCGCTCCAGGCCGGCGCCTCGCCGCCGATGACCATCACCTCGTCGCCCCCCGAGGAGTCGAAGTCGTAGCTGCCGACCCGCAGGTCGACGGCCAGCCGCCGGTCCCGCCGGCTGGTGTCTGCGAAGACCGCGCCGGCCCGCCCCGCGATCTCGACGGCGCTCACCTCGCGCACCTGGAAGCCGACGTAGTAGGGCGGGTCGTAGGCGTCGAGGCGCAACTTCGTGGCGGTCCGCTCCAGCTCCTTGCCCATGGCGTCGAGGACGGCGAGGCGGGGATCGACGGCGGCGAGGGCCAGCAGCAGCAGGGCGGGGGTCACGCCCCTTTGAGTAGCACGGCCACCCCCGCCGCGCCCGGGCGGGGTACACTCCCACTCACGGTGGAGTCTTTCGGCAGGTATCGGCTCATCTCGCCGCTCGCCTCGGGCGGCATGGCCGAGATCTGGCGCGCGCAGGCCGATGGCCCGGCCGGCGTCCAGCGGGAGGTGGCCCTCAAGCTGGTCCGCGGCGCGCCGGGCGCCAGCGCCGACTTCGCCAGGATGCTGGTGGAGGAGGCCCGCCTGGCGAGCCAGCTCCACCACCCCAACGTGGTGCAGGTCCTCGAGCTGGTGGAGGAGGGCGGGCGCTTCGCGCTGGTGATGGAGCTGGTGCGCGGCCGCGATCTCGGCAGGGTCATGGAGCGCTGCCGCGAGCTGGGGGTGCGGCCCGGTCTGGCCCGCGCCGTCCAGGTCGGCGTCGAGGTGGCCAAGGCGCTGGCCTACGCGCACCGGCTCGCCGTCGACGGCCGCCCGGTCGGCCTGGTGCACCGGGACGTCTCCCCGCACAACATCCTGGTCTCCTACGAGGGGGCGGTGAAGCTGGCCGACTTCGGCATCGCCCAGGTCACCAGCCGCCTCGACCTGACCGATCCTGGCACCATCAAGGGGAAGCTCGCCTACATGGCGCCGGAGCAGGCGCGCGGCGGGCCGCTCGACGGCCGGGCCGACCTCTTCGCGCTCGGGGTGGTGCTCTGGGAGCTCTGCACCGGGCGGCGGCTCTTCGCCCGCGAGTCCGAAGCCGCCACGCTGGCGGCGCTGCTCGAGGGTGAGCCGGTCGGCCAGCCCTCGGCCTGGAACGAGGCCATCTCCCCGGCGCTCGACGCCGTCATCCTCGGCGCCCTGGAGAAGGATCCGGCGCGGCGGACCGGGTCGGCCGAGGCGCTGCGCGCGGCGCTGGCGGCGCAGTGGCTGGAGCTGGCGCGGGGCGACTCGGAGCACGAGCTCCGTGACCTGATGCAGCGGCTCTGGCCCGACGGCGACCTACCGACCATGGCGGCCGAGCCGACGGCGCTGCGCCCCACCCCCGCGCCGGCTGCGTCGCCAGCGCCTCCCAGCGACGGCGTGACGCTGCTCGCCCCGGCCCGGCGGCGGAGGCGGCTCCGCCTGGTGGCGGCGCTGGCGGCCCTGGTGGTCGTCGCTGCCGTGGCGGCTTGGGGCTGGCCCCGGCTGGCAACGCCCCCCGAGCCGGTCCCGGCCGGCGCGCCAGGCCCACGGGTCGGAGCCACGCCCGCACTCGGGGAGCCGCCGAGCACCGCGCATGGCCTCTGGCTGCTGGCCGGCGAGGACGCGGCGCTGGCCGGGCGGGGGGAGGGGCTGATGCGGGTGCACGTCGTCCCCTGGGCGGTGGTCCGGGTCGACGGCGTCCTGGTCGGCGAGACTCCCCAGGAGCTGAGGCTGCGCGCCGGGACCCATCGGCTGCGCGCCGAGCACCCGGCGCTCGGGGCCGCCGAGGTCGAGGTGGTCGTCGAGCCGGGCAGCCGTCAGCTCTGGCGCCCGGCGCTAAAGCGCTGATCCCGGTGCGCTGAGCGCGCAGCCCCGATGCTGCAGGGCTGAAGCTGCGGCGCCGAGCGCGCGGCCCAGCAGCCGGAGCGCTGAAGCGCATCGCTGAACCCGACCCTGCCGCGGCCGCTCCGGGAGGCCCCTGGCCCGGGAGGCGCCTGGCCCAGGAGGCGCCGCGCCCGCCCGCCCGCCTGCCTGCCTGCCTGCGCTGCGTCGCGGCGTCAGTCCCTTGTCCCTTCACCACGGCACACCCCCGCGCCCGGTCGGGGCGGGCCGCAGTTGCTCGTTGACGAAATCCACTTGATCTACTATCTTTGAAATCAAGTTTTCCAACTGAGATTTTCAAGCGATGGATCAAATGGATTTCCTGAGCGACCACGAGATCGGCCAGCTGGAGCGCGAGCGCTCGGGAGGGATCACGGCCGGCGAGGTGGTCCGGCTCTTCGAGGCCCGCGGCGCACGGCTTTCGGCCTCGACGTTCCGCAAGTACGTTCAGCTCGGGCTCCTGCCGCGCAGCCGGCGGGTCGGGCGCAAGGGCAAGCACGCCGGATCGACCGGCCTCTACCCGGTGGCCGTGGTGCGCCGCATCGCACTGCTCAAGCGGATGATGGCCGAGGGCTACACCGTCGACGACATCCGCGGCAGCTTCGTGACGGTGCGCAACCGGATCGAGGACGTGGAGCAGGGCCTGGCCGAGCTGGTGGCGGCCATCGCCCTCAAGGCGAGGTCGCACCCGCGCAAGCGGCAGTTCGAGGCGGAGCTGGGCCGGGCCGAGCGCGAGGCGCGCGCGGTCTTCCGGAGGCTGGAGAGGGTTGGCGGTGCGGTCACGACGATCGGGGCGGCAGGGGCCGCCGGATCACGTGGCCCGGGCGCGGGGGCCGCGCTCGTCGGCAGGTGACAGGGGGCGCCGCTGGTGGCGCAACGGGGATGGAAGGGGTCGGGGATGAGCGAGGCCAAGCGCAGTGAAGTGATGGACCCGGTGGACGGACCGGAGCAGGGCGACGTCGACGCGGTCCGCCGGCGGTCCAAGACCATGTCCCGCAAGGAGATCGCGCGGGACCTGCGGCGCCAGCGGCAGTCGGGCGTGCTCGACCCGGAACTCGACGGCGTGATGCGGGAGATCGAGGCCAACCGGCCCCACGCGCGGGCAGCCTGCGCCACCGGGCCGCGGCCCTGCATGTTCATCTCCTGCAAGCACCACCTCTACCTGGACGTCAACCCGACCACCGGGTCGATCAAGCTCAACTTCCCCGACAAGGAGGTCTGGGAGATGGGCGAGACCTGCGCGCTCGACGTCGCCGACCGCGGCGGCATCACGCTCGAGGAGGTCGGGGCCATCATGAACCTGACCCGGGAGCGGATCCGCCAGGTGGAGACCCGCGGGCTGCTCAAGCTCCGGGCCATGGTCGATGACGAGCCGCGGACCAACGATCCCGTCCTGGGCGGTCGCGACGGCCACTGAGCGACGGCTCCCCGGGGCCGGCGCCCCCGCGCGCCGCGACCGCACCCGCCATCGTCCTTGAATCCCCGGCACGCGGCTGGTAAACGGGGCCTCCTTCCCGGGAGGAACCCATGGTCCGCCGCGCGCTGCTTTCGGTCTCCGACAAGACCGGTCTCGTCCCTTTCGCGAAGCGCCTCTCCGCGCTCGGCATCGAGCTGCTCTCCACCGGCGGCACCCAGAAGGCGCTGGCCGAGGCCGGCGTGCCGGTCACCTCGGTGGGCGACTTCACGATGGCGCCTGAGATCCTCGGTGGCCGGGTCAAGACGCTCCACCCCCGCGTCCACGGCGGCATCCTCTACCGGCGCGGGCTGGCCTCCGACGAGGCCGACGTCACGGCCCGCGACATCCCGCCCATCGATCTGGTGGTCGTCAACCTCTACCCCTTCCGCGAGGCGGTGGCGGCCGGCAAGTCCTTCGACCAGTGCGTCGAGGAGATCGACATCGGCGGGCCGACCATGGTCCGCAGCGCCGCCAAGAACTCGGCCCACGTCGGGGTCGTGGTCGACCCGGCCGACTACGAGCGGGTCGCCGCCGAGCTCGAGGCGGGCCAGGTCCTCTCCAGCGCCACCCGCTTCGACCTGATGAAGAAGGCCTTCGCGCAGACCGCCGCCTACGACGCCGCCATCAGCGAGTACCTGACGGCGCGCTCCAGCGCCGACGCGGCCCCCGACCACTTCCCGGCCACGCTCGGCGCCGTCTACGACAAGGTGCAGGACCTCCGCTACGGCGAGAACCCGCACCAGGCCGGCGCCTTCTACCGGGCCGGGTGCGAGCCGGAGGAGCCGACCGTCGCCTGGGCCTCGATCCTCCAGGGCAAGGAGCTCTCCTACAACAACCTCCTCGACCTCGAGGCGGCGCTGGCCAACCTGAAGGAGTTCGAGGAGACGGCCGCTGTCATCATCAAGCACAACACGCCCTGCGGGGTGGCGCTGGGCGCCACGCTGGCCGAGGCCTTCGCCCGGGCGCGCGCCTGCGACCCGGTCAGCGCCTTCGGCGGCATCGTCGCCCTCAACCGCCAGGTCGACGAGGCGGTGGCCAGGGAGCTGACCGACCTCTTCCTCGAGTGCGTGATCGCACCGGGATACGACGCCGCGGCCCGGGCCCTGCTGGCCGCCAAGAAGAACCTGCGGCTGCTCGAATCGCCTCGACTGGGGCGGCCGAGCGGGTCCTGGCGCCGCCGGCCGGAGGAGGCCCGCGAGCTCCGCTCCATCACCGGCGGCCTGCTGGTGATGGACCGCGACCTCGGCCAGGTGAAGCGCGAGGATTGCAAGGTGATGACCAGGCGCGCCCCGACCGAGGCGGAGTGGAAGGATCTGCTCTTCGCCTGGAAGGTGGTGAAGCACGTGAAGTCGAACGCCATCGTCTTCGCCAGCGGCGACCGGACCGTGGCCATCGGGGGCGGCCAGACCAGCCGCGTCGAGTCGGTCAAGACCGCGGTGATGAAGTCGCAGTTGCCGGTGCGCGGCGCCAGCGTCGGCTCGGACGCCTTCTTCCCGTTCGCCGACGGCGTCGAGGAGATCATCAAGGCCGGAGCCACCGCCATCATCCAGCCGGGCGGTTCGATGCGCGACGCCGAGGTGGTGGCGGCCGCAGACGCAGCCGGGATCGCCATGGTGGCGACCGGCCTGAGGCACTTCCGGCACTGACGCCGGTGCCCGCGCCGCTCGCCGCACTCCTCGCCCAGGGGCTGGGCCTGGGCTTCTCGGCCTCGGCCTCGCCCGGCCCGCTCCAGGCCCTGCTGCTGGAGCGCTCGGCGCGGCTCGGCCCGCGGCGGGTCATCCACTTGGCGCTGGTGCCGCTGGTCTCGGATCCGCCGGTCATCGTCGCCTGCCTCTTCGCGCTGGCCGGCCTGCCGGGCGGGCTGCTGCGGCTCCTCTCGCTGGCGGGCGGCGCGCTGCTCATCTCCCTCGGGGGAGCGACGCTGCTCGGACTCTGGCGGGAGCGGACCTCCACGGCGGCCCCGGGCGCACCGGCCCCGGGGGCCCCCGCCCAGGCTCCGGCCCAGGCGCCGGTCCAGGGTGGCTTCTGGCGCGCGGTGCTGGTGAACCTGCTCAACCCGAACGCTTGGATCTTCTGGAGCCTGGTGGGCGGCCCCATCCTGGCCGGCGCGCTGCGCGAGGGCGCGGCGGAGCCGCTCGTCTTCCTGGGCAGCTTCTACCTCTCGCTCACCGCCACCAACGCCGCCACCGTGCTGGTCTTCGGCGCCATGGGACGGCTCGGGCCGCGCACCTCCCGGGCCTTGGCCGGGGCCTCGGCGCTGGCTTTCCTGGTGATCGGCTTCATGCAGCTCTGGCGGGCCGGCTAGCCGTTCGGCCGGGGCTCAGGCCACCGCATGCCGCGCCGGCTCGCCGCGCGCCACCCGCTCGACCTCCTCGACCACCATGAGCGCCATGGCGCCCCGGGTCTCGCGCGTGCCCGAGCCGAGGTGCGGGGTCAGGACCACGTTCTCCAGCTCGAGGAAGGCGGGCGGGACCCGCGGCTCGTCCCGGAAGACGTCGAGCCCGGCTCCAGCGAGGCGGCCGCTGCGGAGCGCCTCGGCCAGCGCGGCGTCGTCGACCACCGCCCCGCGGGCCGTGTTGACGAGGAGTGCGCCTGGCTTCATCAGCGCCAGCCGCTCGCGCGAGAGCAGCCCCTCGGTGGCCGGGGTGCGCGGGACGTGGAGGGAGACCACGTCGGCCTCGGCGAGGAGCGCCTCGAGCGGCAGGCGACGGGCCCCGGGGAAAGAGACCTCGCGCGGCGAGGTGTAGGCGAGCCGCAGCCCCAGCCCGGCGGCCCGCCTGGCCACCGCCTGGCCGATGCGGCCGAAGCCGATCAGGCCGAGCAGCTTGCCGTCGAGGCCGGTGCCGAGCAGCAGGGCGGGATCGACGGAGGACCAGCCCCCGCGCCGGATCAGCCGGTCCCCCTCGGCGACCCTCCGGGCCGCCGCCAGCATGAGCGCGATGGCCTGCTCGGCGGTCGCCTCGGTGACCACGCCCGGGGTGTTGGTGACCAGCAGGCCTCGGCGGCGGCAGGCCTCAAGGTCGAGGTGGTCCACTCCCACGCCATAGGAGGCGAGGTGGCGCAGCCGCGGCAGGCCGTCGAGCAGCGCCCCGTCGACCCGGTCGATGTAGCTGGTGACCAGCACCTCGGCCTCCCGCGCCGCCTCGAGCAGGGCGGGGCGAGCCTCGGGGGTCGCTCCGCCGCCGCGCAGGTCGAAGCGGGCGGCCAGGCGCTCGAAGTGGCCGCCGGGGAGGGCGCGCACCTGGTACAGGATCGGCTTCGGACCGGCAGGAGGGAGGGACATCCACCAGCCCTACCGCCGCCGGGCGGCGCGATCAACGCCCCGCGGACAGCCGGGAATGGGGTAAGTTTCCCTCCCGTATGCGCATCCTCGTCGTCGGCTCGGGCGGCCGTGAGCACGCCCTGGCCTGGAAGATCTCCCAGTCCCCGCTGGTCACCGCGCTCTTCGCGGCGCCCGGCAACCCCGGCCTCGGCCGGCTGGCCACGCTCGTCCCCATCAAGGCCGACGACGTCGAGGAGCTGACCGCCTTCGCCGTCCGCCAGAAGATCGATCTCGTGGTGGTAGGCCCGGAGGCGCCGCTGGTGGGCGGGCTCGTCGACCGGCTCGACGCCGCCGGGGTGCTGGCCTTCGGCCCGACCGCCGGCGCCGCACGCATCGAGGGATCCAAGGCCTTCGCCAAGGAGGTCATGGTGGCGGCCGGCATCCCCACCGCCGACTACGCCACCTTCACCGAGCCCGGCCCCGCGCTGGCCTGGGCGCGGCGGCGCGGCGGGCAGGTGGTCGTCAAGGCCGACGGCCTGGCGGCCGGCAAGGGGGTGGTGGTCTGTGGATCGGTCGAGGAGGCCGAGGCGGCCATCCGCGAGATCCTGGTCGACCGCATCCACGGCGCCGCCGGGGCCACGCTGCTGCTGGAGGAGAAGCTGTCCGGCCCCGAGGCCTCCTGCATCGCCTTCACCGATGGTGAGCGAGTGCGGATGCTCCCGGCGGCGCAGGACCACAAGCGCATCTTCGACGGCGACCGCGGCCCCAACACCGGCGGCATGGGGGCCTTCTGCCCCACGCCCAAGGTCTCCGACGCGCTGCTGGCCGAGATCGAGCGGACCGTGCTGCTCCCGGCGGTGCGCGAGCTCACGCGCCGCGGCCACCCCTTCCGCGGTGCCCTCTACGCCGGGCTGATGCTGACGCCGCAGGGGCTCCGCGTCCTCGAGTTCAACGCCCGGCTCGGCGACCCCGAGACCCAGCCCATCCTGATGCGGCTGCGCGGGGATCTCGTGCCGGCCCTGCTCGCGGTGGCCCGCGGCGACCTCTCCGGGGTCACGCTCGACGTCGATCGGCGCGCCTCGATCGGCGTGGTGGTGGCGGCCGAGGGCTACCCGGGCAAGGTCACCGGCGGCGACGTCATCCACGGGCTCGACGCCGCGCTGGCGCCCGACCAGCAGCTCTTCCAGGCCGGCACCGCGTCAGGCCCGGGCGGCCAGGTGGTCACGGCGGGCGGGCGGGTGCTGACCGCCTGCGCGCTCGGGGCCACCACCGCCGAGGCCATGAAGCGGGCCTACCACGCGCTCGGCACCATCTCCTTCCGCGGCATGCAGTTCCGCACCGACATCGGGGGCAGCGCATGACCACCAGGGTGCTCATCCTCATGGGATCCGACTCGGACTGGGAGGTGATGTCCGAGGCGAAGAGGGCGCTCGACGAGCTCGGCGTCGGCGTCGAGGTCCACGTCTCCAGCGCGCACCGGACGCCGGCGCGGACCGGCGCGCTGGCCCGCGAGGCGGCTGGGCGCGGCATCCAGGTGATCATCTGCGGCGCCGGCGCGGCCGCCCACCTGGCCGGGGTGGTGGCGGCCGAGAGCGAGCTGCCGGTGCTGGGCGTGCCCTTGGCCTCGAGCGACCTGAAGGGGCTCGACGCGCTCCTGGCGACGGTGCAGATGCCGGCCGGGGTCCCGGTCGGCACGCTGGCCATCGGCAGGGGCGGGGCCCGCAACGCCGGCCTGCTGGCGGCCCGCATCATCGCCCGCGGCGACCCGGCCCTGGCCGAGCGGGTGCGGGCGGCGCGCCTCAAGCTGGCGAGCGACGTCGAGGCCAGGGACGCCGCGCTCCAGGCGAAGCTGAAGGGCGCCTGAGCCGCCGTGGGGCTGCTGGAGCGCTACCTCGCCAAGGAGATCCTGCTGCCCTTCCTGGCGGCGCTGCTCTTCCTGACGCAGCTCCTGCTCATGACGCAGATCCTGGCACGGGCCGACATCCTCTTCGGCGCCGGCGTCACCGCCCTCGACATCGCCGGGGTGGCGGCCTCGCTGCTGCCCCACCTGCTCGGCTTCGTCATGCCGGTCTCCTTCCTGCTCGGCGCCATCGTCGG
>JANYBC010000128.1 GCA_025360965.1 Anaeromyxobacter sp. | reverse complement strand
GCTCGGAGACCTCCTGCCCGAGGTCGGCGTGGGGTCCGCCCGAGAGCTCGGCGCGCAGCGCCTTGATGGCGGCCGACAGCGGCGTCCGTCCGAGGGCCATGGCTCAGCGCTCCGCCACCGCTAGGCGCCCTTGTCGGCCGGGTCGATCATCCGGTAGCCGATGCCTCGCACCGTCTCGAGCAGGTCGCGCCCGGCGCCCAGCTTCTCGCGCAGCCGCTTGACGTGGGTGTCGACGGTCCGGGTCTCGACGTCGGGCGACATCTCCCAGACGTCCTCGAGGAGCTGTTCGCGCGACTGGACCCGCCCCAGCCTGGACATGAAGGTGGAGAGCAGCCGGAACTCGAGCGGCGTCAGGTCCATCTCGACGCCCTCGGCGAATGCCCGGTGGGCCTCGACGTCGACGCGGATGGGGCCGACCTGCTCGCGAGGCCGCTCGGTGGTCCGCCCGCCGCCGGCGCGTCGCAGCACCGCCTTGAGGCGCAGCACCATCTCGCGGACGCTGAAGGGCTTGGTGATGTAGTCGTCGGCCCCGAGCTCGAAGCCGACCACCCGGTCGACCTCCTCACCCTTGGCGGTGAGCATCACCACCGGGACGTGGCGGGTGCGTGGGTCGGCCTTGATGCGCCGGCAGATCTCGGTCCCCGGCAGGTCCGGCAGCATCAGGTCGAGGAGCACCAGGTCGGGGATGCGCCGCTTGAGCGAGAGCAGGGCCTCTTCGCCCCGCGTCGCCAGGATGGTTTCGAACCCTGCCGCGCGCAGGTTGAAGTCGAGGACCGAGAGGAGGTCGCGCTCGTCGTCGCAGAGGAGAACCGTGGTCACGTGGCGATCACCTCATGATAAGGTGACAGGCCGGTGGCGCGCAGGCAACGGAAGGGTGACGTCGTCACCTGGGGTGCCCCCCGCCGGGGTCCCGTCCAGCCCCGCTCCGGGGTACGTTGGCTGGCCCATGCGCTCCCTCGCGCTCACCACCGCGCCGGCCCTCGCCCTGCTCCTCGCTTGCGCCGGGGCCCATCCGGCACCCGCCGCCCAGGAGGTCAGCCCGTACCTCATCAGGCCGGCCGAGCTGGCACGGGTCCGCTGCCTCCTGCTCGCGCCCATCGAGAGCGCCACCGACGCGCCGAGCGCCGCCGCGGCCGCCACCGAGGCGCTGGCGGCCAGCGTCGACCGGGCGCGCACCCAGGTCCTCCCGGTCTCCGAGCTCCGCGCCATGCTGGCCGACACCCCGCTGGAGCTGGGCGAGGGCGTCTCGGGCGGCACCGCGCTGGAGCTGGCGGAGCTGCTCGGCGCCGATGGCGCGCTCTACGGCACCGTCGAGGGGCGCAGCCGGGGGCGCGACCCGGGCCTGGCGGTGACGCTGCGGCTCCTGCTCACGCCGGGTCGCGAGCTGGTCTTCGCCGCCTCCACCTTCATCGAGCCCGCGGCGGGCGAGCCGCTCGAGGCGGCGGTGCGCCGCTCGGTCGTCGACCTGGCCCGCCCGGCGCTCGACCGGCTCGGCGCCCCCGGCGTCCAGGGCTGCTTCGACCGGGGCCGCCGCGACTCGCTGCGCGGCGCCGCGGTGGCGCTCCGGCCGGCCCAGCTCCAGGCCTCACTTCAGGCCCCACCGCCTCCCGTCGAGCCGCCGGCCGCGGCCGCCTCGGCCTTGCAGACGCCCCGGCAGCGCGACTGGGCCAGGCGGCTGGCCGAGCGCGGGCGGGTGACGCTCGACGAGGTCTCCTTCACCGGGCGCACCGCCGAGCTGGCCCGCGAGGTCGGGCTCTCCGACCTCGCCCTGGTGCTGGCCGCCTCGCCGGCGCTCACCGTCCGGCTCACCGGCTTCGTCGACGCCTCCGGTGACCCCTTCACCGATTCCCGCCTCTCCCTGGCGATGGCCCAGGCGGCGGCCCGGCGGCTGGTCGAGCTGGGGATCGATCCGGGCCGCCTCAGCGCGGCCGGCCGCGGCGGCGAGAACCCGCTGGTGCCCAACTTCACGGTTCGTGGCCGGACCGCCAACCGGCGCCTCGAAGCGAGCGCGCCGCGGTGAGCCCGGCCGACCTCCCCTCCCCGGCCTCGGGTGGCTTCACGGCCGCGACCGGCGAGGTCGAGGCCGGACCGGCGCGCGGCGGCGACGCCGCCGCCCTCACCCGCGCCGGCGTGGTGCTCATCTCGGTCGGGCTGATCCTCCTCATCAGCGTCGGCGACGTGCTCACCGGCCCCGACGTCAACTTCACCCTGCTCTACCTCGGCCCCATCGCCTTCGGCGCCTGGCTCGGCTCGACGCGCTGGGGCTTCGCCCTCTCGGCGCTGGCCTCGGTGGTCTCCAACGGCGCCGACCTCTACGCCCGGCACGGCGCGCCGCTCCCCGGCGGCGTGCTGGCCTGGAACCTGATGGTCCAGCTCGGGGTCTTCGTGGCGCTGGTGCTGCTGCTCACCGGCCTGCGCGATCGGCTCGAGGTGGAGCAGCAGATGGCCCGCACCGACCCGCTCACCGGCCTCCCCAACCGCCGCGCCTTCGGCGAGGCGGCCACCATGGAGCTGGAGCGTGCCAGGCGCACCGGCCGGCCGCTCTCCTTCGCCTACCTCGACTGCGACGGCTTCAAGTTCATCAACGACTCGCTCGGCCACCGCGAGGGCGACGCCTTGCTGGTGGTGGTGGCCCAGACGCTGCGCGCCTCGACCCGCGCCGTCGACGCGACGGCCCGCCTCGGCGGCGACGAGTTCGGCCTGCTCATGCACGAGACCGACGCCCCGGCGGCGCTGGCGCTGGTGGAGCGGGTGCGTACCAACCTGCTCACCGCGGTGGAGCGGAGCGGCTGGCACGTCGGCTTCTCCATCGGCGTGGCCACCTTCGTCCAGGCGCCGGGCCAGTACGACGACCTGCTGGCCCGCGGCGACGAGCTGATGTACGAGGCCAAGCGCACGGCGCGTGGCACCATCCGCGCCGCCACCTTCGGCGCCCGCCCCCCGGGCGAACCGCCACCTGCAGCCCCCGGCCGGGAGGCCCCGTGAAGTTCTTCGCCACCTGCAGCAAGGGGACCGAGGGGGCGCTGCGCCAGGAGCTGGCCGCCCTCAAGCTGCCAGCGGTGCGCGGCGGCCGCGGCGGCGTCCACTTCGAGGGGAAGCTGGAGCACGGCGCCAAGGCCTGCCTCCACTCGCGCACCGCCATGCGGGTGCTGCTGGAGTTGGCCGCCTTCCCGGTCAGCGGCGCCGAGGATCTCTACGAGGCGGCCCACGCCATCGACTGGACGCCCTGGCTCACCGAGAAGACCACGCTGGCGGTGGAGGCCACTGGCCTGGCGCCCGGCGTGACCCACACCGGCTTCGCCGCGCTCAAGGTGAAGGACGGGGTGGTCGACCAACTGCGCGAGAAGCTGGGGGCCAGGCCCGACGTCGACTCCAGGAACCCCGACGTCCCCATCGTCCTCCACCTCGACGGCGGGCAGGGCACCCTCTCGCTCGACCTGGCCGGCGAGCCGCTCCACAAGCGCGGCTGGCGCACCACCACCTCGGTGGCCCCGCTCAAGGAGACGCTGGCCGCCGCGGTGCTGCTGCTCGGTCGCATCGACACCGGCCTCCCCTTCGTCGACCCGCTCTGCGGCTCGGGGACGCTGGCCATCGAGCAGGCGCTGCGGGCCCGCTGCATCGCACCGGGCCTGGATCGCTCCTTCGCCTTCCAGCGCTGGACCTGCTACCGCGACGAGCTCCAGTCCCGCTGGGACAAGCTGCGCGGGCAGGCTCGCGCCGCGGTGCTGCCGTCGCTGCCGGCGCCCATCTTCGCCTCCGACTTCCACCCCAAGGCCATCGACGCCTGCCGGCGGAACGCCCACCTCGCCGGCGTGGCCGGCGACCTGGTGATCGAGCAAGCCAACGTGCGCGACCTCCAGCCCCGCGGCGAGGCGGGGACGCTCTGCATGAACCCGCCCTACGGCGAGCGGCTCATCGCCGAGGAGGACGGCCCGGAGGCCCGCTCGGCGGCGCGGACCCAGGAGCGCAAGCTGGTCGGCTTCTACCGGCTGCTGGCCGAGCTGCTGGAGCGCCACGACGGCTGGAGCGCGGTGCTGCTCTCCGGCAACCCGCTGCTGCAGCAGGCCCTGTCGCGCAAGGCCGAGATCGACCACCGGCTCTGGAACGGGCCGCTGGAGATCCACCTGCTGCGCTACCGCCTCTAGTCGCGACGGCGCCGGCTTCTGGTGGCGCCGCCGCAAGCTTCGAAGTGCGCCTCTGGACGGTGTCGTGCAAATCACACCCCGCCCTCTCGCGGACCTTGCACATTGCACGGGCCTGGCGCGGACCCGCTCCGGATCCTCCCGTCCTGGCGGCGGTCGCGGCTGGCACGTCGCATGCTCCTGGTGAGGGCATGGCCCCCGTTCCTGCCCTCTCCCTGGTCGCCCTGCCCGCCCGGCTCCGCCGCCTCCCGTGGCCAGCGGCGCTGACCATCGCGCTCATCCTCGCGGTGGTCGGGGTCGGCTGGCTGGTCATCGAGACCACGTCCCCTGGCCGCTCGCTCCGCGCCCTGCCGGCGGCCGAGCGGCGCGAAGTCTACGAGCGGACCATGGACGATCTCCGCACCCTCTGCGGTCCCGGGCGGTCCGCGGCGATGCGGGATCACTGCCGCACGCTGGCCGAGCTAGTGGCGCCCCTGGAGGAGTGCGGCCCCGCCTGCGAGGTGCTGATCCGCCCCATCCTCACTCTGGTCCCGACCCGCTGACCGGTCCCCCGTCACCGGTGGCATGATGCTCCCCATGAGCGTCGCATCCGTGTCCCGCGTCCTGATCGTGGACGACGAGAAGAACATCCGGACCACGCTGGGGGTCTGCCTGGAGTCGATCGGCTGCCAGGTCACCCAGGCCTCCACCTCGGAGGCCGCGCTCGAGGCGCTGCGCCACGCCCCGTTCGATCTGGCCTTCCTCGACCTCCGGCTCGGCCTGGAGAGCGGCCTCGACCTGCTCCCCCGCCTGCTGGCCGAGCGGCCAGGCCTCGACGTGGTGATGATCACGGCCTACGCCACCTTCGACACCGCCGTCGAGGCCGTCAAGCGCGGCGCCGCCGACTACGTCCCCAAGCCCTTCACTCCCAGCCAGATCCGGCTCATCGTGGAGCGGCTGGCGGCGCGGCGCTTCGAGGCGGTGGCGCGCACCGAGCTCGAGTCCCGGCTGGCCGAAGCGGCCCCCGACGTGACGCTGGAGACCGGCTCGCCGCGGATGCGGGGCGTGCTGGAGGTGGTGCAGCGCGCCGCCCTCTCGGAGGCGCCGGTGCTGCTGCGGGGGGAGAACGGGACCGGCAAGGGGGTGCTGGCCCGCGCCCTCCACGCCAGCTCGCCGCGCCTCGGCCGCCCCTTCGTGGTCGTCAACTGTCCGACCCTGACCGACGAGCTGCTCGCCAGCGAGCTCTTCGGCCACGCCAGGGGCTCCTTCACCGGCGCCGTCCGCGACCAGCCCGGCCGGGTCGAGGCGGCCGAGGGGGGCACGGTCTTCCTCGACGAGATCGGCGAGATCTCCCCCGGGCTCCAGTCGAAGCTGCTCCGCTTCCTCCAGGAGAAGGTCTTCGAGCGCGTCGGGGAGACGCGGACCCGCACCGCCGACGTCCGCATCGTGGCCGCCACCAACCGGGACCTCGAGGCCGAGGTGAAGTCGGGGCGCTTCCGCGAGGACCTGCTCTACCGGCTCAACGTGGTGGAGGTGACCGTGCCACCGCTGCGCGAGCGGCCCGAGGACGTCCTCCCGCTGGCCCACCGCTTCCTGGTCTTCTTCGCGGCCGGCTCGAAGCGGCCGGTGCCCGCGCTCTCCGAGGGGGCGACGCGGGCCCTGCTCGCCTACCCCTGGCCGGGCAACGTCCGCGAGCTGCGCAACGTGATGGAGCGGGCGGTCATCCTCTCCCCGGCCCAGGTGCTGGAGGTCGAGAACCTCCCGGATCGGCTCCAGGCCCAGGTCTCGGAGGTGCCGGTGCTGGGCGGCAACTTCAGCGCCGAGGAGATCGAGCGGGAGCACCTGCTCCGCGTGCTGGCGCGCACCCCGACCATGGAGGAGGCGGCCCGCATCCTCGGCATCGACACCTCGACGCTCTGGCGGAAGCGGAAGAAGCTGGGGCGCTAGCGCTAGCAAGCGCCACAGCATGCCGTCGCTGGGGCGCTAATCAGGCGCTCGAGGTCTGCGGGCTCGCTCCCGAGCCGGCCGGGGTCGAGGCGGCCAGCGGCAAGGTGAACCAGAAGGAGCTCCCTTCTCCCGGCGTGCTCCGGACCCCGACTTCGCCCCCGTGGGCCGCGACGATCTCACGCACCAGGTAGAGGCCGAGCCCGACGCCACCGGCCCGCCGGCCCGGCACGCTGAAGAAGCGGTCGAAGATCCTGTCGAGGTACTCGGCCGGGATCCCCTCCCCGGTGTCGGCCACCTCGAAGCGCACGGCGCCAGGGGACCCGGTCGCCGACAGCGTCACCGCCCCGCCGCGCGCGGTGTGGCGCAAGGCGTTGGCCAGCAGGTTGGAGAGGACCAGCGCGATCCGCTCGGCGTCGGCGAGCACCTCGTCGCTGGCGGCGCCGACCCGCACGGTGAGCGCCAGGCCGGCGCCGGCCGCCGCCTCCCGGGCCGCGCCGGCCGCCTCCTCCAGCAGGGCCCTGGCCCGGACGGGCACGCGCTGCAGCTCGACGCGCCCGGACTGGATGCGCGAGAGGACGAGCAGGTCATCGACGATCCCCTGCAGCCGCTCGCAGTCCTGGCGGGCGGTGACCAGCAGGTCGGCCTGCTTCTCGCTGAGCGGGCCGGCCGCCTCCTCGACGCAGAGGTGGATGGCCATGCGCAGCGAGGTGAGCGGCGTCCGGAACTCGTGGGCCACGGTGGCCACCAGGTCGTTCTTGAGCTCGTCGAAGCGACGGAGCCGGGTCACGTCCTGCAGGATCAGGGTGACTCCGCTGAGCGCGCGGCTGGGGTCGTACACCGGCGTGGCGCGGGGCAGAAAGAAGCGGAGTCCCTCGTCGGTGGTGAGCTGGATGGCTTCCTCGTAACCCTTGGGCTGATAGGGGCCCTTCCCGCCCATGACGTGACCGCGAACGCGGGCGATGGCCTCGCGCACCGCCGGGTCGACGCGCCCGAGCGCCTCGCCCTTGCCGTCGAGC
>JANYBC010000088.1 GCA_025360965.1 Anaeromyxobacter sp. | reverse complement strand
CCGGGGCAGCCGGGGCGACGGGAGCGGGCGGCGCCGCGGGCGCCGGGGGTGCGGGCGGGGCGGGGGGCGGGGGGGGCTTCGGCAGGGCGGCGCGGGCCACGTCGTCGAGCCGCTTCAGCTCGACCAGCGGGTTCTCGCGCTGGTTGCCGATGCCGTGCCAGCCGCCGGCCTCCTGGTAGTCCTTGCGGAGCGGGTGGCCGACCCAGTCGTCGGGCAGCATGATGCGGCGCAGGTCGGGGTGGCCGGTGAAGGAGACGCCGAAGAGATCGTAGACCTCGCGCTCGAACCAGTCGGCGCCCTTCCAGACCACGGTCAGCGACGGGACCACCGGGTTGGCGCGGTCGGCCTCGACCTTGAGCTTCACGGCGTGCTTCAGCTTGAAGGAGAAGAGGTGGATCACCACCTCGATGACGTTTCGCTTGGGCCAGTCGATGGCGGTCAGGTCCTCGCAGAAGTCGAACTCGAGGCCGGCCGTGGACTTGAGGAAGGCGCAGACCTCGACGAGCCGGGCCGGCTTGACCAGCAGCCAAGGGTCGCCCTTGGTCGCGGACGGCGCGCCCACGTCGTCGCCGAAGCGCGCCGTGAGCCTTTCGTGGATCTCGCTGGTCGTCATTTCACTCCTCGTTGCGACAGGGGCGAGCGGTCCGCGCTGCGCGAACCCTCGCCCCGTCCCGCGGCCACCTCGGCGGCGCCGTCCTGGACCAAGAAACCTGCAGCTTCCACTAGACCGCGGCGGCGGGGGGTGCCCGACGCTTGTCGCTCCAACGCTCGTTGCGCACCAGCTCCTGCAGCCGGATCAGCCCCTCGGTCAGCGCCTCGGGGCGGGGCGGGCAGCCCGGCACGTAGACGTCGACCGGGAACATCTTGTCGACGCCCTTGCAGACTGAGTAGGCGTACTGGAAGAGGCCGCCGCAGTTGGCGCAGGAGCCCATCGAGATGACGTACTTGGGCTCGGACATCTGGTCGTGCAGCAGCTTGGCCCGCTCGGCCATCTTGTAGGTGAGCGTGCCGGCCACGATCATGAAGTCGGCCTGGCGCGGTGAGGCGCGGGGGATGGCGCCGAAGCGCATCAGGTCGGCGCGCGGGCCGCCGGTCTGGATCAGCTCGATGCCGCAGCAGGCCAGGCCGAAGAGCAGGTACCAGAGCGAGTTCTCCCGGGCCATGTTGATGAGCCGGTCGAGCTGCGAGGTGTGGAAAAAGTTGACGTCGCCGCCGATCTCCGAGTCGAGCTTCTTCGCCATGTCGTCTCCTTCCCCGGTCCGTTCCGAACCTAGGCGGCGCGCCGCTGGGGGGCGTCCTGGGGCGTGGAGCCGGGGCTCAGCGTCTTGACCCACTCGAGGTCGCCCTTGGCCCAGACCCAGGCCAGGCCGACCACCAGGATGGCGATGAAGAGGAGCAGCTCGAAGAAGGCCACCCAGGCGAGCGTCGGGCTGGTCTCGGTCCACTTGCGAAAGACCACCGCCACCGGGAAGGTCAGGGCGATATCGACCTCGAAGATCACGAAGACCAGGGCGACCAGGTAGAAGCGCGGGTTGAAGTTGAACCAGGCGACCCCGATGGGGCGCTCGCCGCACTCGTAGATGGTGCTCTTCTCGGCGTTGAAGATCTTCGGACCCACCAACCTCGAGACGGCGATCCCGCCGAAGGCGAATCCGACGGCGACGACGGCGAAGACCAGCACGGCGCCGAACTCGAAGCCCATCACGAGCACCCCATTCAAGTAGGTCGGGAAAAAACGGGCGGAGTCTACTGATCGTCCCCGTATTGTCAAGCGTCCGAATTCTCTTGACGAAATCAAGAGGCGCGGGCATTTGGATGACCCACCCCAAACGCTCTCGAGCCATGCCCCTCACACCCCTTCAGACCTACTTCCCCATCGGTCTGGTGCTGCTGGTCGGCTCCGGTCTGGCGCTGGTGCTCCTGCTCCTGGCCAACGTCCTCGGTCCGCGGCGTCCCAACGCCGCCAAGATGTCCCCGTTCGAGTGCGGCTCGGTGCCGGTCGGCTCGGCCCGGGACCGCTTCGGGGTCAAGTTCTATGTGGTGGCGCTGCTGTTCATCGTCTTCGACATCGAGGCGGTCTTCCTCTTCCCTTGGGCGGTGCTCTCCACCGAGCTCGGCTGGGCTGGCTACGTCGAGATGCTGATCTTCGTCGCCACCCTGGTCGTCGGCCTCGCCTATGTCTGGAAGAAGGGCGTCCTCGACTGGGCCGAGTGAGAGGGAGCATCGACATGTCCACGGAACTCGACGCCATCCCCTCCATCATCCCGACCCGCCGGGACGACGCCATCGGCGCCCTGGAGAAGATGGTCTCGCAGGGGCTCGGCTGGGCCCGCAAGTACTCGCTCTTCCAGTACCCGTTCGTCACTGCCTGCTGCGGCATGGAGTACATGACGCTGGCCTCGGCCCGCTACGATCTGGACCGGTTCGGGGCCGCGCTGCCGCGCTTCTCGCCGCGCCAGGCCGACCTGCTCATGGTGGTCGGCACCGTCAACTGCAAGCAGGCGCCCATCCTTCGCCGGGTCTGGGAGTCGATCTCCGAGCCGAAGTGGGTGATGGCCTTCGGGGTCTGCGCCTCCTCGGGCGGCTTCTACGACAACTACGCCACGGTGCAGGGCATCGACCGCATCATCCCGGTCGACGTCTACGTGCCGGGCTGCCCGCCGCGGCCGGAGCAGGTGCTCGACGGGATCATGATGCTGCAGGCGAAGATCCAGGGGCAGCACCACCAGCTCACCGAAGGCAAGCCGCTGCCCGTGCTGGGGCAGGCGCCGCGTCAGCGGTAGGCGAGGACCACCATGGCCACGATCGTCATCGACGCGCTGGTTGCGCGCTTCCGGGATCCGGTCAAGGGCGACGGCGTGACCGGCGCCTCGGTCGGCGCGGGGGGCGACGACACCGCCTTCGTCACGCGCGAGCGGCTGCTCGAGGTCTGCCAGTTCCTCCGCGACGACCCCGGCATGCAGTTCAACATGGCGCCCTACATCACCGCCGTCGACTACCTCGGGCAGGAGCCGCGCTTCGAGGTGGTCTACAACCTGCTCTCCACCACCCGCAACTGGCGGGTCCGGCTGCGCGTCAAGGTCTCCGAGCAGGACGCGGTGCTGCCGAGCGTCTGCGGCCTCTGGCGCGGCGCCAACTGGTTCGAGCGCTACTGCTTCGACATGTACGGCATCAGCTTCACCGGGCACCCGGACCTGCGCCGGCTCTACATGTACGACGAGTTCGTCGGCCACCCGCTGCGCAAGGACTACCCGCTGCGCGGCCGGCAGCCGCTGGTGACCGAGCTGGAGGTCCCCGAGGAGCAGTTCCGTGGGCCGGGGCCGGCCAGGCGCAGCGAATAGACGGCAGGTAAGGACCGGCGCGGCCACGCGGCGCCAGGCGAGGTTTCATGTCGACCGAGGTGAAGGAAGTCCTGAAGCAGGTGGGTGGGCCGCGCTCCAGCGAGCTCGACGCCCCGCTGTCGTCGAAGCGCATGCTCGTCAACCTCGGCCCGTCGCACCCGGCCATGCACGGGACGGCGCGCGCCGTGGTCGAGCTGGAGGGCGAGAACATCGCCAGCTGCAAGCTCGACATCGGCTTCCTCCACCGCGGCTTCGAGAAGAGCTGCGAGAGCGTCACCTGGACGCAGGTCTTCCCGTACACCGACCGGCTCAACTACGTCAGCTCGATCATGAACAACGTCGGCTTCGCGCTGGCGGTCGAGAAGCTCTGCAAGCTGGAGGTGCCGGAGCGGGCCCAGTACCTGCGCACCATCACCTCCGAGATCCACCGCATCTGCGACCACCTCACGCTGGTGGGCGCGCTCGGCCTCGAGTTGGGCGCCATGACCGTCTTCCTCTACGCCATCGAGGGGCGCGACCTGCTCTGGGACCGGCTCACCGAGCTCTGCGGCGCCCGGCTCACCTCCAACTACGCGCGCATCGGCGGGGTCTCCCGCGACGTGCCGGAGGGATGGATCGAGAAGACCGAGACCACCCTGGATCGGGTGGTGCTGCTGCGGGACGAGATCGACGGGCTGCTGGCCCGCAACCGCATCTTCTACGACCGCACCCGCGGGGTCGGCACGGTGAGCCGCGCCGACGCCATCGACCTCGGCTTCACCGGCCCCTGCCTGCGGGCCTCGGGCGAGGCCTACGACCTGCGCAAGGCCGCCCCGTACCTGGTCTACGACCGGCTCGACTTCGACATCCCGGTCGGCAGCAACGGCGACACCTACGACCGGTACCTGATCCGCATCGAGGAGATGAAGCAGTCGGACAAGATGCTCCGCCAGTGCTTCCGCGACATGGCGCCGGGCGAGCTGGTGGTGCGCGACTTCCGCTACGTGCTGCCGCCCAAGCCGGAGGTCTACGGGACCATCGAGGGCGTCATGGCCCACTTCAAGCTCATCATGGAGGGGATCCAGGTCCCCGCCGGCGAGGTCTACGGCTACACCGAGGCGGCCAACGGCGAGCTCGGCTTCTACCTGGTCTCCGACGGCAGCGGCCGGCCCTACAAGATCGGGCTGCGAGCGCCGGGCTGGCCCATGCTGGCCGCCCTGCCCATCATCCTGCACGGTGCGCTGCTCTCCGACCTGGTCCCGGTGTTCGACTCGATCAACATGATCGGTGGCGAGGTCGAGCAGTGACGGCACGCCCGCAGTGCAGGGAGGAATAGGAATGGCCGAGGAGAAGAAGCCCGAAGCGCCCGCCGCGGCCGTGAAGCCGGCCGGCCCGCCCGCGCCGCCGCCCCTTAAGCACCCGGGGATGGTGACCGCCACCATCGACGGCCGCGAGGTGGTGGTTCGGCCCGGGACCACCGTCATCCAGGCGGCGCTGGGGATGGGGATCGAGATCCCTTACTACTGCTGGCACAAGCGGCTCTCGGTGGCCGCCAACTGCCGCCAGTGCCTGGTGGAGATGTCCAACGCGCCGGGTGGCAAGCTCATGCCGGGCTGCCAGGCGACGCTGGCCGAGGGCGTGGCAGTCAAAACCGACACGCCGAAGGTGAAGGACCAGCAGCGCGCCAACCTGGAGTTTCTGCTCCTCAACCACCCGGTCGACTGCTCCATCTGCGACCAGGCCGGCGAGTGCAAGCTGCAGGACTACTACCTCCAGTACGACGCCAGGCCCTCCCGGCTCGACATCCCCAAGAACGTCAAGGCGAAGCGGGTGGCGCTCGGCCCCACCGTCACGCTCGACCAGGAGCGCTGCATCCTCTGCACCCGCTGCGTCCGCTTCATGAGCGAGGTGGCCAGGAACCCGCAGCTGGGCATCGCCAACCGCGGCACCCACAGCGAGATCACCGCCTTCCCCGGCAAGCCGCTCGACGACCCGTACGCCGGCAACGTCGTCGACATCTGCCCGGTCGGCGCCCTCACCTCCACCGACTTCCGCTTCAGCGGCCGGGTCTGGTTCATGAGCTCGGCCCGCTCCATCTGCACCGGCTGCAGCCGCGGCTGCAACGTCTCGCTCGACTACATGGGTGAGTCGGCCTACCGGCTCCGCCCTCGCGAGAACGAGGCCGTCAACCAGGAGTGGATGTGCGACCAGGGCCGGCTCACCTACAAGCCATACAACACCGACCGGGTCCTCAAGGCCCGGCTCGGTCGTGGCGCCGAGGGCCAGGCCGCCGGGCGTGAGGCCGCCGTGACCGCGGCCGCCGCCGCGCTCACCGCGGCGCGCGGGCAGGGTGGGCTGGCGCTGCTGGCCTCGCCGGTCGCCGCGCTCGAGGACCTGCTGGCCGCCTTCGCGGTGGCCAGCGAGGGGCTGGGGCTGAAGGAGGTCTACGTCGGTGGCCGGCCGGACGGCTGGCAGGACCAGTTCCTCAAGCGAGCCGACGAGAACCCCAACCGCAAGGGGCTGGAGCTGGCGGCCCAGGCCTTCGGCCTCACCGTCAAGCCCTTCGCCGCGCTGCTGGCGGCGGCCGGGGCCGGGACCGTCAAGGCGGTCTGGGCGGTCGGCGCCGAGCTGCCGGCCGCGCCCGGGGCGCTGGCCTCGCTGCCGACCCTGGTGGTGCAGGCGAGCAACGGCGGGCCCCTGGCGGCCGCGGCCACCGTGCTGCTGCCGGCCTCGCCGGTGGCCGAGGCGGACGGCACCTTCGTCAACTTCGAGGGGCGCGCCCAGCGCTTCGAGGCGGCCTGGCACCCGCGGGGGGAGGCCCGTCCGCACGCCGATCTGGCGGCGTCCCTGGGCCGCGCCCTCGGCTTGAAGACTCCGTGGCGCTCCAACCGGGAAGCCTGGCTGGCGCTCTCCCCGAGGCTGGCCGGGGCCCTCGGCCCCGACTTCAAGTGGGATTCGCTGCCGTCGGCCGGACGCCGCCGCGGCTTCGTCCCCCTGGCGGCCGGCACCGTCGACGGCCGGCTGCCCGGGCAGAAGGAACGGCTGGCTCCCGAAGGCACCGAACCCATCGAGCGCGGCGTCGCGCCGAGCGGCTGGTGAGGAGGCACGCGTGAAGCGCTTCTTTGGGATGTCGCTGACGCTGGCCCTGCTGGTCGGCTTCCTGGTCCTGCTCAGCGCCGGCTTCTACTGGGCGGCGGCCGGGCTGGGCTGGGGCTTCAACGCCCTCTCCATCTCCTTCGGCTGGAACCCGCCGGGGACGGTGAGCACCGCCGCGGTCTCCTACGGGGCCGCGGTCGGCAACCTGCTGACCCTGATGATGGTCGTGCTGATGATCTCGGGGTCGATGCTGACGGTGGCCGAGCGCAAGTGGTCGGCGCTGCTGCAGAACCGGATCGGCGCCAACCGCATCACGGTGGGCGGCAACCCGCTGGGCGGCATCCCCTACCTGCTGGCCGACGCACTGAAGATGCTCACCAAGGAGGCGGCCGCCCCCGACGTCCGCAACCGGCTGCTCTTCGAGCTGGCGCCGGTGCTCGCCTTCGCACCGGTCTTCTGCCTCTTCGCCATCGTCCCGGTCGGCCCCGCCGTCGACCTGGGGAACTTCTTCGGCGTCGCCGCGGCCGGCAAGTCGGTCTCCCTGCAGGTGGCGCAGATCGACGCCGGGCTGCTCTACCTCTTCGCCATCGCCTCGCTCTCGGTCTACGGCACCTCGCTGGCCGGCTGGGCCTCCAACAACAAGCTGGCCTTGCTGGGCGGCGTCCGGGCCGCCTCCCAGATGATCTCCTACGAGGTCTCCATGGGGGTGTCGCTGGTCGGCACCATGATGGCCTACCGGACCCTGCGGCTCGAGGAGATGGTGGTGGCACAGGGGGCGCCGGTGCTGGGCGGCTTCCCGGCGCTCGGCCTGCTGCTGCAGCCCATCGGCTTCCTGATCTTCTTCACCTCCGGCTTCGCCGAGACCAAGCGGGCGCCCTTCGACCTGCCCGAGGGCGAGTCGGAGATCGTCGGCTACTTCATCGAGTACTCGGGGATGAAGTTCGGCATGATGTTCCTCGCTGAGTTCCTCGAGATCGCCGTCTTCGCCGGCGTCATCACCGCCATCTTCCTGGGCGGCTGGCACCCGCTGGTCTTCGAGGAGACGCTGCGGCAGAACCTGCAGCCCATCTGGTTCGCGGCCGTCTGCGGCGGGGCCTTCCTCGTCAAGATGATCCTGCTGATGTGGCTGCAGCTGGTGATCCGCTGGCTGCTGCCGCGGTTCCGATACGACCAGGTCCAGAAGCTCTGCTGGAAGATCCTGCTCCCGGCCTCGCTCGTGAACGTCTTCGTCACCGGGGCCGCCATCCTCATCGACCCGTCGCTCCAACTGCTCGCCTGGATCGGCCTCGGCACCATCATCGTCATCGGCGTGCTGGTCGGCGCCTCTGGCCGCCAGGCGGCCGCCACCGACGGGCACGCCGCACACGGCGCCGCGCACGCCGGCGGACACTAGGGAGCGACATGGCCTACCAGCTCGACAACCGGCCGCTCGACCTCCGTGAGCGCTTCTACTTCCCCGAGGTGATCCGGGGCATCGGCACGCTCGCCGGTCACTTCCTCAGGAACCTCTTCTTCTCGCGCGACGCCAACCCCGACATCCTGGCGCGGCCGCGCGGCCTCGGCTACTCGGACAACGTCACCCTCCAGTACCCGGAGGAGAAGGCGCCGTACCCGCCCGGCTACCGCGGCCTGCACCGGCTGGTGCCCCGCGAGGACGGCAGCCCGCGCTGCGTGGCTTGCTACATGTGCGCCACCGCCTGCCCGGCGCAGTGCATCTACATCGAGGCGGCCGAGGTCCCGGGCGACCCCATCGAGAAGTACCCGGCCAAGTTCGTCATCGACGAGCTGCGCTGCGTGGTCTGCGGCTTCTGCGTCGAGGCCTGCCCCAAGGACGCCATCCGCATGGACACCGGCGAGCACGCCCCGCCGTCGCTGGAGCGCGTCCACCAGTTGCTCGACGAGAAGGCGCTGCTGCGCGGACCGGCGGTCAGCTACCTCTCCGACCCGTGGCTGCGCCGCCCGGCCCCGTCGATCCCGGCCGAGGCGCTGGCGGCCATGACGGCCTCGGCCCGGCCCTACCCCGACGCCTCCGACGAGTACGCCCAGACGCCCGGCTTCTCGGTGAAGGCGCTGGCGGCCGAGGCCAGGGAGCGGGCCGAGCGGGCCGGGACGCCGTAGCGCCCCCGACCGGCCGCCCGACCTCACCCGTGCGCCGCGCCTGGCCGCTCCTCGCGGCGCTGGTGGTGGCGGCCGCGCTGCTCGATCTCGGCACCCTCCACCGGCTGGAGCAGGGCGACTCGATCCTGCCGGTGCTGGTCTCGCTGCAGCGCTGGACCCCGCTCTACTGGGACCAGGAGCGGTTCGGCATGCTGGTGCCGCTGCTGGCCCTCCCGGTCCGCGACCCGCTCTGGAACCTGCTGCTGCAGCGCTTCCTCATGGTGCTGGCCGGCCTCGCGGCGGTGGTGCTGCTGGCCCGCCACCTCTTCGCCGAGCGCGACTGGCCGCTGGTGGGCGCGGCGTCGGCGGCGACGCTGCTGCTCTTCGCCCCCGAGACCTGGCGCTTCGAGTTCCTCGGCAGCCAGCCCTACGGCCTCGCCCTGGCGCTGGCGCTGGCCGGGCTGGCGCTGGCCGAGCCGGCGCCCGGAGCACATCCCAATGACCCCCAGCCTACGGCCCGCCGGCCGCGCTGGCGGCTCGCCGCGGGGCTCCTGCTGGTGCTGCTGGCCCACGCCGTCAACCCGGCCACTGGCGTGGTGCTCGGCCTGCTGGCGCTGGGCCGGGCGCTGGAGGACTGGTTCACCGAGCCGGAGGCGGAGCGGGGCGCCATCCGCGAGCGGCTGCTGGTCGACTCCGGGCTGCTGGCGGCCGGGCTCACGGCCGGGCAACTCTTGATCATGCTCTACCCGCTGGTCACCGGCCAGCCGCTCCGGCTCGCGGTCGGCTTCCTGCCGGTCGCGCAGTGGCCGGCCGCCTGGGGCGCCACGGTGGCGCGAGCCTGGGCCGAGGCGCCGGGGTGGGGCGGGGCGCTGCTCGGGTGCGCCGGGCTCGGCCTGGCGCTGCTGGCGTTGCCCACCTCGCGCGGCTGGAGGCGCGACGCGCTGGTGCGGGCCGGGATGCTCCTGGTGGCCGCCTGCGCCTACGCCGCCTTCGTCGGGGCGCTGGCCTGGGTGGCCGAGAACCAGCACCACCCGCGCTACCTGGCTCCGGCAGCGGTGCTGCTCCACCTGGCGGTCCTCTCGCTGGTGGTCGAGCCGCTGGCGAGGGCGGTCCGCGCCTCCCGGCCGCTCGACGGCGCCTCGCGCGGCGCGGTGCTGGACCTCCCGGCGGTGGCCCTCGTCGCGGCGCTGCTGGCGCTGCCGCTGGCGGCGCTGACGGTGGGCGGGGCGCCCTCGCTGGCGGGCGTCCGCGCAGATCTCGATGGCCGGGCCGGGGCGCTGACCGAGGACGTG
>JANYBC010000060.1 GCA_025360965.1 Anaeromyxobacter sp. | reverse complement strand
TACCAGATGGTCGGCCCTCCGCACCCCGGGGGCCACCTCGGCCCCGACGTGATGTACCTCGCTGGCGTTGCCCGGGTCGTGGACCGCGTCGGAGTGGAGGAAGAACCCGCCGCGGTCGAACATGACGTTGTCGGGGCCCGGCGCGAGGTACATCACGTCGGGGCCGAGGTGGCCCCCGGGGTGCGGAGGGCCGACCATCTGGTAGGAGCCCTGCGGCAGCGGTCCGGTACTGTGGACGTTCTGCATGGCCGGGTTGTTCTTGCCCAGGCCTCGGCCGGCGTAGCCGTGCGCCACGAGCTCGTCGCCGTGGAGCAACTCGCCGGTGCGCTGCCGGTAGAACCAGGGGCGGGACCCGTGGGCGGGACGGATGGTGGGGGTGACCGGCATGAACCCCACGTATCGCAGTGGCCGGGTCAGGCAAGACCTGCGACACCGCGGCGTGTCACGTCCGTCCGTTTGATACGCCTACAGGAGGATGGTCACCGCTCTCGCGCTGGCAACTGCCCTGCTCCTCTCTTCGCCCGAGGCGGAGGTCTCCTACTCGATCGCCCGAGAGTGGAGCACCACGGACACCCTGCTGGAAGTGTCCTTCGTCGCGACTGTAGCGATCGACTGGCAGCAGACCAAGTGGATACTGGCCCACAACGGCCAGGAGCTAAACCCGGTCATCGGCCGGCATCCATCTCGTGCCCGCTTCAACTCGCTGGTGCTGGCGTCGGTGGTCGGGCACGCCGCGGTGTCTGCCCTCCTGCCGCCCGGGTGGCGCCGGGCGTGGCAGGGGGTGACGCTGGTCTGCGAACTGGGCGCGGTCGGCTACAACGCCAGCCAGATCGGAGCATTGGTCAGGTTCTAGGCGGAGCCCTACGTACGGCGGCTCAGTTTCCGGCGTTGGCGCCGAACACGGACACGAATATTTGTACCCCAGGAACGACGGTAATGGGACCCCCGCCCGGGATGGCTCCTTGGTACAGGCCGAAGGATGATGCGGTCAGCGAGCCCGGCGAGACCTTGGTGGCTGGAAGCGAGTAGAGAGTGTCCTGGATGTTGATCGCTACGCCGTACACCGCCGAGGAGAGAGCCGTCCCGAACGTAACCACGAAGGAGTTCGGGGAGTTTGTTCCCCACGTCACCAGCGAGACGTTGTGCGCTGCGTTGATGGTGCAAGCCCCGGCAGCGCCGGCCGTGAACAACACCCACGCCTTCGCGGCTCTGACGTCCACGTACCCCTTCGTCGCCGCGTCTGCGGCAGCAACTGGCGTCGGCACCGACGGCGAGCTGCTGAAGGTCTTCACGCCGGCCACGGCCTCCGTGCCGGTCAGGTGGACGACGGCGTTGTCGTTCGCCTTCAGCGCGTCGGCTATCGACCGCGCGCCGGCCTCGCTCGCAATGGCTGACCCCCGCGCTGTCGCCTCCGCGTCGACATCGAACTTCCGAGCCACGTCGGTGGCCGCTATCGGCGCGACCGAGATGGTGGCGCCAGCGGAGAAGGTCGCCTTCGCCGAGAAGACCTGCGCCGCGGCCCACGTCAGCGCCTCGTTCGTGATCCCGTCGAGGTAGACGCACCACTGGTAGACGAGGTTCTGCCACCAGTTGAAGTAGTTCCGGGGCGGCCTTTGCGACACCACCCAGCCGGTGTCCTTCTGGCCCTCAGAGGGTTCCGGCGTGACCACTCCGGTCGTTGCCCAGCGGGGAAGTTGAGTCGGCTTGGCCATGGTAGAGCTCCTAGTAGGCTTCCGCGAAGGTCCCGCCGACGGTACCTGTGCCGTCGTCGAATCCCGCGCCGTTGGGGTCCATTGCGAAGCTGGTGGTATCGATGCTGGTGGCGGACTCGAGGACCGCCTTCACTCCGCCCGCCTTCGCGAGCTGCAGGATGGCCGCCGCCTGTGCTGGGTCGACCGTTGAGGCCGAGCCGATCCGCAGGACGATGCTCGCGGGGAACTGCTCCTCGAGCTGGAGCCCGGTGCTCCCTTGGACCACGGCCGAGAAGATGGCCAGCAGGTCCTCGGGCCGGCCGCTCCCGAGGTTGAGCAGCATCCGGGCCCGGAGCCAGAGGACGTAGTTGGCGTCCGCCCTGCCCTCGCGCGGCTGCCCCAGCACGCGCCCCAGCACGTCGAGCTGAGCGCCGGTGGCGTTGGACAGCCGCCGCAGCACCAGGACGCCCCAGAGCGCGTCCTCCGCGGCCTGCGCCTGGTTGGCGAAGGCGCGCACCAGAGCGGGCATGGTCGTCCCGGTTCGGAACTGCTCCAGCAGCCGGGCCACGGCATCCGCTGCGTGGGTGGTGATCTTGGCGAGGGCCATGGGCTACACGTGGTGCAGGAGGATGCGGGCAGAGTCGAGCTTCGCCAGCTGCCTGGAGGTGATGACGAGCGTGGTCTCGATCGTCGGCCAGGCGGAGAGCCCAACCTTCAGCAGGGTCACGTCGATCACGCCCGAGACGGTGATCAGCTTCTTCAGCTGCCAGCTGACCACGCTCTCGCCGGCGGCGAAGGTCCGAGCGGCGAGGATGGCAGTGACCTGGGCGTCGCCATTGGCAGGGAAGATCGCCGTGTCGATCTTGAACGATACGTCGAGGTAGACGAGCTGGTCGCTGGGCCGACTGAACTCGATCGTGTGGGTGGTCCCCTCGCTGTCAGTGATGCTGCCCGAGGTGGTCCCGTGGGTCTCGATTCCGGCCGCCCTGGAGGCCCAGATAGCGTTGCGGATGGCCTGGTCGGTGCCCCCGGAGACCAGCACCTCGATTGCCTTGGCCGGAACCCCGTTGCCGTCGGTGACGGAGCTGGTGTTCTCGAAGACGGTGCAGGCGGTGACCCCCGAGACGGCCAGCACGTCCGAGCGGATCGCGTCGAGCGCGGCCGAGCCGATGGCGCGTAGGCTCTGCTCCCGACGCAGCCGAAGCGCGGCGTCGGTCTCCAGGTCGGTGCCGAGGAAGGCGTCGGTGATGTTCTTGACCGAGGTCCAGCCCGACACGGGGGTCTCGATCTGGGAGAGCGCTCCGGTGAGGGCCTGCTTCGGGCCAGTCGCGACGGCGTCGAAGATGCCGTCGGCCGCGGCCGCGCCGGTGCCCACCCAGCGCCAGTGAACGGTGCCGTCGGTGATGTCGCTCCCCTGCCCGGTCGGGCCGACCGAGCCGCCCGCCACGCCCCCGGTGATGACCTCGTAGATCTCGCCCCCGTTGGTCCGCCTGGTGCCGACCACGGCGTAGGCGGTCGAGGCCACCCAGGCGCTCACGGCCGCGAGCGTAGTGAGAGAGCGCAGGCCGAACCTTGCCCCGGTGGAGGGAGCGGAGGCGCTACTGCCAGCCGGGACGATGGTCGCCGCGGTTCCGGCGAGGACGGCCGTGGTGGTGCTCTTGGTAGCCGGTGCGCGGAGGGCGCCGGTGATGGCCGCCACCGCGTCCAGGGCGTCGCCGGCGGCGCCGTCAGGGTCGCTGGAGCGGTAGACGGCCTCAGCCAGGTCCCAGGTCTCGGAGAAGCGCTCCGCCAAGACGCCGACCAGCTGACCGAGCGGCTCGCGGGGGTCGAGGTTCACGTCGGCCCCGAAGGCGCTGCGCAGGTCCGCCTCGAGCTCGGCCTTGATGGTGAGGAGCGGCTTCACTACGAAGCCGGCCGCGGTGATGCCGTAGACGCTCATGCGGAGACGCTCCCAGCGACTTCACCAGCCGCGGTCTGGAGGACGAAGGTGATGGCCAGCGAGCGGGCCGCGGGGTCGAAGGTGAGATCCAGGGTGGGCACCTCGGTGACCCCGGGGATGGCGAGCAGCTCCTCCCGAAGGACGGCCCGGACCGGCGCCTCGGCCACCTTCTTGCCGAAGATGCGCTCGAACCAGGGCACCCCGATCGACCCGTCCAGGAACCACTCGTTGCGGAAGGTGCGCAGTCGGCACTCGGCGGCCTGCCGGATCGCGTCCTGCCCGGAGGTGAGCTGGAGGATGCCGGCGGAGAAGACCAGCTCGCCGCCGATCGTCTTCAGGTTGGGTCCGAGGGAGGCCACGGGGACCACGTATCGCGGAGGCGGCGGCGCGTCACGGTTGGCGTCCTGGGGCGGGCGCGGTCAGTACCATTGGCAGTACGAACCGACTTGCGCGGTGCAGGCGGCGGCGGCGCTGGGAGCGGCGTAGAGACTGAGCGCCGTGTTGACCGCAGACGTGACCGCCGTGCCCTCGATCACGTCCTCCATGACTTGCGCCACCGTGCCGACGGTCAGGGCCGTCGAGCAGTTGGCGGCGCAGTTGGCGGTCATCCCCGCCGTGAGTCGGGTGATCGTCTCCGTCGTCGCGGCGAGGCCGACCCGGGCGGTGAAGCTGATGCGGCTCACCGATCCGGCCGACGCAGCCACGCCGTAGCGAGGGCCGTTAGTGGTTGCCTGCCGCGCCATGCTGATCACGCACCGGAACGCCACGGCCGCGCCGCTGGCCGGGTAGGCGGGGCTCGTCATCGGCACGCCGCCCGTCCCGACGATCCCGGTGGTGTTCGCCGTGGCGGAAGTGGCCCACGTCGCGGCGAGCATGGCCTGGTCAGGGGACCATGCGTAGACGGGGACCGTCGCCCCGCCGTGGAGGCTCTGGCGGGCCGTGCCCACCGGGATCCACGCTGGCGTGTTGGCGGCCGAGTTGTAGAGCACCGACCCCTGCGCGCCGCCAGCGGTCTGCGTGGTCGCGGTGGTCGAGGACGAGTAGTGGACGCCGCCCACCACTCCGGTCAGGTTCGCGCCCGTTCCGCCCTTCGTCATAGGTAGGACCGTCGCCGCCGTATCCGCGCTGAGATCCACGCTGGCGCAGGTGGCTGCGCCGCTGGCGTTGAGGGAGCGGGCGAACTGCGCGGTGCAGGTGGCGCCAGCGTACGCGGTGTGCGCGCCCGTGGCCGTGGTCGAGACCACCAAGCCCGTGGCGTTGCCACTGGTGGGTGGGCCGTAGTCGGTACCAGCCGCGGCGGTGGAGAGCACGCCTGTCCCGGTCGTGACCTTGACGATCCCGGTGGCGAGTGCGTTGACAGCCTGCGCGTTCGGCAGGGAGGCGTCGGCTTGCTGGAGCAGGTATTTCGAGGTGGTGGGCGCACCGCCGCCCGCGACCGTGGCCCATGTCCCGTCACCCCGGGCGTAGGTGGTCGCGGACGGCGTGCCAGTGAAGTTGAGGTTGCTGACGTTGATCGGAGACCCTTGCAGCGTACCACTCAAAGTCAATGTGGATCCCTGCACCGTGAGCGGGCTGGCTGATGATGTTGCCGCCAGCGACCTTCAACCCGGGGACCGTGAGTGCCGTTATCGAGCCTCCAACCGTGAACACACCGAGGTGACTAAGATCCCAGTTACCACCAGTCCCCGACAGAAACAAAGAGCCCACACCGTTGTTGAGTACCAACGAGACACCTCCACCGGGGGTGGTCATGGTGAGGCCCGCACTTGATACGCCCACGTAGTCTTGAGTGTTGAGGCCACCGTAGGCTGCGCCGCTTGCGGAGCGAAAAGTCATTGAGCCGCCCCCAGTACTGATCGCCTGCTGAGTGACTGAGACGGAGGGTGCCGAGAGGATATTGTTGGCTGAGACGAAGTTGAAAGAACTCGTACCACCGAACGCTCCGCCATTGTTGAACTGCACCATCGTGTTGGTGCCTGCCGGTGACCCGGCGGCGTCAGCCGTGCAG
>JANYBC010000014.1 GCA_025360965.1 Anaeromyxobacter sp. | reverse complement strand
GCGACCAGCCAGGGCAGCCTTGCCTGCGTCGCCGAAGGAGACATCACCCAATTACAGCCTATCGAGGAGGCGCGCGCCACGAACAACCGGTGCGCCCCGGCGGCTCGGTGGGCGAGGCCACCTACCAGGCCGGCTACGGCTCGAGCCGGGGGCTCTACGAGAGCGCCCGCGCCGGCCTGGGGATGACCCCGGCCCGCTACCGCCGCGGCGGCCTGGGAGAGACCGTCCGCTTCTCGGCTCTGGAGGCGCCGCTCGGCCGCCTGCTCGTCGCCGCCACCGACCGCGGCGTCTGCGCCGTCTCGCTCGGGGCCGACGACGGCGCGCTCGAGGCGGGGCTGGCCGCCGAGTTCCCGCGGGCGGAGCTCCGGCGGGACGACGCCGGCGTGCGGCGCTGGCTGAGCGCCGTCGCGGGGCTGCTCGAGGGCGGCGCCCCGGCCCGCGTCCCGCTCGACCTGCGCGGCACCGCCTTCCAGCTGCGGGTCTGGAAGGCGCTGCGCGACATCCCGCGCGGCCAGACGCGGAGCTACGGCGCCGTGGCGGCGGCCAGCGGGGCGCCCGGCGCGGCCCGGGCGGTGGCGCGCGCCTGCGCCACCAACCGCCTCGCGCTCCTCGTCCCCTGCCACCGGGTGGTGCCGGGCGTGGGCGAGCCGGGCGGCTACCGCTGGGGCTCCGGGCGCAAGCGGCGGCTGCTGGCCGTCGAGCGCGCCGCCAGCAGCAGCCCCGCGGCGATCAGCGCCGCCCCCAGCCAGCCGGCCGCACCGAGCCGCTCGCCGAGCAGCGCCGTGCCCAGCACCGCCGCGGTGAGCGGCTCCGCCAGCGTCAGGGTGATCACCGTGGGGACCGGGAGGAAGCGCAGCCCCCAGCCATAGAGCGAGTAGGCGACGCCGATGGTGACCAGGCCGAGGTGCAGCGCCATGGCCACCCCCCGGCCGGTCGCCAGCCAGCCGAGCGGCTCCAGCCAGAGGAGCGGCAGGAGCAGGAGGGCGCCGGCCGCGAACATGCCGGCCATGGTCCCGGCGGGGTCGAGTCCCCGGCCCAGGGCGCGCTGCGCCAGCTCCACGTAGGCGACGTAGCCGGCGACCGCGACCAGCACCAGCAGCAGCCCCAGCCCGTCCACCGCCCCGTCCGCGGCGCCGCGCAGCGCCAGCAGCGCCGCCCCCGCCACCGTGGCCGCCGTCCCGGCCAGCCAGGCGCCGCTGAGCGCCTGCCGGCGCAGCGCCAGGTGGATGAGCCCGGCCAGGACCGGACCGCTGCCGATGCCCACCACCGTGCCCAGGGCCACGCCGGTGCGCCGCAGCCCGGCGAACCAGCCGAGCTGGTAGACCGCCACCGCCAGGCCGCCGAGGAGCAGCGTCGGCACGTGGGCCCGCCAGCGGCGGCCGCCCTCGGGGCGATTCAGCCAGGCCATGGCGAGGAGCGCCAGCGCGCCCAAGGTCAGCCGCACCGCCCCGACGCCGAGCGGCGTGGTGCCGGCCGGCCCGAGCGCCTGCGATGTGCCGGTGGTCCCGAAGAGGGCGGCGGCCGAGAGGATGGCGAGGACGGGCGCGGCGTGCCGGGCCGGCGGAGGCCCACTCACCGCGACGGCCCCGGCACCGGGCCGTGCGGAGCTCGCGGGAGGACGAGCAGCGTGGCCAGGCCAGCCACCAGCCCCCAGAACGCCGACCCCACGCCCAGGAGCGTCACGCCCGAGGCGGTGACCAGGAAGGTGATGAGCGCCGGGTCGCGCTGGGCGTCGTCGCGCAGGGCGGCCGTCAGCCCGGAGGCGATGGTGCCGACCAGCGCCAGCCCGGCCACGGCCATCACCAGCTCGCGCGGGAAGGCGGCGAAGAGCGCGCCCACGGTCGCCCCGAACAGCCCGAGGACCAGGTAGAAGGCGCCGGCCGCCATCGCCGCCACATAGCGCCGCGCCGGGTCCTCGTGGACCTCGCGCCCCATGCAGAGGGCGGCGGTGATGGCCGCCAGGTTGAAGGCGTAGCCGCCGAAGGGGGCCAGCGCCAGCGTGGCCAGGCCGGTCCAGGTGATCAGGGGCGAGATGGGCGTCGCCCCGTAGCCGGCGGCGCGCATCACCGCCACGCCCGGCACGTTCTGCGACGCCATGGTCACGACGAAGAGGGGGATGGCCAGCCCCACCACCGCGCCCAGCGTGAAGGTGGGGGTGGTGAAGACCGGCCGCGCCAGCTCGAGCCGGACCTCGTGCAGGGAGAGCAGCCCGAGGCCGGCGGCGATGGCCGTGCCCAGGGCCAGGACCACCACGATGGCGTAGCGGGGCCAGAGCCTCCGGCCCAGCAGGTAGGCGACGAACATGGCCAGGGCCAGGCCGAGCTGCGTCTTCATGGCCACGAAGGCGTCGAGGCCGAAGCGGAGCAGCACACCGGCCAGCATGCCCGACGCCAGCGGGACGGGGATGCGCGACATGCCGCGCTCGAACCAGCGGGTGGCGCCGAAGAGCACCATCAGCGCGCCCGAGACCAGGAAGGCGCCGATGGCGGCCGACATGGGCAGCCCGGCGGCGCTGGTGGCGATGAGCGCGGCGCCGGGCGTCGACCAGGCGGTCACCACCGGCGTCCGGTAGCGGAGCGACAGGCCGATGCAGGTGAGCCCCATGCCGATGCCGAGCGCCCACATCCAGGAGGCGATCTCGGCCGGGCCGGCGCCGGTGGCCCGGGCCGCCTGGAAGACGATCACGGCGGAGCTGGTGTAGCCCACCAGGACGGTGACGAAGCCGGCGATGATGGCGGAGGCGGAGAGGTCCCGGACCAGGCGCATGGCGGGGGACTCTATCCCAGCTTCCGGCCGCTGCGGCGTCCGGTGTTCCGTCGACTGGCTGCGCCGCCTTTGCTCCGGCGAGACCGCCCCTTCACCCGGTGCGGTACCGCGCCATCTGCCGGTTGCCGAAGGCTTGGCGAGCGGCCAGGCGGTTGTGGTGGCTGCAGGTGAGGCGAAGGTTGGCGGGCGTGGTCTCGCCCCGCCTCGCCCACGGCACGACGTGATCGAGCTCGAGCCGGTGCGTCGAGCCGCAGCAGCCGCCGGAATCGAGAGGCCAGGCGCAACGGCCGGCATCCCGCTCCCAGACGGCCCGGCGGACGGCGGCGGGGATTGCTTCGCGTGGCCCGGTGCGACGAGGGGGCGGCGGCTCGGTCGGCATGAGCGCGAGCGGTGGTGAGGAATCCCGCGGCTCGCCCGCAGTGTTCCCCGACGCGTCCGGGGGAGGCGCTGCCGCAGCGAGCGTGGTCCTGGGCTTCTTCACCTGGCCACGCACCTTCGCCTGCTTCTCCAGCAGGAGCCGGAGCGCTGCCTGGAGCACCTGCTCGGTGGTGGGGTTCGGGATGGCGTTCGAGAGGCCGTCCCTGGCCACGTCCAGGTCCCGCAGGAACTCCCGACTGACCGTGACGTGGAGCCGGCGCAGGTCGGCGGTGAGCGGCTCGATGTCGTCGCGCGGAGGGAGTGGACGGGCGCCTCCCCATTAGCGAGTTCTGACGTCAGAACTCGCGAAAGAGGGACCTCATCCGGGTGCGAGGTCTTGGCCGGCGCCAGTGAGAACAGGGGTCGCGGCTCGGTAGCCTCCAAGCTGGAAGGCGTCGACAGGGGTGGAAAGCTCGTCACCACCACTCTCGTTGCGGGCGTCTGTCGCGGCTGCAGCTCCGCGACCAGCTCCTGGGCCTCCCGGGCCGAGAGGCAGAAGAAGCGCGGCGTCACGACGGCCCGGTTCTGCTCGGTCAGGACCTTTGCCAGCTCGGCGATGGAAGAGAGGCAGAGCTTGCCATCTCGAAGTGGTTCGATCACCTCGGGGAAGTCCTGGAGCAAATCGGCGGCGCTCTTGCGGTAGAAGGCCGCGCTCCTGGAGAGCCGCAGCTCCACGAGGAGGAAGGCGAAGAGACTGGCGTGGCCCAACACCTCCCAGCCTCGACAGCGGTCGAAGTCGGCCAGCGCGACCAGGAAGTCGGCCATGGCCGACTGTTCCTTGCGCAGCAGCACCGCCAGCGCATCTCGGAGGCTCCGGGCTTCACAGAGATCGAGAGAACGGCTGGCCGGAGCGCGAGCGGAGTCCGCGGCAATGGATGGGATCGGATGGGTGGTCGTGATCATTCACGGATCGTCTCATGAGGGTCTGACATTTTAGGGTCCGTCGAGGCGCATGGAACCCAACAGGGACGGCGTTTCCGCGAGCATCGCCTCTTCGGGCCGCCGCCCCGCCGCCGCCCCGCCGCCGCCCCGCCT
>JANYBC010000010.1 GCA_025360965.1 Anaeromyxobacter sp. | reverse complement strand
TCGATCACTGGTCGGCGTCGCCGCCACCAGGCCAGTCGCCGCGCCGTGATCCCCGTCACCCGGCTGAACCCAGCCAGCGACAGACCGTTCGCCTCCAGCCCCGCCAGCGCGGCCCGCCCCTCGGCCTCGCCCCAGTACTTCTTCCCCGCCAGGGCCCGCAGCTTCGCCAACTCCAACTTCCCGATCTCCGCCATCGCCACCTCCAAGGCGGCGCAGACTGCGGCAGGGCCGTCAGCCTGGGAAGGTGCGGTTCGCCGGGCGCTTACGGTGATGGTGCCCAGGGAGACTCCCATCCACCCTACGCTGCAGTCAGGAGCCCCTTCATGGCGAGCACGAGCTTCCGCGCCACCGCCACCGCGCGCTCGGCCTCCTCGCGCGTGGGATCGCCGGCGTCACCCGGATATCGGAACTTCCAGGCGAACTCTGTGAGCGGCGCGGCCGCGTCGACGAGCTCGCCGAGCCCCGGGTCGATGGCGGTGCACGCCCGGCCAATCTCCTCGATGCTGTGAGTCTTCCGGAAGGGCTCGTCGTGCAGCGCCAGGAAGGCCTTGAGCGCCTTCTCGGCGGCCTGCTGGGCATGGAAGGCGACGTCGCCCCAGAGCCCGGCCTCCGGCGTACCCAGCTCGAGGTCCGCCGCCCGTAGGTCCAGCTCGGCCCTTGCAAGCCAGGCGCGCGCGTCCTCGAGTCTCGCGTCGTCAGGCGGCATGGAGGAGGCGCCCCTCGCGGAGGACTGTGCCGGGGAGCGAGGCCTTGAGCCCCTCGCGACGGTCGAACCAGCTGCGGGTGCACAC
This sequence comes from Anaeromyxobacter sp., assembly GCA_025360965.1. Taxonomy (GTDB): domain Bacteria; phylum Myxococcota; class Myxococcia; order Myxococcales; family Anaeromyxobacteraceae; genus JADKCZ01. The sequence goes on along the minus strand of JANYBC010000010.1, from coordinate 26,502 downwards.
CAGGACGTCGGCCGCGACGCCCGTCCCGCGCAGCACCTCGTAGGCGAGCCGGGAGCGCCGGCGATCGGCCGAAGCGTCGTCCGGCACGACGAGCAGGAGGTCGTAGTCGCTGTCCGGCCCGACCTCGCCGCGCGCCCGGGAGCCGAAGAGGTACACCCGCTCCGGCTGGTACGCCGGGACCAGCCGGCGGAGCAGCTCCGCCAGCGTCGGGTCACTCACCCTGTAGGGGACCTCGGCCATGGGGCCCAGTGTAGCCCGACTGCCGCCACAGGTCGCCTCCACGTGCGCTGCCGCCGCCGGACAGCCGCCGCCCCCAGTGGCTCAACGGTGGCCAGAGCAGCTCCGCACGAAGCGCCGCAGGTCCCCGCCGGCGATCCTGATGGCGTGCGTCGAGATCCGCAGGTACTCCAGCCGCCCCGAGGCACAGAGCGCGTAGACGGTTGCCGTGGACGTCTTGAGCCGGGCCGCAGCCTCCTTCACGGTGAGCAGCGAATCCGCACCCGCGGTGATATTTCCTTGCATTACCGGTGCATTAAACGATCGGCGAAACTCGGCTGAATCTGGCGAAGGCATGGAAAATGCTTCGCGCGGGAACTGGTCTGATTGCGAAACCTTGCGAGACCCTGCATCGCCTGACTGATCGTATGGGCGGACTTGGGGTGCAAGTGGTCGCTGGTTCAAATCCAGTCGCCCCGACACACCGAAGCCCCCGTCGTTCCCGGTGAAAGCCGAGGCGGCGGGGGCTTCGACTTTGGGGTCCGCCCCGCCGTCGCAGCAACCGAGCAGCAAGCCGTCAGGACTTCGGCCACCGGAATGCCGCGAAGGTGATCAGCGCGACCGTGACGGCGACGATGCCCCAGCAGGAGGTAGCGGCAGGCGGGCTACGCTGGGCCCCATGGCCGAGGCCCCCTACAGGGTGACTGACCCGGAGGAGGCCGCGACGGTGAAGAAGGTCAGCAAGCCCATGGAGCCGACGAGGTCGTCGCTCCGCGAGGTCCCCGAGGTCGACTTCACGACCGCCAAGGTCCGGCGCAACCCGTATGCGGCTCGGGTCGCCGCGGAGGGCATCGTCCACGTCCGGCCGGGGAGACCAAGGAAGGGCACGGAGACCGGGCCGACCGAGCCGCGATCAATCAGGTTCCCCGCCCCAGTCTGGGACCTGCTCGAGAAGCGCGCCAAGGCCCAGGGACTGACCCTGCACTCGGCGCTCCGAGCCGCCATCATCGACTGGGTGCGACACGCGTCTTGAGCGCGCCCGGGGTGCGCTGACTCCCTGGCCACTTCGCCTCCGACCTGGGAAACCAGGTGGCATCGGGGCCTTCACTCTTTGCCGAATCGACTGCCCACAGAGCTACCCAGTTCCACCCATTTACTATTCGGGTATGAATGGGTATATTCGCGGGTAGCCATGGACCCGCTCTCCTCGCTCACCATCACGCCAGCGCTCCTGCGCCTCATCGCCGGGCTCGACGAGTTCAAGGGCCGGTGGCAGGCGCTCGGCCGACTGGCGCCCGACCGGCTCTCGGCGCTGCGCCGGGTGGCGACCATCGAGTCGGTCGGCTCCTCGACCCGCATCGAGGGAGCGAAGCTCTCCGACGCCGAGGTGGACCGGCTCCTCTCCAGGTTCGACGTCCGCGCCTTCCGGTCCCGCGACGAGCAGGAGGTTGCCGGCTACGCCGCGGCCATGGAGCTGGTCTTCGAGTCCTGGCGCGAGCTCACCCTCACCGAAAACCACGTCAAGCAGCTGCACGACCTCCTGCTCCGGCACTCGACCAGGGACCAGCGCCACCGCGGCCACTACAAGAAGCTCCCCAACCACGTCGAGGCCTTCGGGCCGGACGGGAAGAGCCTGGGGATTCTGTTCAAGACGACCAGCCCCTTCGACACCCCGCGCCAGATGGAGGGACTGGTCGGCTGGACTCACCAGGCCCTGGAGGCCGGTGAGCTCCACCCCCTCCTCGTCATCGGGGCCTTCACGGTCCGCTTCCTCGCCATCCCTCCGTTCCAGGACGGCAACGGACGGCTGTCGCGGGTGCTCACCACCCTCCTGCTCCTGCGCGCCGGCTACGAGTACGCGCCCTTCAGCTCCCTGGAGCGGGTCATCGAGGAGAACAAGGACGAGTACTACCGGACCTTGAGGCGAGCCCAGTCCACGCTCGACAAGGGCGAGAAGCGGCTCGGCGAGTGGCTGACGTTCTTCATGCGCTGCCTCTCGCAACAGATGCATGTCCTCGAGCGGAAGGTGGAGCGGGAGCAGCTCATGGCCGCCCTCTCCGCGCTCGACGAGTCGCTGTTGCGCTTGGCCAAGGAGCATGGCCGACTCACCGTCGCCTCGGCCGTGAAGCTGACCGACGCCAACCGCAACACGGTCAAGCTCCACCTCCGTCAGCTCACCGAGGCGGGTCGCCTGCGCCTGCTGGGAGCCGGCCGCGGCGCCTGGTACGAGATCGGGTGAGGACATCGGTTTCAGCCGCTTCCAGGTACGCCTGGCTCGTTGTCGAATCCTTGGAGACGGCGCTCCAGCGGCGACTCTCCTGCTCGCAAGCGGCGCTCGGCGAGTTCCGGCCCGGTCCAATCAGTGCGTCGCCCGAAGCTCCCGCAAGAAGTCGCCTGGCCTCAGGACCGACACTCCGGTCAGCCCGCCCACCTCGAGTAGATGTCGGTCCAGGGTAACCACGAAGGCCGCCCGACCCGCCAACGCAGCCGCCACCACCTTGTCGTCTCCCGGGTCGGCCGGCACCGCGCCGGCCGCTGCGCCGGCCTCGACGCGTTCGGCGGTCGCCACGATGGCGTCGAGGAACGCCTGCCGGTCGACCTTGGCCGCGTAGCGCCTGACCTGCGGGTACTCGACGGCGCGGCGGTACTCGGCCTCCAACTCGTCGGTGATGACCAACTGCACCGCGCCAGCCGCCACCGCAGCGAGCACCACGCGGGACGCCGACTCCGGGTTTGGTGTGGCCAGGGCCGCCACGACCACCGACGAGTCGATGACCACCCTCACGCGCCGCCCTTCCTCGCCGCCTGGGCAGCCTCCTCACCGAGCCGATCGGCTGCCGCCTCGCTGGCAGCACGGCCTGCAGGCAGGCGGGCCAGAAGCTTGCGAAGGTTCTCGCCCGCCGCCTCGCGCAGGACCGCTCGGGCCTTCTCCTCGGCGGCCTGCCGAAGGAACTCGGAAGGCCGCTTGTCGACCACCTTGGCGGCGCGGCGAACCAGCTCGCGCAGGGCCTTGGTGGTCCGGTAGGTCTCGACGGTCTTCGGCATGGCGGACTCCGTGTTACGTTTGTCCCTATCCTAAGATCTCCCCGCCTCTGGCGCCAACCGCTCGCCGGGCTTGCTGGTTGCCACGTAGCTCCGATGTAGCTACACTCTTCTCCATGCGCAAGGACGCCGTCTACCGGATGCGGGTTCCCAAGAAGACGCTGGCTGCCATCAAGCGGGTGGCTGCCGCCAAGGGCGAGGACGCCTCCGAGTGGGGGCGCGCCATCATCGAGACCGAGGTGCGCCGGGACCTCGCCGCGATCCAGCTTCGCGAGCAGCTCCTTGCCGCCAAGCCGGGCAGCCTGACCGAGGACGAGGCCATCGACCTGGTCAACGAGGCGAAGCGGGCCAGGAGGGCCCGGTGATACGTGCGGTCTTCGACTGCAACGTGGTGATCACCGTAGCGCTCACAGCCGGGAAGTGCGCCGAGCTGCTATCGCGGGCCCGGCAGCGCGACGGCTTCGAGCTGGTCTGGTCGCCGCCCATCGTCGCCGAGTGCTTGCGGGTCATCGAGTACCCCAAGCTGGCTGGGAAGTTCCGGACCGACCCACGGCTCCTCGTCGAGCGGGCCATGGCGAGCGCCCACATGGTGGCGACCGATCTCCTGCCGGATATCGACGTCGTCAAGGCCGACCCGTCCGACAACGCCCACCTGGCCACCGCGCTGGCGGGCGGTGCGCGCTGGGTGGTCACCGGGAACACGCGGCACTTGACACCGCTCGACGGCTACGCCGGGCTCAGGATCGTGGAGCCGGCGGTCTTCCTCGCTGAACTCGACGCGAAGGCCTGAGCACGGCGTAGCGCTTGACCCGCGGGTACTCGATGGCCACGGACGAGTCGATGCCGACCCTCACGCGCCGCGCCGGAGAACGTTTGCGAACGGCCTGGCCACCTCCCTGGACTCGCCCGGCCAGCAATGGCAATGGCTTGCGCCGCCATTGAGAGGGCATGGCGGGTGCATCAGGAGGCTGGCTGACTCACAGGGACACATGCCAACCAGTCCGGGCAAGCCGAAGTCCGATCCCTCCCCGCCGGGTCCCGCCGCCAGGTGGCGGCGATGGTTGCAGGCGTGCCGCCGCCACCTCGGCAAGACGATCCTGGCAAGCCTGGCGCTGGTCGTCCTGGCGACCCTGGTCTTCGCCGATGCCCTGATCGCTGGCCCCGTGAGGACGTTGGTCGAGCGGAAGCTCAACTCGGAGCTCGACGGCTACACGGTCCAGCTCGCCCGGGTTCGCCCCCATATCTGGCGCCTGGCCTTCGATCTCGATGACCTGGTCCTCAGGCAAGGCACGCACCCGGATCCGCCGGTGGGGGAGATCGCTGCTCTCAGGTTCTCCGTGGACCTGCGAGCACTGCTCCGCTTCAAGCTGGTCGGCGACCTGGTCATCGAGCGACCGGCCATGCACGTCAACCTGGTCCAGCTCGCGGAGGAGGCCAAGAGCGACGTGCGCCTGCAGGACCGGGGATGGCAGAGGGCCGTGGAGTCGATCTTCCCCATCAAGCTGGACCGGGTGCAGGTCCAGGATGGCTCCCTCCTCTATCTACCCGGCGGCGTGGCCGCCAAGCCCATCCAGCTCACCAGGGTCTTCATGGCCGCCCGGAACGTGCGGAACGTCGCCGTGCTCAAGGGCACCTATCCCTCGCCGGTCACGCTGCAGGCGGTGGTGTTCGACACCGGCAAGCTCTCCTTCGACGGGGTGGCGGACTTCCTCCGCGAACCGCACGCCGCCGGCCAGGGCAGGATCCGCCTGGAGCAGGTTCCCCTGGACCGGCTCGACCCCATCGCCCAGGAGTTCCAGGTGAGGACCCGGGGCGGGCTCCTCTCGGTGACCGGCTCCTTGGAATACACTCCGGAGGCCCTAACGGCCCATCTCACCGATGTCCTGTTCGAGGAGCTGCCCCTGGACTACGTGACCACCACGGCCACCAAGGCCATCGAGGATGAGCGCATCAGGCGGGCGCTCCAGGTGGCCAGCCGCGCTCGAAACGCACCCGGACTGTTCCTCCGCGTGGATACCTTGAAGCTGAAGGGCGCCCAGATTGGCTTCATCAACCAGGGGAGCACGCCTCCGTACCGCCTGTTCATGAAAGGCGTGGATTTGACGCTCGAGAACCTGGACAACCACTCGGATCACGGGAGATCCAGATTCCATGCCCAGGGCGCCTTCATGGGCAGCGGCCAGGCGGTGTTCTCGGGGGGCTTCCTGGCCTCGGCCAAGCCGGCGGACTTCGACGTCCGTCTCAAGGTCGACGACGCCAGGCTCTCCGACCTCAACCCGCTGCTGCTGCCCTTGACCGGAGTGGACGTGGCCCAGGGCCGGCTCTCCGTCTTCAGCGACCTCGCCGTGAAGAACGGCAGGATCGAAGGCTACATCAAGCCTCACTTCAAGAACCTGAAGATCTCCGAACACCAGAAGGACAAGGGGAAGCCCTTCGTCAAGCGCGTCGAGATGCACCTGCTGCAGTTCCTGGCCTTCGTCCTCAAGAATCACACCACGCAGGAGGTGGCGACCGTGATCCGCATCTCCGGCTCGACCGCCGATCCCAGCATCGACCAGTGGGAGGTCATCCGGAAGCTCATCGAGAACGGCTTCGCTGGCGCCGTCCTTCCCGGCTTCCCTGCCATGGCGCCGGAGGAGAAGAAGGCGTCGCAAGCTGCGCCACCCTCGCCTCCCGCCCCCGACACTCACCGAGCTGCGACCGAACCATGAACTCCATGAAGGCACAGTCCCAGGAGAATCCCATGAACCACCGCATTGCCTTGCTCCTCGCCGTTGCGGCGCTGTTCGCGCTGCCGTCCTTCGCCGCCACCGACGCCGCGGTCCTCAAGGACCTCACGGCCGTCATCGCGCTGCACGGCCTCCCCTGCGGCGAGGTCACGCAGGCAGATCGCAAGGGCGACAATGACTACGTCGCCACCTGCAAGGACGGCAACAAGTACCGCGTCTCCACGAAGGACGGCCGCGTGGTGGTCGAGAAGCAATTGGCGACGGCGGGCGGGCCGACTGGAAGGTCGACGCGCGCGGCCGCCTGACATGGACTTCGACTTCGATCACCCCCCCGAGCGGCGCGGCACCGACTCGGTCAAGTGGAGCCGCTACGCCGGCCGCGACGTGCTGCCGCTCTGGGTGGCCGACATGGACTTCGCGGTGGCGCCGGCCATCGTCGAGGCCCTGCAGCGGCGCGCGGCCCACGGCGTCTTCGGCTACGCCGAGCCCTGGCCCTCGCTGGTGGAGGCCACCCTCGAGCACCTCGAGGCCGAGTACGCCTGGAGCATCGAGCCCTCCTGGCTCACCTGGCTCCCCGGGCTGGTCACCGGTCTCAACGTCGCCTCCCGCGCCGTGGGCGGCAGCGCCTTCACCGCCACCCCTGTCTATCCGCCCTTCCTCTCCGCCGCCGAGCAGGTGACCACCGCTCCGCTGCGGCGCGGGGCCGAGCGCTGGGAGTGGGATCTCCCGGCCGTGGAGGCGGCGCTCACGCCGGAGTCCCGGCTCTTCCTGCTCTGCCACCCGCACAACCCGGTGGGGCGCGCCTGGGACGAGGCCGAGCTGCACGCGCTCGACGAGCTGGCGGCCCGCCGCGGCCTGACCGTCTGCTCCGACGAGATCCACTGCGGGCTCCTGCTCGACGAGGGGCGCCGCCACCGGCCGTACGCGACGCTCTCGCCCGAGGCTGCGGCGCGCAGCATCACGCTCATGTCCCCCTCCAAGACCTTCAACCTCCCGGGTCTCGGCTGCGCCTTCGCGGTCATCCCCGACGAGGGGCTACGTCGGCGCTTCCGCCGGGCCATGCGCGGCATCGTCCCTCACGTCAACCTGCTCGGCCTCACGGCCTGCGAGGCGGCCTTCCGCCACGGCGGCACCTGGCACCGCGGGCTCCTCGACTACCTGCGCGGGAACCGCGAGCGGGTGCTGGCGGCGGTCGCAGCCGAGCCGTCGCTGCGGACCACGCCGGTCGAGGCCACCTTCCTCGCCTGGATCGACGCGCGCGCCACAGGCCTCCCCGCCCCCCACGCCGCCTTCGAAGCGGCCGGCCTCGGGCTCTCCGACGGCCGCGACTTCGGGCCGTCCGGCCTCTACGACGGCTGGGTGCGGCTCAACTTCGGCTGCTCCCGCGCCCTGCTCGACGAGGCGCTGGCCCGCCTGCGCGCCGCGCTGCCTCCCCGCGGTCGCGGTCGCTAGAGCGCCAGATCGAGCTTGCCTGCGCGCCCCCGCACAACCCCGGTCGGGGACTACTTCGCTCGGCGCGTTTCTGGCTACGCTCTGAGTCGGGGGGAGCCGAGCCAGATCGTGCGCCCTGTGATTTCAGCCGGTTGAAGCACGGCTCACGCCTTGCGCCACGTCTCGTTTCGCGTTTCAGCGACATGACGTTTCATGGACGGTGAAACATGCCCGCAGACCAGTCGACACCGCTCGCTCCAGCCACCGACCGTTCCACGCCCGTGTCAGAGCAGGAGCGCGCCTTCTCGGCGGTCAACACCGCCTTCGGCTCGCTGGGCCGGGTCTGCATGGCGCTCGACGCCGACTTCAGGATCCTCTACGCCTCCGACCTGCTCGACACGCTCCTCGGGCCGGCCACCGCCACCCTGGCCCGTGGAAACCCGGTCGAGAGCCTCCTCGGGACCGAGCTGTTCGGCACCGATGGCCCGCTCCGCCGCGCCCTGCTGGCGGGGGAGAAGCGCGAGGGTTGGCGCGCCGTGCTCCAGGCCGGCGGCGAGCCGGCCCGGCTCATGTCGGTCTCGGCGGCGCCGCTCAAGCACGACCGGCTCGGAGTCTGCGACGTCGAGGCCCGCTACCTGGTGGTGATGCGCCCCGCCGACGAGGCCACCGTGGAGGCGAGCGGCCCCATCGGCGGCTTTGGGCTGATCGCCCGGTCCAAGGCCATGGGGCGGGTCTTCAAGCTCATCGACACCTTGCAGCAGAGCGAGGCGACGGTGCTGGTCACCGGCGACAGCGGCACCGGCAAGGAGGTCATGGCCCGCATCATCCACGCCCACTCCCCGCGCCGGAGCGGGCCGTTCGTGGCCGTCAACGCCGCGGCGCTGCCGGGCGAGCTGCTGGAGAGCGAGCTCTTTGGCCACGTCCGCGGCGCCTTCACCGGCGCGGTGCGGGACCGGGCCGGCCGCTTCGAGACCGCCAACGACGGCACCCTCTTCCTCGACGAGGTCGGCGACGTCCCGCTCCACCTCCAGGTCAAGCTGCTGCGCGTCCTGCAGGAGCATAGCTTCGAGCGGGTCGGCGACAGCCAGCCGCGGCGCACCAACGCCCGCATCATCGCCGCCACCAACCGGAACCTGCGCAAGCTGGTGGCGGACGGCCTCTTCCGTGAGGATCTCTACTACCGGCTGCGGGTCTTCCCCATCGACGTGCCGCGCCTGCGCGACCGCCGCGAGGACATCGAGCCGATCGCCCGGCTGCTCCTCGGCAAGGCCGGCGCCCGCGCCGGGCGGGCGCTGCGCTTCTCCCCGGAGACGCTGCGCGCGCTGCTCTCACACCCCTGGCCGGGGAACGTCCGCGAGCTCGAGAACGCGCTCGAGTTCGCCGCCACGGTCTGCCAGGGGCAGACCGTCCAGCCGGAGGATCTGCCGCCCGAGGTGCTCGAAGGCGCCGGCTTCGGGGCGGACCATGCCCCGGGCGTCGACCGAAGCCCAGACACCGAGAGCCGGGGCGCCGCGCCTGACCTCGGCCCGCGCCGACAGGGCGCACCCGAGCAGCGCGGCGCGCTGCTCTCGGCGCTCGAGGCCCACCGCTGGAACCGGCTGGAGACCGCCCGGGCGCTCGGGATGAGCCGCAGCACCCTCTGGCGCCGCATGCGCGCCCACGGGCTGGAGTAGGCGCCGCGACGCTGCGTCGTCATGTCGCAGGAGCGGAGAGTCGTCTCACCCCCAGTGAACCGTCTCGTCGCGCCCGGCGAGACGTCGCGACGCGACGGGACGTTTCACGGCGGGTCAGGCGCATCGCAACCCCGCGAGGTTGCTCGGCACCGACTTCGGCACGATCGACGCTAGGTGGACGGGTGCCTCCGCACGCTCTCTTCCACCCAGGGGTCCACCATGCACAGGTCGCTTCGCCTCCTCGCCACGCTCCTCCTCGCGGCCGCCGTGACTCCCGCCCTCGCCACCAACGGGATGCGGATGATCGGGTTCAGCCCGACGCAGAACGCCATGGGCGGCGTCGGCGTCGGCGCCACCCTCGACAGCGGCGCGGTCGTGACCAACCCGGCCGGCCTGACCGAGCTCGACCGCCGGCTCGACCTCTCGGTCACCTGGTTCAAGCCGACCGTCGAGTACACCGCCACCGGCGCGGCGCCCGGCTTCGCCAACGACGGCGCCGCCTACAGCTCCGACCGGGGCGGCTCGCCCGTCCCGAACCTGGGCGTCGTCATCCCGCTCGGGAGCGGCTTCACCGCCGGCGTCGGCGCCTTCGGCGTCGGCGGAATGGGCGTCGACTACAAGTCGGGCCTCTACAGCGGCGTCACCCTCACCTCCTACCAGAACCTGCGGCTCGCCCCGGCCATCGCCTGGAAGGCCAACCACCTCTTCTCCGCCGGGGTCACGCTCAACGCCAGCTGGGCGCAGATGGAGTACGACGTCGCCAGCGGCTTCGGCCAGGTGCCGCACAAGTCGGCCAGCTCCTTCGGCTACGGCGCCACCCTCGGCGTCAAGCTGACGCCCATGAAGGACCTCAGCTTCGGTCTCGCCTATGAGACCAAGAGCGACTTCAAGGACTTCGAGTTCACGATCCCCTCGCACCCGGTCCCGGACGGCCTCGGCGGCCAGGTCACGGTCCCCGGCGGCACCGACAAGCTCGCCTTCGACCAGCCGGCCGTCGCCTCGGTGGGCGTCGCCTGGCGCGCCATGCCGGCCCTGCTCCTCGCCGTCGACGTGCAGTGGATCAACTGGTCTGCGGTGATGGGAAAGAACCAGCCCAGGTACACCAACAACACCCAGCTGACCGGCGCCCTCCCCTTCAACATGAGCTGGGTTGACCAGGTGGTCTACAAGTTCGGCGCCGAGCTGGCGGTGGCACCGACCTTCAAGGTCCGCGCCGGGTTCGACTACGCCAAGAATCCGCTCGACGCGAAGCGCGCCTTCGAGAACATCGCCTTCCCGGCCGTGGCCGAAAGCCACGTCACGCTCGGCCTGGGCTGGGACGCCACCGAGACGCTGGCCATCAACGCCGGCGCCATGTACTCGCCCAAGACCACGGTCTCGGGTTCGAACGGTGCCTTCCCGCCTGGTGGCCAGGGGCTCACCGCCTACTCGACCTCGATGTCCCAGTACTCCATCGACCTTGGCCTGGGCTGGAAGTTCTGATCAGCGCCCCACCCGGCGAAGGCCCACGGAGCCCGCCAATGACCCGAGATCCCGATCGCTTCTGGAACCCCTACCTGGCCGGCGTTGCGCTGGGGCTGGTGCTCCTCGCCACCTACCTGCTGACCGGAAAGGGGCTGGGCGCCTCGGGGGCCAGCTTCCGCCTCGGGGTCGCGACCCTTCAGGCCGTGGCGCCGGCGCACGTCGCCGCGGTGCCGCTCATGGCGGCCACCACCGAGGACGGCTCTCCGCTCAGGTACTGGCTGGTCTTCCAGGTGCTGGGCGTGGTGCTGGGCGGCTTCCTGGGCGCGCTCACCAGCGGCCGGCTGCGCGGCGAGACGCTCAAGGGGCCGACCTTCCCGGCCCGCGCACGCTGGGCTTTGGCCCTCGGAGGCGGTGCGGTGATGGGCGTGGGGGCGCAGTTGGCCCGCGGCTGCGCCTCGGGGCAAGCCCTCTCCGGCGGCGCCCTGATGTCGGCCGGAGCCTGGGCCTTCTTCCTGGCCTTCTTCGGCGGCGGCTACGCCCTGGCCGCCCTGGTGCGGAGGCAGTGGACATGATCTTCCCGACCGAGCTGTTCGCGCAGGACGCGCTCACCCCCGCCTCGCTGCTCGGGGCGGTGGCCCTCGGCGCCGCCTTCGGCTTCGTGCTGGAGCGGTCCGGCTTCGGCCGCGCCCAGAAGCTGGTGGCCCAGTTCTACCTGACCGACATGACGGTCTTCCGCGTCATGTTCACGGCGGTGGTCACCGCCGCCCTCGGCACGTCGCTGCTGGCGGCCGTCGGCCTGCTGGATCTCAAGGCGGTCACCGTCAACTACCCGACCTTCCTCTGGCCCATGATCGCGGGGGGCCTGCTGGTCGGCGCCGGCTTCGTCATCTCCGGCTACTGCCCCGGAACCTCGGTGGTGGCGGCCGCCTCCGGCAAGCTCGACGGCCTGCTCACCGTGGCCGGCGTGGTGATCGGCGCGGTGGCCTACGCCGAGCTGCAGCCGGCCGTCGCCGCCTTCCACGACAGCGGGAAGCTGGGCGGGGTCTTCCTCTACCAGCTCCTCCACCTTCCGCCCCTGGCTCTGGCCGCGATCATCGCGGTGGCGGCCGTCGGCTGCTTCATCGGCGCCGGCAAGGTGGAGCGGCTGGTCGCCGCCGCGCGCCTCGCCAGGACCGCGACCACCACCCCCTCACGTTGAGCACCACCATCACGGAGCGCACGCCATGATCAAGAGAGCCCTCCTCGCCAGCTTCGCGGCAGTCGCCGTCCTCCTCGCCACCGCCTCGTCGGCCACCGCCGACGAGAAGTTCCTCGGCAAGGTCACCAGGATCGAGATGGCCGGGAAGGACGCCCCGGTCGCAACGGCCACGCTGCAGGACGACGCCGGAAAGTCGCTCGGCATCACCGTCGAGGACAAGCTCACCCTCGACAAGTTCGCCGACAAGCGGATCGGCGTCGGCGACGAGATCAAGGCCAAGTACGTCGTCAAGGGCGGGAAGAACGTCGCGACCTTCTTCAAGAAGCCGGGCGGCTGCTAGAACGCCGGCCCTCACCTTCGGGAGCCTGACGCATGAGTTTGTCGCGACGGCAGTTCATCAAGATCGGCGCGGCCGGCGCCGGCAGCGCCGCGCTCGCCTCGGGGCTCGGCACCCGCTGGTGGGGGCTCGACGGCGATCCCACACCCGACCCGCGCACCGACGGGGACCGGGTGGTGGCCTCCTACTGCGAGCTCTGCTTCTGGGGCTGCGGCGTGCTGGCCCACGTCAAGGAGGGCCGAGTCACCAAGATCACCGGCAACCCGGCCCATCCCCTCTCGCGCGGCATGCTCTGCCCGCGCGGGGTTGGCGGCACCGGGCTGCTCTACGACCCCGACCGGCTCAAGAAGCCGCTGCTGCGCCGCAGCAAGCGGGGTGAGGACCTCTTCGAGGAGGTCTCCTGGGACGCCGCCCTCGGCCGGGTGGCCGAGGGGCTGGAGAAGGTGAAGCAGCGCCACGGCCCGGAGGCGCTGGCCCTCTTCACCCACGGCTCGGGCGGCGTCTGGTTCAAGCAGTTCATGAAGGCCTGGGGCTCGCCCAACATCGGCGCGCCGTCCTACGCCCAGTGCCGCGGACCGCGCGAGGCGGCCTTCCAGCTCACCTTCGGGACCCCGCTCGGCTCGCCCGAGCCGCTCGACATCGGCAACGCCCGCTGCATCACGCTGATCGGCAGCCACCTGGGCGAGAACATGCACAACACCCAGGTGCAGGAGCTGGCCGAGGCCCTCGGCAAGGGCGCGCAGCTGGTGGTGGTCGACCCCCGCTTCTCGGTGGCCGCCGGGAAGGCCCGCTACTGGCTCCCCATCAAGCCCGGTACGGACATCGCGCTGCTGCTGGCCTGGAGCCACGTGCTCCTCGCCGAGGGGCTCCATGACACCGCATACCTGGCGGCGCACGCCAGCGGCCTCGACGAACTCAAGGCCCACGTGGCCACCGCCACCCCGGAGTGGGCCGCGACCATCACGGGGCTCGACCCGGGGTTGATCCGCGACTCGGCCAGGCTCATCGGCGCCTCGCGCCCCGCCTCGCTCATCCACCCCGGCCGGCACACCGTCTGGTACGGCGACGACACCCAGCGCGAGCGGGCCATGGCCATCCTGGTGGCGCTGCTCGGCAACTGGGGACGCCGCGGCGGCTACCTGAAGCAGGACAAGTTCCCGCTGGCCGGCTACCCGCACGCCGGCGCTCCGCCGCCACCGTCGCGGGCCAAGGTCGACCGGCCCAAGGGCGGCCTCTACCCGCTCGCCAACGAGGTGCTGGCCAGCGGTCTCTGCGACGCCACCCGCCCCGGCCAGTCGCTCTACGACCTGAAGGCCTGGCTGGTCTACGGCTGCAATCTGGTCCAGGCCATGCCGGATCGCCCCCGGCTCCTCGAGGCCATCCAGCAGCTCGAGCTGCTGGTGGCCGTCGACGTCCTCCCGGCCGAGATCTGCGGCTGGGCCGACGTGGTGCTGCCAGAGGCCACCTACCTGGAGCGCGACGACGACGCCTGGAACGGCGCCTGGCGCCGCCCCTTCATCGCGGTGCGGCAGGCGGCGGTGCCGCCCATGTACGACTCGAAGCCGGGCTGGTGGATCGTCAAGGAGCTGGCCGGCAAGGTCGGCCTGGCGAACCACTTCCCCTGGACCGACGCCCGCGAGTTCGTGAAGACGCGGCTGGCGGTCAAGGGGCAGAGCTGGGAGACGCTCTCCAGCACCGGCGTGCTGCTCGGCCCGGAGATCCCGACCTGCGAGGAGGAGGGCGCGCCGCTCACCTTCGAGACCGAGAGCGGCACGATCGAGCTCTACTCGAAGGAGCTGGCCGACCTCGACTTCGACCCGCTCCCGGTCTACCGGCCGCAAGAGGAAGGCCCACCCGGCTCTTTCCGCCTCCTCACCGGGCGCTCGCCGCTCCACTCCTTCGGCCGCACCGTCAACAACCGGCTGCTGGCCGAGCCTTACCCGGAGAACGAGGTCTGGCTCAACGCCGACGCGGCCGCGCACCTGGCCGGCTTCGAGGCCCGGCCGCTGGCCCAGGGCGAGCGGGTGGTGCTGGTCAACCAGGACGGCGTCCGCTCCACGCCGGTCAAGGTCAAGCTCACCCAGCGGATCCGGAACGACTGCGTCTACATGGTCCACGGCTGGGGCCAGACCGCCCGCGGCCAGCGCTACGCCTTCGGCCGCGGCGCCTCCGACGCGCTGCTCACCTCTCGCTACAAGATCGACCCGATCATGGGCGGCACCGGGATGAACGTGAACTTCGTGCGCTTCGAGCGCGCCGTGGTGAGCGCATGACCCGGCGCTACGCCATGGCGGTCGACACCCTGCGCTGCGTCGGCTGCAACGCCTGCGTCATCTCCTGCAAGACCGAGAACGACCTGCCGAGCGGCGGCTTCCGCGACTGGATCGTGCAGGAGGTTCACGGTCAGTTCCCGTCGCTGACGCTGCAGATCCGCTCGGAGCGGTGCAACCACTGCGCCGAGACGCCCTGCGTGGCCGCCTGCCCGACCGGCGCCAGCCACGTGGCGGCTGGCGGAACGGTGCTCGTCAACCGGCGCAAGTGCACCGGCTGCAAGGCCTGCATGGTCGCCTGCCCGTACGGTGCCCGCTGGGTCCACCCGGACGGCTACGTCGACAAGTGCACCTTCTGCCTGCACCGCGTCGAGCGCGCCCAGCAGCCGGCCTGCGTCGAGACCTGCCCGACCCGGTCGCTCACCTTCGGCGACCTCGCCGACCCGGCCAGCCCGGTGGCCAGGCTGGTCGCCCACCGGCCGCACCTGGTCCTCCAGCCCGAGGCCGGCACCCGGCCTCAGGTCTTCTTCCTCACCTAGGCGCGGAGAGATGGCCATGACCGAGCTCGACGTCGCCCGTCACAACCCCCTCCTCGATCCCCGGCTCCTGGCCTGGGGCTGGGAGATCCCGGTCTACCTCTTCCTCGGCGGGATGGCCGCCGGCGTGATGATCCTGACCACCCTGCTCATGGCCAGGCCCGGAGCGCGCTCTCCAGCGCTCCGCTGGCTCCCGTTCGCCGCGCCTGCGCTGGTCACCGTCGGCATGCTGGCGCTCTTCCTGGACGTGGAGCACAAGCTCTACGTCTGGCGCTTCTACCTGGCCTTCCGCCGGAGCTCGCCGATGAGCTGGGGCGCCTGGATCCTGCTGCTGGTCTACCCCGTGTCGCTGCTGGTCGCGCTCGCCTCGCTCGACGACCCGCAGGCCGGGTGGCTGGCCTCCAGGCTGGGCCGGGCCGGGCGGCTGGTGGAGGCGGCCCGGGCCATGGCCCAGCGGCGCGCCGCCGGGCTCCGCGTCGCCAGCCTCGCCATCGGGGCCGGCCTCGGGCTCTACACCGGGGTGCTGCTCTCCACGCTGGCGGCGCGCGCCCTCTGGAGCTCCGCGCTGCTCGGCCCCATCTTCCTGGTCTCGGGCCTCTCGACCGGGGCGGCGCTGCTCATGCTCTTCCCGGTGAGCCACGAGGAGCGCCACCTGCTGGCCCGCTGGGATCTCTGGGCCATCGGCACCGAGGCGGTGTTGCTGCTGCTCTTCCTGGTGGGGCTCGCCTCCGGGACAGCCACCGGGCAGGCCGCCGCCGGGCTGCTGCTGGGCGGCCCCTTCGCGGTCGCCTTCTGGCTGCTGGTGGTGGGCGCCGGGCTGGCGCTCCCGGCGGCCCTGGAACTGCTGGAGGGGCGGCGCCTACTGCGGGTCACGCCGGCCGCCCCGGCGCTGGTGCTGCTGGGTGGCCTGGCACTGCGCTTCATCCTGGTGTCGGCCGGGCAGACCTAGTGCGACAATCGGCCGGTGAGCCCCACCCGCCACCGCCACCTGCCGGTCCACCCGGCGCTGCTGCTGGCGCTGGCCCAGCTCATCTGGGCCGGCAACTTCGTGCTCGGTCGCGCCGTGAGCTCCCACATCCCGCCGGTGGCCCTCTCCTTCTGGCGCTGGGCGCTGGCGCTGCTGGTGCTGCTGCCATTCACCTTCCGTGAGGTCCGCGCCGCCTGGCCCACCATCCGCCGCTCGCTCCCGGTGCTGGTGCCGCTCGGCATCCTCGGGGTCGGCAACTTCAGCACGCTGGTCTACGTCGGCCTCGGCCAGACCACCGCCACCAACGCGGCGCTCCTCAACTCGGCCTGCCCGGCCTTCATCCTCATCATCGGGCCGCTGCTCGGCGGCCGGCGGCCCGGCGCCCGCCAGGTGGCCGGCATCCTGCTCTCCCTCACCGGCGTCCTCGCCATCGTCACTCGCGGCGATCCGCGGACCCTGCTCGGCCTCACCTTCAACCGCGGCGACGCCTGGGTGCTGGCTGCGGTGCTCTCCTGGGCCTTCTACACGGTGCTGCTGGCCCGCCGGCCGGCCGGGATCCACCCCATGGCGCTGCTCACCGTGCTGGTGGTGATCGGCCTCTCCTGGATCACCCCCTTCTACGCGGTGGAGGCCTGGCACGGCGCCCGGGTGAACTGGGACGGGCCGACCCTGGCCAGCCTCGGCTACGTCGGCGTGCTGGCGGCGGTGGTGGCCTACGTGGCCTGGAACCAGGGGGTGGCCGAACTCGGCGCGGACCGCTCCGGCGCGTTCCTTCACCTGCTCCCGGCCTTCGCCGCGGTGCTGGCGGCGGTGCTGCTCGGCGAGTCCTTCCGCGCCTACCACGCGGCCGGGATCGGCCTGGTCCTGGTCGGCGTCAGGGTGGCGGGGAGCCGGCGGACGGCCGCCGCGCCAGACGCTGCGTAACACCTCGAGGCGTCGTCCATGACCTCATAACTGCCGGTGAATTCGATGACGCGCTGCGCCTGCGCGCTGCGTCATGCAGTTTTTACGCGAAACGCTTGCGAGGGGCCGTGGCGCTCTGCCATCGTGAGTTTCCGTTTCAACCGACCGGCCCGGGACCCCCCCTCGATGTCCATCCTCGACGTTCGCGGCATCATCTTGCACTTCCGAGGCGTCGCCGCGCTCTCCGACGTGAGCTTCAAGGTGGAGCCGAAGACCATCCACGCCATCATCGGCCCGAACGGGGCGGGCAAGACCAGCCTCCTCAACTGCATCTCCGGCGTCTACCGGCCGCAGCACGGCACCATCACCTTCGACGGCATCGACATCTCGCGGCGATCCCCGTCGGCTCGCACCAAGCTCGGCATCGCCCGCACCTTCCAGAACATCGCCCTCTTCAAGGGGATGTCGGTGCTCGACAACCTGCTGATCGGCCGCCACGTCCACCAGCATACCGGCGTGATGGGCGGCGGGATCTACTGGGGCTTCGGACAGCGCGAGGAGATCGAGCACCGCGCCCTCTGCGAGGACATCATCGACTTCCTCGAGATCCAGCACATCCGCAAGCACGTGGTCGGCACCCTCGCCTACGGGCTGCAGAAGCGGGTCGAACTGGCCCGCGCCCTGGCCCTGGCGCCGCGCCTGCTGCTCCTCGACGAGCCCATGGCCGGGATGAACGCCGAGGAGAAGGAGGACATGGCCCGCTTCGTGGTCGAGACCGCCGAGGAGCGGGGCACCACCATCGTCATGATCGAGCACGACATGGGCGTGGTGATGGACCTCTCCAACAGCGTCACCGTCCTCAACTTCGGCGAGAAGATCGCCGACGGCCCGCCCGAGGAGGTCCAGCGCAGCAAGGAAGTTCAGGAAGCCTACCTCGGTGAACCCGCCGAAGCCGCTGAACTCTCCGCCTGACCTTCGACGGGACCACCGTGAGCTCTCTCGACCGCCTCGGCCAGGACGACACCTTCCCGAAGCTCCTGGTCCGCAACGCCCGCACCATGCCGGACAAGGTGTCGATGCGCGAGAAGGAGTTCGGCATCTGGCAGTCCTTCACCTGGCGGGGCTACCACGACCACGTCCGCGACTTCTCGCTGGGGCTGGTGGCGCTCGGGCTGAAGCCGGGCGAGAACGTCGCCATCATCGGCGAGAACCGGCCGGAGTGGGTCTGGAGCGAGATCGCCGCGCAGGCCTGCGGCGCCGCCTCGGTCGGCCTCTACCAGGACTCCAACCTCGCCGACGTGGCCTTCGTCATCGACCACTGCGACGCCTCGGTGGTGGTGGCCGAGGATCAGGAGCAGGTCGACAAGATCCTCGACCTGCTCGAGAAGCTCCCCAAGGTCCGCTGGGTGGTCTTCACCGACCCGCGCGGCCTGCGCAAGTACCACCACGAGAAGCTCATCTCCTTCACCGACGTGGAGGCCAAGGGCCGCGAGCTGGCCGCCGCCCAGCCTGCGCTCTGGGCCGCCAACGTGGCCCGCGGAACGGCCGGCGATCTCGCCATCATCTCCTACACCTCGGGGACCACCGGCTTCCCGAAGGGCGCCATGCTCTCCTTCAGCAACCTGCTCGGCATGGCCATGAACCTGCACTCGGTGGACGAGAAGCGCCCCACCGACGAGTTCGTCTCCTTCCTGCCGCTGGCCTGGATCGGCGAGCAGATGATGTCGCTCTCCTCGGCGCTGGCCATCGGCTTCACCGTCAACTTCCCCGAGGAGACCGAGACCACCTCCGAGAACATCCGCGAGATCGGCCCGCACGTGATGTTCGCTCCGCCGCGCTTCTGGGAGTCGATGACCTCCACCGTCCAGGTGAAGATCATGGACACCTCGCCGTTCAAGCGGTTCATGTTCAACCTCTGCATGCCCATCGGCCGCAAGGTGGCCGACCTGCGCTTCGCCCGGAAGCCGGTGCCGCTGGGTCTCAAGGTGCTCTACCAGCTCGCCTACTGGGGGCTCTTCCGCGCCCTGCGCGACCGGCTCGGCTTCACCTACATCCGCAGCGCCTCCACCGGCGGCGCCGCGCTCGGCCCCGACGTCTTCGGCTTCTTCCACGCCATGGGCGTGCGCCTCAAGCAGATCTACGGCCAGACCGAGATCTCCGGGATCAGCTGCATCCACCGCGACGACGACATCCAGTCGGACACCGTGGGCGTGCCCATCCCCGGGACCGAGGTGAAGATCTCCGAGGCCGGCGAGATCCTCTCCAGGAGCCCCTCGGTCTTCCTCGGCTACTACAAGAACCAGGAGGCCACCGCGAAGACCGTGGTCGACGGCTGGCTCCACTCCGGCGACGCCGGCTACCTCGCGCCCGACGGCCAGCTGGTGGTGATCGACCGGTTGAAGGACGTGATGAAGCTGGCTGACGGCACCCAGTTCTCGCCGCAGTTCATCGAGAACCGGCTCAAGTTCTCGCCCTACGTGAAGGAGGCGGTGGTCATCGGCCACGACCGGCCCTTCCTGACCGCCATGCTCTGCATCGACATGGGCGTGGTGGGGAAGTGGGCCGAGAAGAACCGCATCTCCTACACCACCTACACCGACCTCTCGGCCAAGCCCGAGGTCTACGATCTGCTGCAGCGCGAGGTCGATCAGGTCAACCAGAAGCTCCCGGCCGCGGCCCGCATCGCCAAGTTCGTCCTGCTCTACAAGGAGCTCGACGCCGACGACGAGGAGCTGACCCGCACCCGCAAGGTCCGGCGCGGCTTCGTCGAGGAGCGCTACCGGGAGGTCATCCTGGCGCTCTACGGCGACGCCCTCGAGGTCCCCATCGACACCACCATCAAGTTCCAGGACGGCAAGACCACCCGCATCCGCACCACCTTGCTGGTTCGCAAGCTCACCATGGGAAAGGCGGCCTGACCCCGTGGAGTTCTTCCTCCAGCTCCTCATCAGCGGCCTGGTGATCGGGTCGATCTACGCCCTGGTCGGTCTCGGCTTCGTCATCATCTACAAGTCTTCGTCGATCCTGAACTTCGCCCAGGGCGAGTTCCTCATGCTGGGCGCCTACGTCTGCGTGGCCATCGTCGGCACCCACAAGGTCCCCTTCCTGGCCGCCTTCGCCATCACCCTCTGCTTCTCGGCCCTGCTGGGCGTGCTCATGGAGCGGCTGCTGCTGCGCCCCATGATCGGCGAGCCGGTCATCTCGGTGATCATGCTGACGCTGGGGCTCTCCTCGGTCCTGAAGGCGGTGGTGCAGGGGATCTGGGGCACCGACACCCGCCCCTACCCGGAGATCTTCCCCACCACGCCGGTGATGATCGGCCCGCTGCCGGTCTCGCAGGGCTACCTCTACAGCGTGGCCAGCGTCCTGGTGCTGCTGGGGCTCTTCTCGGTCTTCTTCAAGTACTCGCGCGCCGGCATCGCCATGCGCGCCACCGCCTTCTCGCAGCAGGTGGCCCTCTCCATGGGCATCTCGGTGAAGCACATCTTCGCCCTGGCCTGGTCGATAGCCGCGGTGGTCTCGGCAGTGGGCGGGGTGCTGCTGGGCGGCATCCGCGGCGGCGTCGACGGCGCCTTCGCGCTCTTCGGCCTCAAGGTCATCCCGGTGGTGATCCTGGGCGGGCTCGACAGCGTGCTGGGCGCCATCGTCGGAGGCCTGGTGATGGGCGTGCTGGAGAACCTCTCCGGCGGCTACCTCGACCCGCTGCTGGGCGGCGGCGTCAAGGAGGTGGCCCCCTTCATCGCGCTGGTGGCCATCCTGTCGATCAAGCCCTACGGGCTGTTCGGCAAGGTCAAGATCGAGCGGGTCTAAAGGGGACGCATGCGCTGCGGAGACTTCAGGGAGACATACGCCGAGGACATGGCCCTCTTCGAGACGGCCTTCGCCCGGCGAATGATGATCGCCTTCATCGCCCTCATGGTGGCGCTGCCCTGGCTTGCCAGCGGCTTCTGGCTCGACATCGCCCTGCGCGTGCTCATCGCCGTCATCGCCGCGGTCGGCCTCAACATCCTCACCGGCTTCACCGGCCAGATCTCGCTCGGCAACGCCGCCTTCCTGGCGGTGGGCGCCTACGCCACGGCCGTCCTGGCCGGCCGCTGGAACCTCCCCTTCCCGCTGGTGATCCCGGCCGCCGGCCTGATCACCGCGCTGGTGGGGATGGTCTTCGGCGTCCCCTCGCTGCGCTTGAAGGGGCTCTACCTGGCGGTGGCCACGCTGGCGGCGCACTTCGTCATCGAGTTCGGCATCTCGCACTGGGAGTCGGTGACCGGCGGCGTCAACGGGATAAGCATCCCCTCGCCGAAGGCCGGACCGCTGGTGCTGGCCAACGACAGGCAGCTCTACTTCCTGGCCCTGCCGGTGGCGGCCAGCCTGCTGCTCTTCGCCCGCAACCTTTTCCGCACCAAGGTCGGCAAGGCCTTCGTGGCCATCCGCGACCAGGACATCTCCTCCGAGGTCATGGGGGTCAACGTCTTCCGTTACAAGCTGCTCTCCTTCGCCGTCTCCAGCTTCTACGTGGGGGTGGCCGGCTCGCTGCTGGCCTACCAGGCCCGCATCATCAGCCCGGAGAACTTCCCCATCAGCCTGGCCATCGACCAGCTCGGCATGATCATCATCGGCGGACTCGGCAGCATCCTCGGCTCGGTCTTCGGCGCCGTCTTCATCACCATGCTGCCGGAGCTGCTGCGCCTGGTCACCAGCGCCCTCTCCAGCACCTTCCCCGAGCTCACCACGCTCTTCGCCTCGGTGAAGATGGGGGTCTTCGGCCTGGCCATCGTGCTCTTCCTGATCTTCGAGCCCGACGGCATGGCGGCCCGCTGGCACACCATCAAGAACTACTGGAAGCTCTACCCCTTCTCGTATTGACGCAGCCCGCAGCAGCAGCTCCCCCGCAGACCACAGGAGGTTTCTCGATGCACCTCATGAAAAACGCGATGCGACTGGCGATGGCGGTGGCGGTGTTGGCCACCGGGCAGGCGGTGGCCCAGGAGGTCAAGGTCGGCGGCATCTTCGACCTGACCGGCATCACCTCGGACGTGGGCAAGCCCTACGCCCAGGGTGTTCGCGACTACGTGGCCCTGACCAACTCCATTGGCGGCATCAACGGCAAGAAGATCAAGCTCATCGACGTCGACTACGGGTACAAGATCCCCGAGGCCGTCTCCGCCTACAAGCGGATGAAGGAGGAGCAGGTCGTCCTCATCAACGGCTGGGGAACGGGCGACACGCTGGCGCTCAAGAACTTCATCAACGAGGACAAGATCCCCTACTTCTCCGGCTCCTTCGCCGGCGACCTGACCGACCCGGCCAAGACCCCCTACAACTTCTTCGTGGCCCCGAGCTACTCCGACCAGATCCGCTCCTGGCTCAGCTGGGTCAAGGAGGACTGGAAGGACAAGACCCGCGCCCCCAAGGTGGCCCTCTTCTACGGCGACAACGCCTACGGCAAGGCCCCCATGCCGGCCGGCCGCGCCTTCGCCAAGGAGAACGGCATCGAGATCGTCGACGAGGAGATTCTCCCGGCCGGCTTCCAGGACGCCAACAGCCAGCTCCTCAACATGAAGCAGAAGGGGGCCGACTACGCCTACATCAACGTCACCACCACCGGCGTCTCGCTGGTGCTCAAGGGGGCCAAGGCGCTCGGCCTGGCCACCAAGTGGGGCTCCAACCCCTACGGCTTCTCCGAGCAGCTGCCGCTGGTGGCCAAGGAGACGGCCGAGGGCGTCACCGGCGTCATGCCGCACGTCCCGTACGGCACCGCGGTGCCGGGCATGAAGGCGCTGGAGGACTTCCACAAGGCCAACCACCCGACCGACACCCACGACGCCATGTACGTACGCGGCTGGGCCTCGGCCACCGTCTGGGTCGAGGCGCTCAAGCGGGCCGACAAGGCCGGCAAGCTGACCGGCGAGGGCGTCAAGGCGGCGCTCGAGACCTTCAAGGACTTCGACCTCGGCGGCCTCACCAGCCCGGTCACCTGGACCGGCACCGACCACCGCCCCTCCACCACCTGCGCCGTCTTCACCGTCAAGGACGGCAAGCTGGTCAAGGTGAAGGACTACACCTTCCCCCGCAAGGCCGAGTGGCTGGGCCTCTAGTCACGTCGTGAACCCGGAGGGGCGGGCCGCCTTCGGCTCGCCCCTCCCTTTCCGCCGCAACGAGCCCGCATGCTCCACCTGAAGAACGTCGAGGTCATCTACGACGACGTCATCCTGGTCCTGAAGGGGCTCTCCCTCCACGTCCCGGAGGGGAAGATCGTGGCCCTGCTCGGCTCCAACGGCGCCGGCAAGAGCACCACCTTGAAGGCCATCTCCGGCCTGCTCCACACCGAGGAGGGCGAGGTCACCGACGGCACCATCGAATTCCAGGGCCAGCGCATCGACGGCGTGGCCCCCGAGCAGATCGTCCGGCGCGGCATCTTCCAGGTCATGGAGGGGCGCCGCGTCTTCGAGGACCTGACCGTAGAAGAGAACATCGTCATGGGCGGCTACACCCGCAACGACCGGGCCGGCCTGAGGCGCGACACCGAGATGGTCTACACCTACTTTCCGCGGCTCCACGAGCGCCGCAAGCGGCTGGCCGGCTACCTCTCCGGCGGCGAGCAGCAGATGCTGGCCATCAGCCGAGCCCTGATGGCGCGCCCCAAGCTGATCCTGCTCGACGAGCCGAGCCTGGGGCTGGCGCCGCTGCTGGTGAAGGAGATCTTCGGAATCGTCAAGCGCATCAACGACGAGGAGAAGACCACCTTCCTGCTGGTGGAGCAGAACGCCAACCTGGCCCTCTCCATCGCCCACCACGGCTACGTCATGGAGAACGGCCGCATCGTGCTCGAGGGAGACGCCGAGAAGCTGCGCTCCAACGAGGACGTCAAGGAGTTCTACATGGGTGGCGGGGCCGGCAAGAGCTACAAGAACCTGAAGTTCTACAAGCGCCGCAAGCGCTGGCTGAGCTGACCGGCCGTACGGAAGGAGCTGCTTCATGGCGACGCTGCGTCCCGGTTCGATCCACGACCCGGCCCTGGAGTGCCTCTCCGAGGAGGCCTGGCGGGCTCACCTCGGCGCGCAGCTCTCGGCCACGGTGGCCCGGGCCTGGAAGGCCGCGCCCCGGGCGCGTCGCACCCTGGAGCAGGCCGGCCTGGTGCCCGCCGACGTCGTCGGCCTCGAGGCCCTGGCCCGCATCCCCATCACCCGCAAGGACTCGCTGCCGGCCATGCAGGCCGAGGAGCCGCCCTTCGGCGGCCTGGCCACGCTGGAGCCCGGCGCCCTGGCGCGGCTCTTCATGTCGCCCGGCCCCATCTACGATCCGCAGGGTCACGACGGCGACTTCTGGCGCTTCAGGCACGCCATGGCCGCGGCCGGGTACGTGCGCGGTGACGTGGTGCTCAACTCGGGCAGCTACCACCTGACGCCGCTCGGCTTCATGCTCGACGCGGGAGCCCGGGCCCTCGGCTGCGCCGTCATCCCGGGCGGCACCGGCCAGACCGAGCTGCAGCTCAGGGCCGCCTCCCACCTCAAGGCCACCGCCTACACCGGCACCCCCAGCTTCCTCTTCCAGCTCCTCACCCGGGCCCGCGAGACCGGCACCCTGCTCTCGCTCGAGGTGGCCTTCGTCATCGCCGAGATGCTCCCGGAGAGCCTGCGCGCCGACATCGAGGCCTTCGGCGTCCGCTGCCGGCAGGGCTACGGCACCGCCGACCTCGGCTGCCTCGCCTACGAGTGCGCGGCGCTGGGCGGCTGGCACCTCCACCCCGACACCCTCGTCGAGGTGCTCGACCTCGAGACCGGGCAGCCGGCCGCCCCGGGCCAGCCCGGCGAGCTGGTGGCCACCATCTTCGACGAGGCCTACCCGCTGCTGCGCTTCGCCACCGGCGACATCGGGGCGCTGGCCCCGGCCGGACGCTGCGCTTGCGGGCGGGTGGCGCCCAAGCTGGCCGGGCTGGTCGGCCGGGTCGGCGACGCCGTCAAGGTGAAGGGGATGTTCGTGCGCGGCGGACAGGTGGAGGCGGTGCTCAAGCGCTTCCCCGAGACCGGCCGCTTCCGCGCCGTGGTGACCCGCGACCAGCACCTCGACCAGCTCACCTACGAGATCGAGGTGGACCGGCCCGGCGAGGCGGCGCTGGCGGACACCCTGGGCGCGGCGCTGCGCGAGGAGCTCAAGGTGCGGGGCGAGGTCAGGCTGCTGGCCCGCGGCGCGCTCCCCGAGGGGAGCAAGAAGATGGATGACCGCAGGGTCTGGAAGTAGCCCGGAGCCCCGATGTCAGCGCCCCGCCGCCGCCCCCGCGAAGTGGATCAACGCCTCGAAGACGTTGGTGGTCGTGAAGATGCCCGCCAGCTGGTCGTGGTCGTCGACCACCAGCACGCCGTTGAGCTTCTTGTCGTGGAGCAGCTGGGTGGCCTCGGCCAGAAGGGTCTCGGGGTGGACCGTGTAGGGCTCGGCGTTCATGGCCGCCCTCACCTTGGTCTTGTCGAGCAGGCCGTGCAGCTCCCACTGATCGAGCGAGGTGGCCTTGCCCGGCGTGTAGGCCGCCAGCATCCGCTCGGTCACCAGGCCGACCAGCTTCCCCTTCTTCATGACCGGGAGCCGCCGGATCGACTTCTCCTTGAGCAGGTGGATGGCCTCGATCACCGAGGCGTCCTCCTCGATGGTGATGGGGTGCGGCGTCATCCAGCCGCCGACCGTCAGCTTCGTGTCCGCCATGTCGGGACCTCGGGTTCCAGGTTGAAAGGTGAAGGTGGCGGGATGGTGGCACGCGGACGGTCACCCGGCAAGGAGGCCGCTTGCCGCGTCGTGCCGTCCCGTGGCAATGGTGGAGCGCCGTGAGCACCCACGCCACGCCCAAGCCGGGGATCCTCTCGGCCGTCCTGGACGATCTCGCGAGGGCCCCCCCCGCCGAGGGAGGCGCGGCCTGGGCTGCAGGCCTGGTCCCGGGGCGCACCGTCGGCCGCTTCACCCTGCTGACGGAGCTCTCCAGGGAACCGTACAGCGTGCTCTTCGAGGCCGAGGACGGCCTGCTGGACCGGCGCGTCGCCTTCAAGGTGCTGCGGGCCAGCCCGACCACCTCGGGCTCAGACCAGCGAACCCGCCACGAGGCCGAGACCATCGCCGATCTCTCCCACCCCAACCTGGCGGCCCTCTTCGACGCCGGCCGCTGCGCCGAGGGACCCTACCTGGTGTACGAGCTGCTGGAAGGAGCCCGGCTCTCTGCCCGGATGACCCAGGAGCCAGCCGCCCCGGCCGAGGCGGTGCGCATCGCGCTCTCGGTGGCCCGCGCGCTGTCGGGGGCTCATGCGCGCGGCGTGGCCCACCATGACCTGACACCGGACCGGGTCTTCCTCTGCAACGACGGCGCGGTCAAGGTCCTCGATCTGGGCGTGGCCCACACCTTCGGCAGGGCGCGGCTCGACGGCGGCTCCCCCGGCTACGTGGCCCCCGAGCAGTGGCGCGACGCGCCGGAAGACGAGCGCACCGACGTCTTTGCGCTCGGCGTCCTGCTCTACCGACTCCTCACCGGCCAGCTCCCCTTCCCCGACGACGCGGGCCGGGCCTCCTCCAGCTCCCGGCCGGCCCCGTCGGTCGAGGTCCCGGAGTGGCCCGGGCTGGGCGCCCTGGTGGCCCGGATGCTGTCCAAGGACCCGGTCGACAGGCCGCGCGACGGCGCCGCGGTGGTCGACGCGCTCGAGCTGGTGCTGGCCGGCGCCAGCGCCTCGGTCTCGGGGAGCAGCAGCTCGATCCGGATCCG
>JANYBC010000229.1 GCA_025360965.1 Anaeromyxobacter sp. | reverse complement strand
TGCAGATGCGCTTCGGGCGGGTCTTCACACCGCTCCTCGCCGTCGCGGCCGGGCTGGCCCTGGCGTGGGTCACGGCGCGGCTCCGCCCGGCGGGCCGGTTGGCGCCGCTGGCCCCCCTGGTGGCGTCCCTGGCCCTGTTCGACCCGACCGTCCGTGCCGCGCTGGGCACCGTCCAGGACCCGATCCCCAACGGCATGGTCGAGGTGGCGCGTGAGCTGCGCGGGCGGCCGGCCGGCCCGAACCCGGGGGTGATGACCCCCTGGGACATGGCCAACGAGGTGCTGGTGCTGGCCGGCCGGCCGGTGGTGGTGACCGGCTTCGGCCCCTATCCGGATCCGGCCGCCTACCGGGAGACGGTCAAGGCCTACGAGGTCGGCGAGGAGGAGCTGCTGCCGTGGCTGGCGGGACGGCGGGTGGGGTGGGTGGCGGCCGGCGCCGCCAACCTCTTCGGGCGGGTGCGCAGCGCCGACGCCCTCATCCCCTTCGCCGCCGGCGAGTTCGATCCACGCTGGCTGCGAGGCACGCCCTCGGCGCCGCTCCTCATCGGCGGCTCCGGCGTGCCGGCGCTCGGGGTCCGTCACTTCGGCCGGCTCATGCCGATCTTCGCCGCCAGCCGGACCGTGGGCGGCCTGAAGTCGCCGCTGCCTGTGATCTGGCTCTACGAGGTGGTGGCCGGGGCCGAGGTGGACGGGCGGGCGCCGCCCGGCTCCCGTGTCGTGCTGGAGATCCCGCTCAGCGAGCACGGGCGGCCGCACACCTGGCGCGCCTGGGCGGAGGCCGGTCCCGACGGACGCTGGCGGATGCGGGTGCCGCTCCCCACCGACCTGGCGACGCGGACCATCCGGACCGCGACGGGGCGGCTCCGGGTGGGGGACGGCCCTTCCCAGCCCCTCGAGATCGGGGAGTCCACGGTCCGCCGGGGCGGGTCCATCGCCGCGCCGGTGGACACGCGCTAGACTCGGCCCGTGCTCCAGAACGTGCTGGTCGTCGACGACGAGGCCTCGATGCGCCACCTGCTCACCGTGATCCTCGCCGATCGCGGCTACCAGGTGCGCGCCGTGGGCGGGGCCGCCGCCGCCCTGGAGGAGCTGGCCGCGCGCGACTTCGACGTGGTGCTCACCGACGTGCGGATGCCGGGTGGGGACGGCATCGCGCTCACCCGCGCCATCCAGGACCGCCAGCCGGGCGCCACGGTCATCGTCATGAGCGCCTACGGCTCCCACGACGACGCCATCGAGGCCATGAAGGCCGGCGCCTACGACTTCCTGCCCAAGCCCTTCAAGCCCGACGAGGTGCTGCTCTGTCTGCGCAAGGCCGAGGAGCGCGAGCGCCTGACCCGCGAGAATCGGCGCCTGCGCACCGAGCTGCGGGCCGGCTTCCCCTCCGACGCCATCGTCGGCGCCTCCGAGCCCATGCAGTCGGTGCTGCGCCAGGTGGCCAAGGTGGCGCCGCAGAAGACCACCGTCCTCATCCACGGCGAGTCGGGCACCGGCAAGGAGCTGGTGGCCCGGGCCCTCCACGAGGGGTCGCCGCGCGCCGCCATGCCGTTCGTGGCCGTCAACTGCGGCGCCATCCCGGGTGAGTTGCTCGAGACCGAGCTCTTCGGCCACGCCCGCGGCGCCTTCACCGACGCGGTGCGGGCCAAGAAGGGGCTGGCGGTCGAGGCCGACGGCGGCACGCTCTTCCTCGACGAGATCGGCGAGCTCCCGCTGCCTCTGCAGGTGAAGCTGCTCCGCTTCCTCCAGGAGGAGGAGGTGCGGCCGGTCGGAGACAACCGCGCGGTCAAGGTCGACGTGCGGGTGGTGGCCGCCTCGGCGCGCGACCTGGCGACGGCGGTGGCGGGCGGCCAGTTTCGCGAGGATCTCTACTGGCGGCTGGCGGTGGTCGGGATCCGGCTTCCGGCGCTGCGCGAGCGCCTCGAGGATATCGAGCCGCTGGCCCGCAGCTTCCTGTCCCGCTTCGCGCCGCTCCGACCCGAGGTCCGGGGTCTCGACTTCTCGCCTGAAGCGCTGGAGAGGCTGCGCGCCCACCGGTGGCCCGGCAACGTCCGCGAGCTGATGCACGCCGTGGAGCGGGCCGTGGTGCTGGCGGATGGTCCAGTCATCCGCGAGGAGGACCTGCCCGACGCGGTGCGCGCCCCACGCTCGGCCGCGGACCGCGACCCGCCGCCGGCCGGCGACGACCTCTCGGTGAAGCGGGGCACGCGGGCCCTGGAGGAGCGGCTGATCCGCGAGGCCCTCCGGCAGACCGCCGGGAACCGGACCCGCGCCGCCGAGCTGCTCGACCTCTCCTACCGGGCGCTGCTCTACAAGATAAAGGAGTACGGGCTGGGCTGAGCCCGCCTCGCTCTCCTGTTCATCCAGCGACCTATAATGAGGCATCACTTCA
The DNA here is from genome assembly GCA_025360965.1 of Anaeromyxobacter sp. Classification (GTDB taxonomy): domain Bacteria; phylum Myxococcota; class Myxococcia; order Myxococcales; family Anaeromyxobacteraceae; genus JADKCZ01. The sequence continues at coordinate 664 of JANYBC010000229.1, read as the reverse complement.
CCTCAGGGATGCTTCGGTAGTCCAAAGCAGGTGATATCGGGGCTGGTCGCTTTCTTGATCCGATCCGGAGCGATGGCGTAGCGTGCCGATCGCATGGCTCCTCAACAGCCGAAGAACGCCGTCCGCGCAGAGTCCAGGCGCCGTCCGGCCAACAACCTGCAGCGCCTGCGTGAGGATCAGCTCCTCACCAAGGCGGAGCTGGCGCGCAAGGCCGGCGTCTCTCCGCTCACCGTGGCTCGCGTCGAGGCGGGGCAGGAGTGCCGGGTCGACACCAAGCGCAAGATCATCCTGGCGCTCGGCATGACGCCGTCGGACCGCGCCAAGGTGTTCGGCGGCGCGCGGAAGGGGGGGCGCACGCCATGAGCAGGAGCAAGCTCGCGGTCGGGCTCGACATCGGGTCATCGGGTGTCAAGCTGGTCCAGCTCAAGGAGAAGAAGGGCGGCTACTCGCTGGTGGCCTACGGCACCGCGCCGCTGCCGCCCGAGGCCATCGTCGACGGCAGCCTGATGAACTCGGCCGCCATCGTCCAGGCCATCCAGGAGCTGCTCGCCCAGCAGAAGGTCAAGACCCGCGAGGTGGCCATCGGCGTCCGCGGCCACTCGGTGATCATCAAGAAGATCTCGATGCCCCGCATGACCCAGGAGGAGCTCGACGAGTCGATCCT
>JANYBC010000216.1 GCA_025360965.1 Anaeromyxobacter sp. | reverse complement strand
GCTCGAGGCGCTCGAGGCCGAGGGCGCGCGGCTCCCGGCCGCCGAGCCGGGCGGGCCCTGGCTCCGCTTCCCCTTCGACCAGCCGCTCTTCATCCTCTTCTCCTCCGGCACCACCGGCGCCCCCAAGTGCATCGTCCACGGCCACGGCGGCACGCTCCTGGAGCACGTCAAGGAGCTGCGCCTCCACTGCGACCTCGGCCCCGCCGACCGGCTGCTCTTCCAGACCTCGACCGGCTGGATGATGTGGAACTGGATGGTGACGGTGCTGGCGGCGGGGAGCTGCCTGGTCACCTACGACGGCTCGGTCTCCTATCCCGAGCCCGATGCGCTGCTCGAGGTGCTGGCCCGGGAGCGGGTCACCGCCTTCGGCACCAGCCCGGCCTACCTGCAGTACCTCAGCGACGCCGGCGTGACGCCGCGGCCCGGCGCCCTCTCCTCCCTCCGCGAGCTCTACTCGACCGGCTCGGTGCTCTATCCGCACCTGCACCGCTGGGCCAGGGAGCACCTCGCCGACGCGCCCCTGCAGTCGATCTCGGGCGGCACCGACATCGTCGGCTGCTTCGTGCAGGGCCAGCCCTGGGGCGAGGTCCACGCCGGCCAGAGCACCTGCCTCGGGCTCGGGCTCGACGTCCGGGCCTGGACGCCCGAGGGGCTGCTGCGGGAGGGGCGGGGCGAGCTGGTCTGCGCCGGCCCGTTCCCCTCCAGGCCGGTGGGGCTCTTCGGCGATCCCGACGGCGCCCGCTTCCACGGCGCCTACTTCGCCCAGCACGACGGGCTCTGGACCCACGGTGACCTGGTGGAGCTGCTGCCCAGCGGCGCGGCCCGCATCCTGGGGCGCTGCGACGGCATCCTCAACATCCGCGGGATCCGCATCGGCCCGGGCGAGCTCTACGGCGTCCTGGCCGACGCCGTCCCCGAGGTGGCCTTCGCCATGGCCGCCGACCAGGAGGCCCCGCTGGAGCCGGGCGGGCGGCGCCTGGTGCTGCTGCTGGTGCTGAAGCCGGGCCTGAAGCTCGATCGCGCCCTGGCCATGCGGGTCAAGAAGGAGCTGAAGCAGCGGGCCTCCTCGACCCACGTCCCGGCGGTGCTGCTCCAGGTCGAGGAGCTGCCCACCACCTTCAGCGGCAAGCGCTCGGAGGCCGCCCTGCAGGACGCCCTCTCGGGCCGCCCGGTCCGCAACCGGGCGGCGCTGCGCAACCCGGCCTGCCTCGACCTGATCCTGGCCGACCCGGCTCTGCGGACGCCGGGGAGCGGGGGAGGCTGACATGTGCGGGATCGCGGGGGTGCTGCGGCTCGACGGCCTGGTCAGCGGGCCGGAGCTGGCCGAGCGGATGGGCGAGGTCCTGAAGCACCGCGGTCCAGACGACGCCGGGAGCTTCGCCGAGGGGCCGGTGGCGCTGGCCCACCGCCGCCTCTCCATCATCGACCTCGCCACCGGCCACCAGCCCATGGCCACCGAGCGGGCGGTCATCACCTTCAACGGCGAGATCTACAACTACCTCGAGCTGCGCGAGGAGCTGCAGGCCAGGGGGCGCCAGTTCCGCACCACCTCGGACACCGAGGTGATCCTCCAGCTCTACGAGGAGTACGGGCCGGAGTGCGTCTCCCGGCTGAACGGGATGTTCGCCTTCGCCCTCTACGACCGGGCGCGGCGCCAGGTGCTGCTGGCGCGGGACCACTTCGGGGTGAAGCCGCTCTACCTGCACGCCACCGCCGAGCGGGTGCTCTTCGCCTCCGAGATCAAGGCGCTGCTGGTCGACCCGGCGGTCCGGGCCGAGGCCGACCTCGACGGGGTCCGCCAGTACCTCACCTTCCAGTACGTGCAGGGCACCCAGACCATGTTCCGCGGCGTCAGCCGCCTCCTCCCGGGCGAGTACCGGGTCATCGACCTGGCCGGCGGCGCCACCCGGTCGGTGCGGTACTGGGAGCCGAGCTTCCAGGTCGACACCGATCACAGCGAGCGCTACTTCACCGAGCGCATCCGCTTCCTGCTCGAGGACGCGGTGCGGCTGCAGATGCGCTCCGACGTCCCGGTGGGCGCCTACCTCTCGGGCGGCATGGACTCCAGCCTGGTGACGACGCTGGCGGCCCGCCTGGCGCCGGGCCGCTTCCAGACCTTCACCGGGCGCTTCGACGAGGGGCCCGAGTTCGACGAGTCGGGCTACGCCCGCATGGTGGCCGAGGCCGCCGGCGCGCAGATGCACCTGGTCACGCCGACCGAGACCGACTTCATCGACCTCCTGCCCAGGCTCACCTGGCACATGGACGAGCCGGTGGCCGGGCCCGGCCTCTTCCCGCAGTACATGGTGTCGCGTGAGGCGGCCCGGCACGTGAAGGTGGTGCTGGGCGGCCAGGGCGGCGACGAGATCTTCGGCGGCTACGTCCGCTACCTGGTGGCCTACTTCGAGCAGGCCATCAAGGGGGCCATCTACGACTCCAACGAGGAGGGGGAGCACATCGTCTCCTTCAGCTCCATCCTCCCCAACCTGGCGGCGCTCAAGCAGTACGTGCCGATGATGCGCCAGTTCTGGCAGAGCGGCCTCTTCGAGGAGATGGACCGGCGCTACTTCCGCCTGGTCGACCGGAGCGGCGGCAGCCTCTCGCTGCTCTCGCCCGCCTTCCGGGCCGGCTGCCACGGCGAGGAGATGTTCGAGCGCTTCGGCGAGGTCTTCAACCACCCGCACACGCTCTCCTACTACAACAAGATGACCCACTACGACCTGGTGGCCAACCTGCCGGCCCTGCTGCACGTCGAGGACCGGGTCACCATGGCCTCCTCGCTCGAGTCGCGGGTCCCCCTGCTGGACCACCGGCTGACCGACCTGGTGGCGAGCATGCCGGCCGGCATGAAGTTCCGCGGCGGCGAGCTCAAGTACATCCTCAAGCGGGCCATCGCCGGGGTCCTCCCCGACGCGGTGCTCGACCGCAAGGACAAGATGGGCTTCCCGGTGCCGGTGCACCTCTGGGCCCGGGGCCGGGCCCGCGACTTCTTCGCCGACACGCTGCTCTCGCAGCGCTGCCGGGAGCGCGGCCTCTTCGACGTCGCTCAGGTCGAGAAGCTCATGGCCACCGAGGGGGCCTTCGGCCGAGGCCTGTGGGGCCTCCTCAACCTCGAGCTCTGGTACCGCACCTTCATCGATCGCACCTGAACCCCAGCCCCCGGAGCGCAGCAGCCATGCCCTTGACCCTGGTGAACGACACCGTCACGTCCTGGTCCGTCCGCAAGATCGCGGTGGTCGGGCCCGGCATCGTCGGCATGCCCATGGCCGCCATGCTGGCCCACGCCCGCATCTGCGAGGGCACCACCACGCCGGCCACCGTGACCGTCATCCAGCGCGACTCCCCCACCTCCGGCTGGAAGGTGGCGGCCATCAACCAGGGGCGCTCGCCCATCGGCGGGATCGAGCCCGACCTGGACCGGCTGGTCCAGGAGAGCGTGGCCGCCGGGCAGCTCTCGGCCAGCCACGACCCCGGCGCCGCCGCCGACGCCGACG
>JANYBC010000212.1 GCA_025360965.1 Anaeromyxobacter sp. | reverse complement strand
TGCCGGCGCCGCCGCGGGCGGCCGCGCTGCGGGGCGTGGCGCTGGAGCTGGAGCGGCTCGCCAATCACGTCGGCGATCTCGGCGCGCTGGCTGGCGACGTCGGCTACCTTCCGACCGCCAGCTACTGCGGGGCGCTGCGGGCCGACTACCTGAACGCGCTGGCGGAGCTCTGCGGCAACCGCTTCGGCCGCGGCCTGGTGGTGCCGGGGGGCGTCCGCTTCGACCTGGCGGCTGGTGACGCGGCCCGCCTCGCCGAGCGGCTGTCCCTCGCCTTCGAGAAGGTGGAGGAGGCGGCCGGACTCTTCTTCGAGTCGCCCTCGGTCCGCACCAGGACCGACGGGACCGGCCTGCTCGCGCAGGAGACCGCCGCAGGGCTCGGGATGGTCGGTCCCGCGGCGCGGGCCTCAGGTCTGCTGGTCGACGTCCGGCGCAGCCACCCCTTCGCGCCCTGGGCGAGGGCGGCGGTGCCGGCGGTCACCGCCTCGAGCGGTGACGTCTTCGCGCGGGCCTGGGTGCGGCTCGAGGAGGCGCGCACCTCGTCCCGCCTCGTGGACGGCTGGCTGCGGGCGCTCCCCTCCGGCCCGGTGCGGGTCGAGCTTCCGGCGCTGGCGCCGCGGCAGGTGGTGGTCTCGCTGGTCGAGGGCTGGCGCGGACAGCTCTGCCATGCCGTGGCCACCGACGAGGCCGGGCGGTTCGCCCGCTACAAGGTGGTGGACGCCTCCTTCCAGAACTGGATGGGGCTGGCCCAGGTGCTGCGCGGCGAGCAGATCTCCGATTTCCCGCTCTTCAACAAGAGCTTCAACCTCTCCTATTGCGGACACGACCTGTGAAGGGACTCCTGCGTACCCGCCTCCACCTGGGGCGCCAGACCATCGCCTGGCCGGACGGTCCGGCCCGCTTCCCCGAGCGCTTCCGGGCGCGGCCGGCCCTCCACCCGGAGCGCTGCGGCGACGGCTGCGACCGCTGCGAGGCGGTCTGCCCGACCGAGGCGATCACCGGCGCGGCGTCGAAGACGCTGGCCCTCGACACCGGCGCCTGCACCTTCTGCGGGCTCTGCGAGGATGCCTGCCCCGGCCAGGCCATCGCCTTCACGCGCGACTACCGGCTCGCGGCGCGGAGCCGCCAGGAGCTGGTGGTCCGCGGCGACGTCCCCCAGCGGGTCGCCGCGCTCGACGCGAAGATGAAGCGGCTCTTCGGCCGCTCGCTCAAGCTCCGCCAGGTCTCGGCGGGCGGCTGCAACGGGTGCGAGGCCGAGCTCAACGCCGCCGGCAACATCCAGTTCGACCTCTCTCGCTTCGGCATCCAGTTCGTGGCCTCGCCCCGCCACGCCGACGGCCTGGTGGTCACCGGTCCGGTCACCGAGAACATGCGTGAGGCGCTGAAGGCGACCTGGGAGGCCACGCCGGCGCCCAAGCTGCTCATCGCGGTGGGGGCCTGCGCCTGCTCGGGCGGGCCGCTGGCCGGGAGCCCGGTCTGCGCGGACGGCCTCGAGGGTGTCCTCCCCGGCGTCCCGGTCGACCTCTGGATCCCCGGCTGCCCGCCGCATCCGGTCACGCTGCTCGACGGCCTGCTCCGGCTGCTGGGGCGGATCGAGGGAGACGCCCTGCGCCTCGAGGGGACGGGGATCGTGGAGCCGCGAGGCGACCGGCGCTGAGAGGAGCCGGGGCCGGGCTCGCTACTCCGGCTCGACCCGGTAGGTCCCATCGGCGGCGGCCCTGCGCTGACCTGCCCCGCTTGCGAAATGCGTGGCGCGGCGGGATCATCAGGGCATGACCGGCCTCCCCGACGATCTCCTCCGCCGAATCCTCGAGGGCTCTCCCGACGCCGTGCTGGTCTCCGACCGCAAGGGCGAGATCCGGGGCTGGAACGGGGCCGCCGAGCGGATCTTCGGCTTCACCGCGGCCGAGGCCATGGGCGCCTCCATGGATCTCATCGTCCCGGAGCGGCTGCGAGGCCGGCACTGGGACGGCTGGGGCCACGTCATGGAGAGCGGCGTGACCCGCTATGGCGGCGGGCAGCTGCTCGCGGTGCCGGCGCTCCACAAGGACGGCCGCCAGCTCTCGGTGGAGTTCTCCATCCAGCTCCTCAAGGACGGCGCCGGTCGCATCGAGTGGGTGGTGGCGGTCTTCCGCGACGTGACCGAGCGGTTCCAGCGCGACAAGGCCTTGAAGCTCAGGGTCAAGGAGCTCGAGGAGAAGGCCGGCGCGGCGGGCTAGCGCCAGGTCGGCGCGGCGGCGGCCGACTACACCTGCCAGAAGGTGGCGCTTCACCCATATTCAGGTGGGACGATGGCGCGATTGCCCCGGCGCCATTGAAACCACGGCCCGTTCCAGCAGGCCGGGATCTTGCTCCCTTCCTCGACGAGGCTGACGGCCTCGAACCGTGGCTCTCTCGAGCACCTGAAAGGATCGTGTCACATGACCTTGCGCGGCTTGAACGTGGTCGACCCCGCGGCGCTGCCCCCGGCCCAGCCTGTGCGGCTCTCGGGGCTCCTCGACTACGCGCCGGGGGCGGTGGTGAGCCGCGTGCTCGCCAAGGCGACCGGCGGCTCGGTGACGCTCTTCTCCTTCGATGCTGGTCAGGAACTCTCCGAGCACACCGCCCCGTTCGACGCGCTCGTCGAGGTGCTCGACGGCGAGGTGGAGCTGGTGATCGGTGGTCGGTCGGTGGTGGCGCGCACCGGCGAGACGGTGCTCATGCCGGCCAACGTCCCGCACGCGGTCAGGGCGCAGGCCCGGTTCAAGATGCTCCTCACCATGGTGCGCCAGCAGAGGCCAGCGTGAGCGGGCCGCGGGTGGTGAAGCGGCTCGACGCCCGGCCGCTCAAGGCCGCCGGCATCCACCCGGTGGAGCAGGTGCTCCGGGATCTCTCCACGCTCGGCCCGGGCGAGGCCTACGAGCTGGTCACGCCGCACCTGCCAGGCCACCTGCTGGAGAAGACCGGCGCACTGGGCGCGAGCGCGACGACGGTCCAGGTCGGGCCCGACGAGTTCCTGACCACCTTCACGCGCGAGGGGTAGGCAGGTGGCCTGCGCGCGCCTCCTCTTCGCCATGCCCCGGACCTCCGCCTTCTTGCTCGCCGCGGCGGTCGCCGCGACAGTCCCGGGCGCGTCGCTGGCCGCCCCGACCGTCGCCTGCCACTGCTACCAGGACCGGACCTTCGACCCGGCACGGCCGGCAGCGGCCGACCCCTACATCCTCGCCACCACGCGCAGTTCCTTGCTCTCCGCCGCCTTCGGCGTCGACAAGCGCTCGCTGGTGAGCGCGGTGATGACCGGGACGGCGGCCGAGGACCTGTGGGTGGCCCACCATGCCGGAGCCCGCACCGGCCGGCCGGCGGCGGCGCTCCTCGCCCTACGAGAAGGTCGGGGCAGTTGGGACAGGGCGCTCGACGGCCTGGCCGGCCTCGACACTCCCTTCACGGCGGCGCTGGCCGGGGGCGCCGACGGCCGGGCCCTGGCGGCGCTGGCGGTCGACGACGTACTCATGTCCCGCCTGCGCGTCGCACCCGCCACGGTGAGGTCGCTGCGCGACGCCGGGGCCACACCCGAGGAGCGGATCCTGGCCTCGGCCCTGGCGGTTCACCTCTCTGCGCCGACTGCGCCGCTGGTGGTCCAGGTCCGGGCCGGGAAGACGTCCTGGGGGCAGGTGCTCGCCGACTGCGGGCTCGCGCCCAGGGACCTGGACGGCCTGATCCGGCGGCTGGTGAGGTAGGCCATGGCGCACCACCTGTACCGTGGCCGCCGCGCCGCCCGCCCCGGGTCGGGTCCGAGGCCCGTCCGCCCTACCGGCGAGCGCCATTGAGGAGACCGACCGGCACGGGATTCTGGTGCGCTGAAATGTCGCTGAAATAGGGACCGCTTCGAGTTGTTGACCTCTTCGAAGTTCAACCAGCAGGACTCAATCAGCAAGGGTGCACTCCATGTCGAAACGAATCGCATTGCTCGTCGCCCTCACCATCCTCGCCGCGCCGATGAGCGCGCTGGCCCACTGTGACGCCCTCGACGGGCCGGTGGTCACCTCCGCGCGCACGGCCCTCGAGACCGGGAAGCTGAACCCTGTCCTCGCCTGGGTCCGCGCCGGGGACGAGCCGGAGATCAAGGCCGTGTTCGCCCGCGCCCGTGCCGTCCGCAAGCTCGGCCCTGAGGCCCGGGAGCTGGCCGACCGGCTCTTCTTCGAGACCCTGGTCCGGGTGCACCGCGCCGGCGAGGGGGCGCCCTTCACCGGCCTCCGGCCGGCCGGGCAGGACTTCGGCCCGGCCATCGCGGCCGCCGACCGGTCCATCGGCAAGCGGTCCCCCGAGGAGGTGGAGAAGCTCCTCGTCGAGACGGTCAAGCACGGGCTCGGCCAGCGTTACGCCCGCCTCGCCGCCCGCACGCCGCCCGGCGAGGACGTGGCGGAGGGGCGCGAGTGGGTGGAGGCCTACGTCCCGTACGTCCACTGGGTCGACGGCGTCTACCAGGCGGCCAACGCCGGCGCCGGTGCCCACGCGAAGCCGTCGGCCGAGCAGCACGGGCACGGCGAGCCGGCTCCGGCCTCCCCGCACGCCAAGCACTAGTACCCGCTTCGAAGGCCCCGCCAGCCGCCGGCGGGGACAATCTCATCGAGCGACAGCGGCATGGTTGCTCCTCACTCCCTGGAGATTCCGGTGGCTCTCACCGGAGTCCCTCGGGCATGGCGGGTGAGCCACGGCGCCCCCGGATCTCGGCCACGATGGCGGCGTCGTCCTGTGTCGAGAGCCATCGACGCATTCCCGGAATGACCACCGCCTCCTCGGCGCCGAGGTGGGACTGGAAGTCCTTCTCCAGCCAGGTCACCGTGGCCAGCAACGCCGGCGAGAGATCGCCGTGACGGGTCGGGGTGACCGAGAGCGTGGCGCAGGTCGCCACCAGTTCGGCGAGCGGCCGCTGGTGCTCCTGGTGTTCGGCGACCATGGCGGCCAGCGCGCCATCGATCTCCGTGGCCCGGCCACGCAGCCGCGGCAGGATGGAGCGCTCCTCGTCTTCGACGTGGAGGGGCAACGCCAGCGTGAAGTACCGGCGCACCGCCTCGGCCGCATCGGCCAACTCCCCGGGGGACGCGTCCTTCGCCTCGGCGATGCGGCGCGCCGTCGCCAGGAAGGACCGGATGCGCACATGGCACTCCAGCAGGAGGTCGGCCGCCTGGCTCATTCAGGATCGCTCCGGCCGGTTGGCATCCACCCCAGCCGGCGGCAGACCGCGACTGCGATCGCGACCCAGACGGCCAGGCGGAGCGTCATCGCCGCTGCGGTCCTCGACTCGAAGGCCCCACCCGCGAGTACGTGCAGACCGAAGGCCAGGAAGACGACAGCCGTCGCCGCTGCGATTCCAGCCGAGACCATCCCCGACCAACGGCGCCCCAGGGCGATTCCAAACCCCGCCCCCAGGTAGGCGAATCCGGCCAGGAAGTTGAACCAGAGCACGAACGGGACCACATGGCCGGCCTCGGCCCGGGTGGCGTCGGAGCCGAAGAGCACCCGGCCTCCCGAGACGATGGTCGCCACGCCGAACGCGCCGGCCAGGAGGGCCACCGGGAAGAGCCACCTGGGGCGGAGATCAGCGCTCGACCTCATCTGCGCACCGTCCTGCCTCGCCGGGGCGAGCTAGAGATCCGCCCTGGAGAGCCGGCGGATCGCCGCCAGGGTCGGCAGCACGGTCCAGGCGACGAGTGAGAAGGTCACCAGCACCGCCGCGCCGCCCGTACCACGGGTGAAGCGCAGCAGCGCCAGGGAGCCCGAGCCGAAGGCGGCGGTGCCCTCGATGGCGAGCAACGAACCGGTCCGCATGGCGCTGGCGGGATTCAGGAGGACCGAGAGGATGAGGAGCCGGGAGGCCGCGGTGGAGGGCAGCAGCGACGCCACGCCAAGCGCCACCAGGTCGATGAGGAGCACGGCGACGAACCAGACCACCAGGGCGACGGCCAGCGCCCGGGCCCGCTTTCGCCCGACCGCACCGGCTGCGATGAGCGCGGCCAGTGACAGGAAGACCGCGGTGAGGAGGAGCGAGCCCAGGACCAGGAGCGCATAGCCGACCGCGCCATCCTCGCCGGTGTTCTGGAAGACCACCAGCCCAGCCAGGCCGAAGCCCACGGCCTCCGCGGCGGCCAGCGCCGCGAGGAGCCCGAGGAGCTTGCCGACCAGGATCTGCCGCCGCGCGATGGGCTGGGAGAAGAGAAGCTCGGCGGTCCCCCGCTCCGGCGCCAGGGCCATCACGCCCATGAGGAGCGCGGCCAAGGGGACCACCAGCGTCACCAGCTGCACCAGCGAGGCGCTGGTGCGGGCGAAGTCCTGGAAGCCGTGGCCACCGGAGAGGATGTAGCCCGAGGCGGAGACCCCCAGCGCCAGGACCGCGAAGACCGCCGCAAAGATCTGGGTCCAGCGAGAGCGAGCCGCCAGCAGCAGCTCCTGGCGCGCCACCAGCAGGACCAGGGAGGTGCGTGGCGTGCTCATGGGGTCCCGTCCGGCGGGCCTTCGGGCCCGAAGAGTTCGGCCGCCGTCAGCGGGGCTCCGCCTGCTGCGGCGGCGTCGGCATCGCGGGAGGCGGCATCGGCGTGGGCGACGAGGTGGGACGACATCGGCGTCGCCAGCGCCTCGCGGCGGGTGAAGACCGCCCCGGAGGCGCGCACCCACTGCCGGGTGCGGTGGTCGGACACGAAGGCCACCGTTCCGCGCGGAAGGCGGGGCTTCCCACTGAGGTGGTCGCGAAGGCAGCCGAGGTCGTCGAAGAAGCGAGGTTCCTCCCCCGGGGACGCCAGCTGCGCCGCGAAGCGGGCGTCGGAGACGGCCATCCTGCAGGAGGCGCAGCCGTCGGTCCTGGTGTCGACGGCGGTGGGCTCCGCCGGACCGCGCCTGCAGGCAGTCAGGCTCAGGGCCAGGGCGAGGTGCACGGCGGCCCCTGCGGCGACCCGGAGGGCCTTCACGGGGCTCCCTGCGCCAGGTCTCGGTAGAGGAGATCGAGTCGACCGTCATCCGAAGCGATCCCGCGGATCTCGACGCCTCCCGACCGGACCGCCTCGAGCGCCGCGGCCCGAACCTCGGCCGACCCTGGGATGGAGAGCTGCGACAGGGCCCAGCGGGCTCCGGGGGCGACGCGCTGGACCCGCACCAGCAGCTCCGCCGGGCAGGCGTCGATCCGGAGCCGCATCACGCCGCGCGCGGCCAGGCGGTCCGAGAGTTCCCGCTGGGTCAGGTCGGCCACCAGCCGCCCCTCGACCAGCACCGCCACCCGGTCGGCCAGCCTCTCCACGTCGCCCCACTGGTGCGAGGTGAAGAGCACGGTCTGGCCGTGCTGCCGGCGCTGCTCCACCAGGCCGTAGAACGCACAGAGGCCGTCGGCATCCAAAGACGAGGTGGGCTCGTCGAGGAGCAGGACCGGCGCGCCCGGCAGCGCCGCCACCGCCAGCCCCAGCCGCTGCGTCATACCGCCGGAGTAGGTGCCAACCTGCCGCCCGGCTGCGCCGTTGAGCGCCGCCACCTGGAGCACCTGGTCGGTCCTCGCCGGGTCGACGCCGCGCAGGCGGCGGTAGAACTCGACCACCTCGCGCCCGGTGAGCAGGTCGGGGAAGGAGACCTTCTGTGGCAGGAAGGAGAGCCCCCGGCGGGCAAGAGGCAGCATCGCCGACAGCCCGGGCTCCCCGATCAGCACCTGCCCCGAGGAGGGGCGCAGCAGGCCGGCCGCCGCCTTGAGCGAGGTGGACTTGCCCGAGCCGTTCGGGCCGAGGAGCGCCACCACCTCTCCGGCGCAGACCATCAAGCTCAGCGACTGGACGGCCTGATGGGAGCCGAAGGTCTTCCGCAAGGCGTCGAAGCGGATCATGCCGCCTCCCGGCCCCGTCGGCGGCCCACGCCCAGGACCGCCAGTCCGCCACCGACCAGGATCAGCGCGGCGGCCAACCCCCAGGGGTCGAGCCGTCGCCGCTCCGCTGACGGGGCCGGCACATCGGGGAGCGACGGTGGGCGGGCCAGCGGGGAGGCGTCGGCCACCTGGATGGCCTCGAGGACCGGGAAGGCCCGCTCGGCGGCCGCGAGCGCCAGCGCCGCCGGGCTCTGCGCCATCAGGTCGGCGGCGGAGAGGTTGCCCCGCAGGTGGTCGAAGAGGCTCCCCAGGGTGTAGGGGCGGTCGCTGCGCCCGTCGCCGTCGAGGTCCGGGCCGTCGTTGTCCGACCAGTAGTTGCCGTCGAACTTGGTGTCGGTGCGGCGGGCATACAGGGCCAGCGGTGAGAGGTTGCCGATGAAGGCGTTTCCCTCGAAGCGGTTCTCCGAGCTGGAGCCGTAGAGCACGATGGCGGTGTCCGACTGCGCCAGGACGTTGCGCCGGAAGAGGTTGCGCGAGGAGCCCTCCAGGAAGATGCCGCGGGCGTTGTCGGCGATGAGGTTGTCCTCGGCCACCGAGTCGCTGAGGTCCTTGAAGAGCAGCCCCACCGAGGCAAAGCCACGGTTGTGGAGGAAGCTGTTGCGGCGGAACTGGATACGCTTGGAGAACATCAGCACCGCGCCGGCGGCCGACTGCTCGAAGACATTCTCCTCGAAGAGGTTGTCGTCTGAGTTCATGTAGTGCAGCCCGTAGCGCAGCCGGCGGGCCCGGTTGCCCCGCACCAGCCCACCGGAGGCGTTCTGGACGTAGATGCCGTCGCGGGAGTCGGCGATGTCGTTTCCGACGAAGGCGAAGCCGGTGGTGTTCCAGATGTGGATGCCGGAGCCCTTCTCGCCGGCCTCGCGCCCCGGAATCCCGCGGATGACGTTACCTTCGATGCGGGCCCCCGGGGACTCGCGCAGGTAGATGCCAAAGAGCGTGTTGCCGATGCGACAGTTCCGGATGGTGACGCCGGGGGCGGCCACGTGGACGCCGGAGGAGTCTGCGGCGAGATCGCCGCCCGCCATGCCATCGATGTCGAAGCCTTCCACCAGCACGTCCGGCCCCCGGACGCGAACCACGCTCCCCGCCCCCGAGCCGATCAGGGTGGGGCGGCCCCGGCCGACCAGCCGGATGGACCTGTCGAGGTAGAGGTCGCCGCGGTACCTCCCCTGCTCCACCTCCACCACCGCGCCGGGTTCGGCGGCGTCGATGCGGCGCTGGAGTGGAGATGCCTCCGACGGTGGGGGTCTCCCTTCCAGGTTGCCGGGGAGCACGGGCGCCATCCCTCCCTCCGATGAGAGGAGCGCGGCCAGGACGAGAGCGGGGATCACGGCACCCAGATACTACCCGGGCCCCGAGCCTGCCACCTGTCCTGGCCGGCGCGCCGCCCGCCAGGACAGGAACAAGGACAGGAGCAACGCCAGGAACGCCCCTCCAAGCGCGTAGGAGGCGAGCGCCGGGTAGGAATAGACCTCGAAGTTGGCGAGCTGCTTGCCCCCGAGGAGCGGCGGCATGAAGGGAGGGACCTTCACCGCCGCGGTCGGATCCAGGTTGTGGCCGTACCACCAGAGCTTGTGGGCGAAGGACCAGAGCGAGAAGCCGGCGAAGTAGGCGAACAGCACCGTCACGTCGACGAGGTGCCCCAGTGTCCCAAGCACCACCGTCCTCAGGAAGAGCAGCCCGAAGGTGCCGATGGCGAAGGGGAGCCAGAGGAACTCGGTGAAGTCCTCGGCGGCCAGGTCCTTCATGCCGATGTAGTGGTTGAGGAGGTTGATCTCCCTGGCGTCCTGTCCGTGGTTCCCGCCCTCCAGCTTGTAGCTGTAGATGTCGAGCCGCAGCCCTTCCTGGTACTGGGGCGCGAACATGGTGAGCCGCCAGAGCGGCGACACCAGGGCCGGCACCAGCAACAAGCAGGCCAGCAGGAGAAGCCCCCGTGGACCGAGCCCAAGCGGTGACTTGAGGATGCGGTCGGTCTTCTCGATGAACGATCTCACGGGGGCCTCCGGGCTGCGCTACTTGGGCTTCACGACGAGGTAGCCTTGCATCTCTTGGTGGAGCGCCGAGCAGAAGTTGGTGCAGTAGTAGGGGAAGACGCCAGGCCGATCGACCTTGAGGGTGAAGGTCTTGGTCTCGCCCGGATCCACCACGATGTTGACGTTCCAGTCGAGCAGGCCGAAGCCGTGGAGCTCGTCGGTGGTCTGCTCGATGTTGGTCAGGGCGAAGGTCACGGTGTCACCCTCCTTCACCTCCACCGAGGTCGGCGTGATGGTGGAGCGCACCAGTACCGCCTTGACGATCACCTTGTCGCCCTGCCGGGTCACGCCGGCATCCTTGACGTCCCAGACCGCCAGCGGGTGCTTGTTCTCCTCCTTTGGATAGACCTCGATGGCGTGGATCTTGTCCGCCTTGATCATCTGGGCGTAGTGCGGCTCGGGCTCGGTGAAGGCGTCGTAGATGAGCTTCATCTTCTCCTCGGAGATGTCCACCAGCTGCGACGACTCCGGCTGCGAGGGGCCCACCGAGAGGTGACGGCCGTGCGACAGCTTGTTGAGGCCGACCAGGTACTTGCCCTTGGGGTGCATGGTGTCGCCCTCGGCCGCGGCGAGGTGGCCGATGGAGTAGCTCATGGGCACCTTGTCCACGACCTCCCAGGTCCCGAGCTTCCACTTGACGATGGCGCTGTCGACGAAGAGCGAGGTGTAGGCCCAGTTGTCCGGTCCGAACTGGGTGTGCAGCGGCCCGAGCCCGACCTGGACTTCGGCGTCCTTGATCGACTCGTACTTGAGGACCGGGATGCCATCCTCTTCTCCGGTGAAGTCCTTGTTGCGGATGGCGGTGAGGATCTTCTCCATGTTGAAGACCGTGGTGACGCCCTGGAGCTTGCCGGAGCCCACGATCCAGTGGCCGTCCGGGGAGACGTCGACGCCGTGCGGGGACTTGCCGCACGGCATCAGGTAGACGAAGCCCGGAATCTTCTTGGGATCGAGAACCTTGACGCCGCCGATCAGGTCGCCCTCGCCGGCCTTGGCGTGCTTCTCGGCGTCGCGCCAGTTGATGGCCACGATGTAATCTCGGTCGCGCTGCGAGGCGGTGACCTCCAGCTTCCCGGTGGCGCGCTCGGCGTTGTAGGCGGTGAGGAAGAACCAGCCGTCGGAGGGGCCCTTGCCGGCATCGCCGAGGTCCCAGTCGAAGGGCGGCAGCAGCACCTCCCAGCCCAGGGTCATGGCGCCGGACTTGGGGTCGATCTTGATGCCCGCGGCGATCCCCTTGTAGGTGGCCGCGTACTTCTCGATGGGGGCGTAGGTGCCCTTGGGGATGGGAATGGAGAAGCGCGAGGACATCAGGGCGTACTCGGTGTTGGGCGTGACAAAGGAGGAGCCGTGGTTGCCGGAGATGTTGGCCACCGGCCCGATGATCTCCTTGGTCTTGAAGTCCCGCAGGTCGATGCGGGCAATCCGGCCGTTCATCTCGTTGATGAAGAGCCAGCGGCCGTCGTAGTCGCCGTTGGTCTCGGAGAGCGCCGGGTGATGGGCGTCGCCCCAGGTGAAGCGGCCGAGCATCTTCTTGGTGTCGTCGTCGAAGCCGTAGCCGGTGCCCGGATAGGGAGAGAAGACCGGGATGGTGGAGAGGTGGCGCATCGACGGCACGCCGTAGACGTAGACCTGCCCCGAGTGGCCGCCCGACGAGAACAGGTAGTACTCGTCGAGGTCGCCTGGCGCCACGTAGGTCTTCATGGCCGCGACCTGGAGGTCGGAGGCCGCGGTGGGCGCCTTCTTGGCGCCAGTGGGCGCAGACGGCGCGCAGCGGACCAGGAGCAGGGCGCCCGCCACCAGCCCTGCCGCCGCCAGGCTACGCTTCGACCACTTCGACAGCCTCGTCATCTGGTCCATGGGTCCGTCCTTTCCGTGGAGATTCACAGCTACCGGCTCAAGGGAGCGGCCGTGCCGGCCGCCTTCTGCTTCTGGTACTCGGCAAAGGCCTCTCTGAGCTTCTCGATGGCGACCGCCTTCTCCTCCGGGGAGAGGATGATCTGGCGAGACAACACCACCGCCATGGTCCCGGAGGGCGTCGCCAGGAAGTCGTCGATGGTCCGCCCGAAGCGCTTCTGCACGTCCTCGACGGCGATGGAGAGGTCTGGGCCGATCTGGGCCGGGCTCTTCACGCCGAGCGAGGAGATGGAGTGGCAGACGAAGCAGCCGGTCTTGACGAACCAGGCGCCGGGCCCGGTGGCCATCTTCCGCTCGGCCTCGACCTCCTCGGCGGTCTGCGGATCGGTGCGGGGTGCGCCGGCCAGGAAGGTGGCCGGCACCGGGGAGCGCCTCCAGGAGAGGACCAGCATGGCCATCGCCTGGGCCTCCTTGGTGGAGAAGTTGAACTGGGGCATGACCGTGTCCTGCACCAGCGCCCTCGGCTCCTTGAGGTGAGCCACGTGCCAGGCGAAGGAGGTCTTCTGGCCGGAGAGGTGGCTGAAGTCGTACTGCTCGGCGGCCTTCTCGCCCACCTGGGTGAGGTCCGGGCCGATGCTGCCGCCGCGGCCGTTGATGACGTGGCAGGCGCGGCACCCCTTGTCCTTGACGAGGGCCTTGGCCAGGTTGATGGCGTCGGCCCCCTTGGTCTGGCGGTCGTAGCGGTGGCAGACGTTGCAGTTCATCTGCTGGAGCGCGCCCTTCTCCACCAGGTCGTAGGTCGCCCCCATCGACCTGGAGAGCACCGGCTCCTCCCAGAAGGCCACCGGGCCGTGGGCCTCGGGGGCGTCGATGGCGTAGCCCTGGCCGCCGTGGCAGGCGCTGCAGCCGTAGCGCTCGGGGGGGTGCGTGCGGAGGATGGCCTCCGGGTGGGTGCGGAACGGCTCCTCGGCCTCCTCGAACCCCTTCCACTTGATGGCCTGGTGGCAGGTGATGCAGCGATCGGCGCGCTGCAACTCGGGCACCCAGACCTGCTGCAGGCCGGAGGGCACGGTGGCGGCCTTCTCGGCGCCGAACTTGGCCGCCACCTTGCTCCTGAACTCGGCCTGGTAGTAGCGCCAGTCGTGGGCGCGGTCGCTGCGTACGAAGAGGACGGTGGAGACCACCAGCAGGACACCGATGACCGCCAGGATGGCGCGGTCGCGCTGGCGGAACGGCGAGGGTGAGCGCTTCTCCATGGTCAGATCCTCGTCGGCAGCTCGACCCAGGGCTGCCAGGGCCAGTAGAGCTGCCAGTAGGGGCCGCGGCAGAAGGTGCCGACGAAGGTGAGCAGCAGCACGGCCAGCACCAGCAGCAGGAAGACGGCGTTTTGTCTCCGGCGGCTCTGCGGGAACCAGCGGCCGGCAGCTGCCAGCGGGCTGCGGTCGAGCCACGGCCAGGCCGCGAGCAGGCCGACCAGGAGGCCGGGGAGGATGACGCCGCCGAGGAAGGCGCCGTTCACCGTGAACGAGCCCAGCTTGATGGTCGTGTCGGTGACGATCTCCTGGAGCCAGAGGAAGTACCAGGGAGCCTTGGCGGGGTTGGGCGTGACCAGCGCGTTGGCCGCCTCCTCCAGCGGCGAGTGCACGAACACCGCCAGGATGCTCATGGCGGCGATGGTGCCGAGCACGACGATGGCGATGCGCCGGGTCAGGTCGGGGATGGAGTTGACGGTGGTGTCGATCGCCTCGACGGAGGAGGCGCGGATGGTGGGACCGGTGCCGCGGGCGAGGCCGAGGAGCGTGTAGGTCTTGCTCTGGCCGGGCGGCACCTCCACCTTGGCCGCCAGCGTGGCGGCCTGGTCGGCCTTGGCGAGCCCGCCGTCCTTGCGGATGCGCCACATGTGGTAGGCGAAGAGGACGCCGAGCCCGCCGGGCAGCACGATGACGTGGAGGACGTAGAAGCGGATCAGGGTGGCCTGCTCGATGTTGCGGCCACCCAGCAGCAGCTCGCGGATCTGCGGCCCGACCAGCGGCACGGCCGAGGCGATGTTGGTGCCCACCGTGACGGCCCAGTAGGCGAGCTGGTCCCAGGGGAGCAGGTAGCCGGTGAAGCTCAGGAAGAGCGTCAGCAGCAACATGACGATCCCCAGCAGCCAGTTCCACTCACGGTGCTGGCCGCGGCCGGTCCCGTTCTTGTAAGCGCCGGAGAGGTAGACCCGGACCAGGTGCAGGAAGACGGCGGCCACCATGAAGTGGGCGGCGAAGCGGTGCACCGAGCGGATCCAATAGCCGAAGGTGATGACGAACTCGATGTCCTTCACCGACCCGTAGGCCCGCTCCACCGAGGGCACGTAGAGGAAGAGCAGCGGGAGGCCGGAGAGTGTCAGGAGCAGGAGCAGGGCCGCCGAGACCGTCCCCAGCCAGAGCGAGTAGCGCCAGGCCAGCGAGTCCTTGAGCGCCTTGGCCGGGAACCAGTGAAAGATGAAGTTGGAGACGATGGCGTCGCCGGCCTGCCGATCCGAGGCAGGACGGAGGCTCCAGAGCGGCCGCGGGTGGACGCCCGGGGCATTCGGCTTTTCGGCTTCGGGAGGAAGGGCCACGGTTCGGCTCCTCAGGCGAGGGTGAGGCGGAAGTTGCGCTCGACCGGCCGCGCCAGGTCGACCACCAGCTGCCCGTCGTCGACGGCGATCGAGAGGTGGTACCAGGCCAGCGGCTTGGGGGCCGGACCGGCCACGTTCTCGCCGTCACCGGAGTACTTCGAGCCATGGCAGGGGCAGAGGAAGCGGTGGGTGAGGCGCAAGGGGCTGCCCTCCACGGTCCGGGTCTCCACCTGCGAGAGCGCTTCGGCGCGGACCGTGCACCCCAGGTGCGTGCAGACCGCCGAGATGGCATGCAGCACCTTCCCCTCCCGGAACACGTAGAGCCGCTGGTCCGGGAGGAACTTCATGCCATCGGGGAACTCCTGGGGGTGGCCCAGCTTCACGGTGGTCGGGGCGTCGTAGGAGACGTTGGGCACCAGCGAGCGCAGCGAGGCCAGGCCCTGGGCGCCCAGCGCGGCCAGCCCGGCGCCGATGCCAAGCGTGACGAAGAACTCCCTGCGATCCTTGGGCGGGTCCGGCTTCTCGGGGTCCTGGCTCATGCCTGTTCCTTGGTGGGCGCCGGTGCGTAGCGCTCGGTGATGGAGAAGCGCTCCATGGTCATGGCGTCGGTCGGGCAGCGGATGGCGCAGAGCCCGCAGCGGATGCAGCGGGTGTCGTCCTTGATCATGGCCGAGAGGGGCAGGCCGCCGGCGCCGGCGGCGGCCTCGAGGGCGCGCCGGTCGTCGTCGGCCAGCTCGAGCTCCTGGTACGGGACCAGCGCCAAGCAGTGCTCCGGGCAGACGTCGACGCACCGTCCGCAGAGGACACACGCCTCCGGATCGTAGATGGTCTGGACGTGACAGGCCAGGCAGCGGGCCGCCTGGGCCCGGGCCTCGGCTTCGGCGAAGCCGATCTCCACCTCGGCGATGCCGGTGCGGCGACCGACGTCCAGGGTGGGCGGCACTTGGCGGTCGAGGATCTCGAAGCCGGCGATCATCCGGTAGGCCCGGGTCGGGATCTTCTCGACCTCGATGACCGCCTCGAGGCGGACCGCCTCTCTCGAGAGGTGTGAGTGGATCGAGCGGGCAGCCAGCTTGCCGTTGGCGATGGCCTCGATGAGGTTGCGTGGGCCGAAGGCCACGTCGCCGCCGGCGAAGACGCCCGGCGCCGAGGTGGCCAGCGTCTTCCGGTCCACCTGGATGGTTCCGCCAGGCGAGAGCTTCACCCCGTCCTGGGGCGTGAGGAAGGAGAGGTCCGGCTGCTGGCCGATGGCCAGGATGCAGGCGTCGGCCTCGAGGGTCACGACGTCCAGATCGTCGTACTGCGGAGCGAAGCGGCCGGCGGCGTCGAAGACCGAGGTCACCTTCCGCAGCTCGATGGCCTGGAGCCGCTGCTCGCCCAGGAAGCGTCTGGGGCCGCGCCGCGGCTGGAAGGCCACGCCTTCCTTCTTGGCCTCCTCGAACTCCTCGTGCCCCTGCGTGGTGCGCAGGACCGGCATCTCCGCGAAGGCCTCGAGAGAGACGATGGTCACGTCGGTGGCGCCGCCGCGCAACGCAGCCCGGGCCGCGTCGAGCGCCTCCTTGAGGCGGGCGTCGGCCTCCTCGGGCAGCGCCGCGGCCAGCGTGGTGGCCTCCTCCTCTCGCCCGAGGCGCAGCGCGGTGCGGGCCGCGTCGAAGGCCACGAAGCCGCCGCCGATCACCACCACCTTGCGCCCCAGATCGAGGCGGAACCCGCGGTTGGCGTTGAGGAGGTAATCTACCGCCTTGATCACGCCGTCGAGTTCGACGCCCGGCACCTGGATGTCGCGCCCCTTCTGGACGCCGACCGAGAGGAAGACCGCCTCGAAGCCATCGCGCTTGAGCGCGGCAAGCCCGTAGCCCGGCCCCAGGCCGCTCCCGAGCTTGAGCGTGACCCCCAGCGAGACGATCTTCTCGATCTCGCCCTGGATGACGCTGCGCGGGAGCCGATACTCTGGGATCCCGAAGCTCATCATGCCGCCCGCCTCGGGCGAGGCTTCGAAGACGGTCACGGCGTAACCGAGCAGCGCCAGGTCGTGCGCGGCGGCGAAGCCGGCCGGCCCTCCGCCGATCACCGCCACCTTGCGCAGGGCGGAGCCGCTCACCGGGGAGATAGGCTCCACCGGCAGATGCCCGGCGAAGCGGTTGCCCTCGGTGATCAGGGCCCCGCGCAGCCGATCCTGGGTGCCGGGGTGGATCGACTCGACCCCGAACCGCTCGCAGACCGACCGCTTGAGCGCCCTGATGGTGATGGGAGCGTCGATGGCGCCGCGGCGGCAAGCGTCCTCGCAGGGCGCCGCGCAGACGCGGCCGCAGACCGACGCGAAGGGGTTGGGCGAGCGGGCGACGAGGTAGGCCTCCTCGTGGCGGCCCTCGGCGATGAGTTGGACGTAGCGGCCCGCGTCGGTCGAGACCGGGCACCCTGACTGGCACCTGACCTGATCCTTCCAGTCCTCCAGGTCGGGGAGGTTGACTCGCACCGTCATGGCCGCTTCCTTAGGCGCTTCTTCCGCGGAGCGGAACGCCCTCGGCGGGCACCTGCGGCCGGACGTCGCACGCCCCGGGCGGCCCCGGCGAGGAAGGCGGGATCGCCTCCACGGATGTCCGCCACCGTCGTCTTCTCGAGGAAGTCGGTGTAGGTCCGCTTCATGACTCCCCAGGCCGAGTGTGCCGAGCAGGCCATCGAGTCGCGGCATGGCTTTCCCGGGCGGAGCAGGCAGCCCGGCAGTGCCCGCTGACCCTCGAAGGGCAACACCACCTCGATCAGCGAGATGCGGTTGGCCGGCCGTGCCAGGCGGTATCCGCCCTTGGCGCCGCGGACGGCGGAGAGGAGCCCGGTCCTCGCCATGGAGGCCAGCACCTTGGCGAGGTAGTGAGCGGGAACTCCGATGCGCTTCGCCAGGTCTCGCCCCAGAACGGGCTGGGACTGCTGGCCACCAGCCAAGCATGACATGGCGCGGAGAGCGTGGGTGGCCGAGGCGGAGAAGATCATGAGACGGCGACCCCGGAGACCTGAGTGTGGTTACTTAATGGATATTGATATCCATAAAGTGACCAGCGAACTGTTGCCGGGCACCGTCCGGCTGTCAAGGCCTTCCGCAGGCTGCCAGGCTGGCCGCCGTCGGCCGGTAGGGCGGGGTGCCCGAGCCGTGCTCAGGCGTACTCCCGGTACCTCGGCGTCCACATCACCGACTTGACGAGCGCCATGGTGTCGGCCGGCCGCGCCACCTGCGCCAGGCCGGCCTCGAAGGCCACCTCGGCCACCGCACAGGCGATGGCGGCGGAGACCTCGCGGATGCGCCGCAGCGACGGGTAGATGCGCCCCATCTCCAGGTCGGCTGGCTACACCAGCGAGGCCAGCGTGCGGGCCGCGGCGGCGAACATCTGGTCGGTGACGTGGCGGGACTCGGTGGCCACCACGCCGAGCCCGACGCCGGGGAAGATGTAGGAGTTGTTCCCCTGACCGGAGACGAAGGTCCGGCCGCCCACCACGCAGGGAGGGAAGGGGCTGCCGCTGGCGTAGATGGCCTTCCCCTTCGACCAGCCGTAGGCCTCCTCGGCGGTGCACTCCGACTTGGAGGTCGGGTTGGAGAGGGCGAAGACGATGGGTCGCTCGTTGATGCGGCTCATGGCCTCGACGACCTGCCGGTTGAAGGCCCGGGCGATGGTCGAGACGCCGATCAGCGCCGTCGGCCTGAGCCGCTCCAGCGCCGAGAGCAGGTCGGGGGCGCCCGGCGCGTCGTGGGCGAAGCGGAGCTTGTGCTCGGCCAGCCCGGCCCGGCTCCGGACCACCAGCCCCTTCGAGTCGACGAACCAGCAGGCCTGCCGCGCCTCCTCCAGCGTCGCCCCCTCGTCGACCATGGCCGAGACGATCAGGTCGCCGATGCCGACCCCGGCCTCGCCGGCGCCGAAGAAGAGGATGACCTGGTCGCGCAATTTCTTGCCGGTGACCCGCAGCGACGAGTAGAGCCCGGCCAGCGTCACCGCCGCGGTCCCCTGGATGTCGTCGTTGAAGGTGCAGACCTTGCCGCGCCACTGCTCCAGCAGCCGGAAGGCGTTGAGGTTGGCGAAGTCCTCGAACTGGATCAGCGCCCGGGGGAAGACCTCGCCGACGGCGGTGATGAACTCGGCCACCAGCGCGTCGTACTCGGCGCCGCGGACGCGCCGCTGGCGCAGCCCCAGGTAGAGCGGATCGGCCAGGTAGCCCTCGTTCTCGGTGCCGACGTCGAGCATGACCGGCAGGGTGGTGGCCGGGTCGATGCCTGCGCAGGCGGTGTAGAGGGAGAGCTTGCCGACCGGGATGCCCATGCCGCCCACCCCCTGGTCGCCCAGCCCGAGGATGCGCTCGCCGTCGGTCACCACGATGACGCGCACCTCCCGGCCCGGCCAGTTGCGCAGCAGCGTGGCCATCGAGCCGCGGTCCCTGGCGGAGACGTAGAGGCCGCGCGGGCGGCGGAACAGGTGGCCCCACTGCTGGCAGGCCTGGCCGACCGTCGGCGTGTAGATGATCGGCATCATCTCCTCGATGTAGTCGCCGACCACCTTGTAGAAGAGCGTCTCGTTCCGGTCCTGCAGGCTGACCAGGTGGATGTAGCGCTCCAGGTCGGTCTGCTTGTTCCGGTAGTTGTCCATGACCCGGGCCAGTTGCTCCTCGAGCGTGTGGACGTGGGGCGGCAGCAGGCCGCGCAGGCCGAGCGCGCTCCGCTCGGCCTCGGTGAAGGCGGTCCCCTTGTTGAGCAACGGGTCGTGGAGAAGCGCCTCGCCCTGAGGGAGCCTGACCACCTGGACCTGCACGTGCTTCGAAGTCTGTTGCATCGTGCTTCCCCCTGGCATGGTCGCCGTGTCGAACCGGAGCCAGTATCCGCCCGCCCCGACGGGCGCTCCCGGTTCCAATGGGGCGCAGGCCAATGCGCCGCGGCACCCCGTGCGAGATGGCTCCTGGAGGTCCCCTCCCCGGAAGGGGTGCGACATTCCGGCAGGGCGTCCGTGGGCCGGGCCAAACGGTTCGTCAAGTAGACTGTGAGCCCGGGTTCATCGGTTCAACGCCGCACTCGACCACGAAGGGAAACGACTGACATGACGATCTGGAAGCGCTTCGCCACCGCCTCGCTGATGCTGTCCTGCGCCTGCGTCACCAAGGAGACCACCACCACCACCACCACGCCGGTCACCAACGAATTCAGCAGGACCTACACGCTGCAGGGCGTGGTGGCCAATGCCGTGACGGGGGCGCGGGTCGGGGGGAACGACCTGAAGCTCTACCTGGTGCAGGGCGTCGACATCCGCACGCCGACGCGGATCACCAGTGACGCGGCCGATCCGCTCTTCGGCGAATACGCGTTCACCGGCATCCCCGCCGACATCAATGCCACCAACAAGACCTACAAGGTCGTGGCGGTCCAGCCCGGCTTCCAGCGCTTCGAGTCGGACCTGAGCTTCCAGGCCCGCTCCGGGGCCCTGGTCGATACGGTCTACAACCGGATCGGCAACATCTACCTCTTCCCGGTCGGTGTGACCGCGCCCGACTACGTCTACACCGTCACCTACAACGGGAAGCCGGTGCCGAACGCCACGGTGCAGCTCGACCCGATGACCTCTTCCAACAGCCTGACCTACAACCCGGCCGACGCCCTGCCGGCGACGACCGGGCTGCTGGCCTCGATCTCGGTCACCACCGACGCGAGCGGCAAGGCCACCTTCGCCGGCTCCAGTCTGGTCCTTGGCGGCGCCTACCAGGTGTCCGTGCTCCCGGCGCCGTTCACCGACACCGCGGGAAACACGGTGCAGCTGGCGCGCTTCACGACCGTGACCAACCTGGTGGTGGGTATCACCAACAACGCCCTCCAGATCGCGCTGGCGGACCTCACGCCGACCACCGGCACCGTCTACATCACGAGCGCCACCAACCAGCTGGCCGGGCAGGTCATCCAGTCGGGGCAGCTGGTGCTCACCTTCAACGCGCCGGTGACCTTGGTGAACGCGACCAGCTTCTCAGCCACGCTCTTCAACAACGCCACCGCCACGCTGGCCGTGCCGGCGGTGGTCGCGACGCTTTCGGCGGACGGGCTCTCGCTGACGCTCTCGCCAAACTTCGCGGTGGTCCCGGGGGCCACCGACCGCGGCCTCGGGATCATCTACGGGGACGGTACGGCGCTGGTTTCGCCGAGGAGCTACCCGGCCCAGACGCTCCGGGTGTTCGCCGACCTCAGGTTCGGGAACGGGGACGTGCCGAGCGGCCTGGTGATCGCCCGCGCTCCGTAGGGGCTCGAGGACCCATGCAGGACGGCGGGCACCCTCCGGGGTGCCCGCTGTCGTCTGGGCGGCCTGCTCAGTCCTTCCGCCCGCCCTCGATGACGGCGAAGCGCGGCCTGGGGCGGACCGGGGCGCTGAGGAGCCCCGACCGGACCGCGCTCCACGGGATGGCGCAGTCCTGGCGCCGGCCGCGGAAGGTGAGGGCCACCCGGAGGCCCCACTCGTCGAGCATCACCTCGGGGCAGTCCCGCCCGACCACCAGGTTGAGCCGGACCGCCGCCTCCTCGGCGAGGTACTCGGGCAGCTCGACGCCGGCGCCCTCCGGGACCACGTCGAGGTGCTCGATGTGTGAGGCGGCGCGGCAGGCGGCCAGCATGTCGGCGTAGCGCTGCTGCTCTGCGAAGAGCTGGACGGCCCCTTCGGCCCAGCCGGGGCAGCTCGGGGGGCAGGCCCCTTCGGGCGGGTGGTCATGGCCAGTCATGGCGGCCTCCCATCTATCACCCCGCCAGCGACTCGTCAGGTCCGGGCGTGTGGTAAATCTCCCCCGCGCTCCACTGGGCGGGTGGCGGAACTGGCAGACGCGCGGGACTTAGGATCCCGTGCCGAAAGGCGTGAGGGTTCGACCCCCTCCCCGCCCAATTGGCCTTGACCTGAGGCCCCCCGGCGCGTAGGTCTACCCGCTTTCCCGATTCCGAAGGAACATCATGAAGATCAACGTCGAGACCCTCTCCCCCGTCGAGCGCAAGCTCTCCATCGAAGTCCCGCCCGAGCGGGTCGCCAAGGAGCTCGACAAGGCCTACCAGAGCGTGGGTCGCCGCGCCAAGCTGCCCGGCTTCCGCCCCGGCCACATCCCGCGGGCGGTGCTGGAGCGCAACTTCAAGCATGAGGTGGAGCGCGACGTGGCGGAGCGGCTCGTCAACCTCACCTTCGCCGAGGCGGCCCAGGAGAAGGGAATCGAGCCGGTGGCCACGCCCAACGTCTCGCTGGAGGGGCCGCTGGTGCCCGGCGCCGAGTTCAAGTTCACCGCCAAGGTGGAGGTCCGGCCGGAGATCGCACCCAGGGACTACCGCGGCCTGGCCGTGACCAGGACGGTGACGACGGTGACCGAGGAGGCTGTCGGCGCCGAGCTGGAGAAGCTGCGCGACCGCTTCGGCTCGCTGGAGCCGCTCGAGGGGCGCGAGGTGGCCGAGGAGGGCGACTGGGCGGTCATCGACCACGAGGGGTCCATCGACGGCAAGCCGTTCGAGGGCTCGGCCGCCGAGGGCGTCAGCGTCCGCGCCGCGCAGGGGAAGGTCGACGAGGGGAACATGCCCCAGCTCATCGGCAAGAAGCTCGGCGAGGTCGTCGAGCTCGACGAGCCGTTCGCCGCCGACCACCGCAACCAGGAGCTCCGCGGCAAGACCGCCCACATGAAGGTGACGCTGCGCGGCCTGCGCGCCCGCAAGCTGCCGGCGCTCGACGACGACTTCGCGAAGCAGGTGGGGGTGGAGGGGCTGGAGACGCTGGAGGCGCTCACGGGGCGCATCCGGGCCGACCTGGAGAAGCGCGAGAAGCGCAAGACCGAGGCCGACTTCAAGGACGCCCTCATCAAGGCGGCGCTGGCCCGGAACGACTTCGAGGTCCCCCCCTCCATGGTGGAGCGGACCATCGACAACATGCTCGAGTCGACGGTGGAGCGGTTCTCCCGCATGGGGCTCGACGTTGCGCAGCTCGACCTCGACGTGGCCCGGCTGCGCGCCGACCTGCGCGAGCAGGCGCTGCTGCAGGTGCGGGGCAGCCTGCTGCTCGACGCGGTGGCCACCGTGGAGAAGCTGGTGGTGGAGGCCGACGACCTGCAGGCCGAGCTGAGCCGCCTGGCCGACGAGGCCGGGGTCCCGGTGGCCAAGGTGCAGCAGCAGATGCGCAGCGCCGATGCCCGGGCTGCGCTACATAGCAGGGTGCGCGAGGACAAGGCCCTCGCGCTGCTCGCCGAGTCGGCGAGCGTCACGGCCGGGTAGGCCAGGGGAGCCAGCGACAGATGCCCTACATTCCGATGCCGTTCGTGGTCGAGCAGACCCACCGCGGCGAGCGCAGCTACGACATCTACAGCCGGTTGCTCAAGGACCGGATCGTCTTCCTCGGCACGCCGGTGGACGACGACGTGGCCAACGTCATCATCGCCCAGTTCCTCTTCCTCGAGTCGGAGGATCCGGACAAGGACATCAGCCTCTACATCAACAGCCCGGGCGGCTCGGTCTCGTCCGGCATGGCCATCTACGACACCATGCAGTACGTCAAGCCGCAGGTCTCGACCATCTGCCTCGGGCTGGCCGCCTCCATGGGCGCCTTCCTGCTGGCCGGCGGGGCCAAGGGCAAGCGCTTCGCCCTCCCCAACGCCCGGGTCATGATCCACGAGCCCTCCGGCGGCGCCGGCGGGCAGGCCAGCGACATCGAGATCCAGGCCAAGGAGATCATCAAGACCAAGAAGCGGCTCAACGAGCTGCTGGCCGCCAACACCGGGCAGCCCTTCGAGAAGATCGAGAGGGACGCCGAGCGCGACTACTGGATGAGCGGCGCCGAGGCCAAGACCTACGGGCTCATCGACGAGGTCATCGCCTCGAAGAAGGCGCCCGAGAAGAAGCCTTGATAGAGTCGACGGGTCCGGCCTGATGGACCGTGGGGGAGAGTAGCGTGGTCGAGAAGCGGGAGAGCCTGGCGTGCAGCTTCTGCGGCAAGACGCAGAAGGAAGTGAAGAAGCTCGTCGCCGGGCCGACCGTCTACATCTGCGACGAGTGCATCGGCCTCTGCAACGACATCATCGCCGAGGAGATCGCCGGCGAGGAGAAGAAGGACCTCAAGCTCCGCGTACCGCGCCCCTCCGAGATCAAGGCCATCCTCGACGAGTACGTGGTGGGGCAGGAGCGGGCCAAGAAGACCCTGGCCGTCGCCGTCCACAACCACTACAAGCGCATCGAGAGCCGCGTCGCCATCGACGACGTGGAGCTGCAGAAGTCGAACATCCTGCTGCTGGGGCCGACCGGCTCCGGCAAGACACTGCTGGCCCAGACCCTGGCCCGCTTCCTGGACGTGCCCCTGTCCATGGCCGACGCCACCACGCTGACCGAGGCCGGCTACGTGGGCGAGGACGTGGAGAACATCCTCACCAAGCTCCTCGATCGCGATCCGCAGGCCCTGCAGGCTGAGGTCCACCAGGGTCCCCGAGAGGAGTCTCCCCTGGAGG
>JANYBC010000198.1 GCA_025360965.1 Anaeromyxobacter sp. | reverse complement strand
CGCCGGCGCCGGGCGCGGGGAGGGAGACGCCGCAGCGCCCCCTCGACCCGTGCTCGAAGACCAGCGGCTCCTCGTAGACCAGGCCGCGCACCGCGCCGCCCAGCCCGGGGAGGTCGGCGGCGGCCGACCCGGACCCCTGCTCCATGTTCGGCTTCCAGCCGGCCTGGTTGCTCACGGCTTCACCGCCTGCGCGAAGAGCTTGATCAGCTCGGGAGTGTGGAGCTCGGTGGCGACGCAGAGCAGCGCCCCCCTGGCTCGCGGATGGTCCGGGAACCAGCGGGAGAGCGGCAGGCCGGCCGCGAAGCCGCGCTTGGCGAGCCTGGCCACCACCGCCTCGGCGTCGCCCACGTCGAAGGCCTGCTCGTTGAAGACCGGGCCGGTGAAGACCGGCGTGACGCCGACCTTGCCCAACTCGGCCTGCAGCAGCCGGAGCCGCTCGTGGTTGAGCAGGGCGAGGTCGGTGAGACCCTTCCGGCCCAGCAGCGACAGGTGCATGGTGGCGGCCAGCGCGCAGAGGCCGGCGTTGGTGCAGATGTTGGAGGTCGCCTTCTCGCGGCGGATGTGCTGCTCGCGGGTGGAGAGGGTGAGCACGAAGCCGCGGCGGCCGTGCTTGTCGACGGTGGCGCCGCAGACCCGCCCCGGCAGCTGGCGCAGGAACTCCTGGCGGATGGAGAAGAAGCCCGGGGCCGGGCCGCCGAAGCCCATGGGGTTGCCGAAGCTCTGGAAGCTGCCGACCGCCACGTCGGCGCCGAGCGCCCCAGGGGCCTGCAGCAGGCCGAGCGAGGCCGCCTCGGCGGTGACCGCCACGGTGAGCGCGCCGGCCGCCTTGGCGAGTGCGGCCGCCTCGGGCAGGGCGTCGATGACGCCGAGCGCGTTGGGCCAGCCGATGATCACGGCCGCCGCGCCCTCGGCGGCGCGGGCCAGGGCGGCGAGATCGGTGCGGCCGTCGGCGCCGAAGGGGACGGTGACGATCTCGTCGCCGGTCGAGGCCAGGTAAGTGGCGAGGGTGGCCCGGTAGGCCGGGTGGATGGCCTCCGACACCACCACCTTGGTGCGATCGGTCACCCGGGTCGCCATCAGCGCCGCCTCGGCGGTGGCGGTGGCGCCGTCGTAGAGCGAGGCGTTGGAGACGTCGAGGCCGGTGAGCAGGCAGACGAAGGTCTGCCACTCGAAGAGGGCCTGCAGGGTCCCCTGGCCGATCTCCGGCTGGTAGGGCGTGTAGGCGGTGAAGAACTCACCGCGCAGCAGGAGCTGGTCGACGGTGGGTGGGACGTGGTGCGGGTAGGAGCCGGCGCCGATGAAGGGCGGGTGGCTCACCACGTTGCGCGCCGCCATCCGCCCCAGCTCGCCGAAGAGCGAGATCTCGTCGAGCGCCGGCGGGACCTTCAAGGGGCGCTGCAGCCGGAGCGGGGCGGGGATGGAGCGGAAGAGGTCCGAGACCGACTTCTGCCCGATGACGTCCAGCATGGCGCGGACGTCCTCGGGGGTGTGCGGGTGGTAGCGCAACGGCGTACCTCGGCGGCGCGTCGCGCCGCGATGGAGGGAGGTGCTGCTAGCCCTGCTCGTCGACGTGGGCCTTGTAGGCCTTGGCGTCGAGGAGCTCGCCCAGCTCCCTGGGTTCGGACGGCTCGATGGCGATCATCCAGCCCTCCTCGTACGGGTCCTCGTTGATGCTCTCGGGCGCCTCGACGAGCGGGTCGTTCACCTCGACGACCTTGCCGGAGATGGGGGCGAAGAGCTCCGAGACGGCCTTGGTCGACTCGACCACGCCGAAGGACTCACCGCGCTTGACGACGTCGCCGACCGCCGGCAGCTCGACGAAGACCACGTCGCCGAGCTGGTCCTGGGCGAAGTCGGTGATGCCGATCAGCACCTTGGTCCCCTTCTGGCGGGCCCACTCGTGGTCCTTCGTGTACTTGAGATCGTCGGGGATGGTCATGGTCGCTCCGGGTCAGCTGGCCTTGCGTGAAAGGAAGGGAGTCTTGACGACGCTGGCGGCCACCGGCTTGCCGCGGATCTCCACGGCCAGCGCCGAGCCCTCGGCGGCCAGCGCCGGGGGGACGTAGGCCAGGCCGATGGAGAGCTTGAGCGACGGGGAGCGGGTGCCGCTGGTGACCAGGCCCACCGGGGCACCTTCGCGGAGCACCGGGTGCCCGTGGCGGGCGATGCCCGGCTCGGTGAGCTGAAAGCCGACCAGCTTGCGGGTCAACCCCTGCTCCTTCTGCCGCAACAGCGCGGCGCGGCCCAGGAAGTCGCCCTTGTCGAACTTGACGACCCAGGAGAGCCCGGCCTCGAGCGGCGAGGTGGCGTCGTCCATGTCCGAGCCGTAGAGCCGGTAGGCCATCTCCAGCCGCAAGGTGTCGCGGCAGCCGAGGCCGGCCGGCTGGATGGCCTCGGGCCGCCCCGCCTCCATGAGTGCCTCCCAGAGCGCGTCGGCCTGCGCCGCCGGACAGAAGAGCTCGAAGCCGTCCTCGCCGGTGTAGCCGGTGCGGGCGATGAGGCAGGTGACCCCGGCCACCGCGCCGGGGGCGTGGCGGTAGGTCTTGATGGCGTCGAGGTCGGTGCGGGTCAGCTTCTTCAGCACGGTGAGCGCCCTGGGTCCCTGCACCGCCACCTGGCCCCACTGGTCCGACTCGTTGCGGACGTCGGCGCCTCCGGCGTGGTCCCGGAGCCACTCGAAGTCCTTCTGCCGGTTGGCGGCGTTGACGCAGACCAGCAGGTCCTCGGCGCTGCGCCGGTAGACCACCACGTCGTCGACGATGCCGCCGTCCTCGCGGCAGAGGCAGCCGTATTGGGCCTGCCCGTCTGCCACCTTGGCGAGGTCGTTGGTGAAGACCGCCTGGAGCGCCGCCAGCGCCCTGGGCCCGCGGAAGACCACCTCGCCCATGTGCGAGACGTCGAAGAGGCCGACCGCCTCGCGCACCGCCATGTGCTCCTCGAGGAGGCCGGCGTACTGGACCGGCATGTCCCAGCCGGCGAACTCCACCATCCGCGCGCCGTGGCGGAGGTGTGCGGCGTGGAGCGGCGTGCGGAGGGCCATCGGAGCGTTGCCTCAGGAGGGTGGGAGGACGAAGCGGGCGGATTGTAGCGGCGCCGACCCCGGAATCAAGCGTTCCCGGGAGGATTCGTCCGCCCGTGGACGGGAGGCCTACCCGGGTGCGTCCGTCCAGCACGCCTGCGGCTCGCAAGGGCGGTGGCGCCGTTGCCGGCAGCAGCGACCCGGAGCGCCAGCGCCCCGTCAGCTGGCGGTCCGCGCCGCCAGCGCCACGGTGTTGGCCAGCAGCATGGCGATGGTCATGGGCCCGACGCCACCCGGGACCGGCGTGATGGCGGCGGCGCGCTTCGAGGCCTCCCCGAACTCCACGTCGCCCACCAGCTTGCCGTCGGCGCCCCGGTTCATTCCGACGTCGATGACCACCGCCCCAGGCTTGATCCAGGCCCCCTTGATGAGCTCGGCCTTGCCGACGGCGGCGATGAGCACGTCGGCCCGCGCCACCTCGGCCGCCAGGTCGGGGGTGCGCGAGTGGGCGATGGTGACGGTGGCGTGGCGCTCCAGCAGCATGGCCGCCTGCGGCTTGCCGACGATGTTGGAGCGGCCCACCACGACGGCGTGCTTCCCCTTGAGGTCGACCCCGGCCTCGTCGAGGAGCCGCATGACACCGAAGGGGGTGCAGGCGCGAGGGGCCGGTTTGCCGGTCCAGAGGCAGCCGACGTTGAAGGGGTGGAAGCCGTCGGCGTCCTTGAGCGGAGAGATCGCCTCCAGCACCGCCTGCTCGGCGATCTGCTTCGGCAAGGGCAGCTGCACCAGGATGCCGTGCACGGCCGGATCGGCGTTGAGCCGGGCGATGAGGGCCAGCAGCTCGGCCTGGCTGGTGGTGTCGGCCAGGTGGTGCTCGGTCGAGGCGATCCCGGTCTCGGCGCAGGCCTTGATCTTGTTCCTGACGTAGACCGCCGAGGCCGGGTCGTCGCCGACGCGCACCACCGTCAACCCGGGCGCCACCCCCTTGAGCTTGAGGGCTGCCACCTGCTCCGCCAGCTCCGCCCTCACCCGGGCGGCTATCGCCTTGCCGTCGATGATCATGGGGCGCGGAGTATAGCCGGCTTCAGACCCGTCGGGGCCGGTGGCCTGCGGGAGGAGGGGCTATCATTGGGGCGGAGAGAGAGGAGGCGGCGATGGACACGAGCTGCAGCGTCTGTGGGACCCCGCTGGACGAGGGGGGCGGGTGCGTCACCTGCGCGGCCAAGGGGGAGGGGCTGGTCCTCGTCCTGCGCAACGCCTACTCGCAGGTGCGCGAGTTGCACGGCCTGCTGGAGGAGCAGGGGCTGGCCGCCGAGATGGAGAAGGTGCCCGGGACCACGCCGCAGGAGCGCCACCACCCCAGGTG
Source organism: Anaeromyxobacter sp. (assembly GCA_025360965.1). Taxonomy (GTDB): domain Bacteria; phylum Myxococcota; class Myxococcia; order Myxococcales; family Anaeromyxobacteraceae; genus JADKCZ01. Next base: position 564 of record JANYBC010000198.1, on the reverse strand, counting down.
GAACCTCTACGTGCCGGAGGCGGAGCTGGAGGCGGCCCGGGCCTTCCTCGGCCGGGACTGGGCGGGGCTGCTCGACGACGCCGGTGCCCGCGAGGCGGCGGCGCGCGGTGCGGAGGGCGTTGACCTCGACGCCGGCGGCGAGATCGCCTGTCCGGCCTGCGGGCACCGCTTCACGGTCTCGGTGGCCCAGCCGGACTGCCCGGAGTGCGGGCTCTCGCTCGGGGCGCCCGAGCCGGCGGCCGGCGACGAGCGCTGAGACCGCCAGGGATTCTCCCGTGGTGACGGCCGGTTGGCGCCCAAGCGGGCGAAATCCACCCGCCCGCTGAATAGATCCGGACAGGTGCGCGTCCGACTGGCAACGAACCAGGCCGCCGAAGCGGCCGATCCAAGGAGAACACACATGAAGTTTGCCAAGATCGCCGCCGCCCTCGCCGCCTTCGCCTTCGTCGCTCCGGCCTTCGCCGAGGAGGCCAAGCCGGCCGCCGTGGCCCCGGTGGCTGCCCCCGTCAAGGAAGAGAAGAAGACCGAGACCACCAAGACCAAGACCACCAAGACCGACAAGAA
>JANYBC010000187.1 GCA_025360965.1 Anaeromyxobacter sp. | reverse complement strand
GCGGGCAGGACTTCATCGGCCGGCCTGAGTCATGGGGCCGCGAGCAGCGCGAAAAATGGGAGGCCACGCACTACCACCAGCCCTCCGACGAGCTGAATGACGCCTGGGACCTCTCGGGAGCCGTCGAAGACGTGCGCCTGTTCCTCGAGCTGGGCCTGGCCGTGGCCAACGCGCCCACCGCGCCGACCTGGACGAAGGGCGACGAGTTCGAGGCGACCCGCAAGAAGTCCCTCGAGACTTCAGGCAGGCAAGCACAACCCTGACAGCCGGCTGTCACTGACCGGGTTAAAAGGTCGCCATGGCTGAGTTCAAGCTGGTCAGTGAGTATGTGCCCCGCGGCGACCAGCCCCGGGCCATCAAGGAGCTGACCGAGGGTGTCCTCCGCGGTGATGAGCACCAGGTGCTGCTGGGTGTGACCGGCTCGGGCAAGACCTTCACCATCGCCAACGTCATCGCCAACACCGGCCGGCCGGCGCTGGTGATCGCCCACAACAAGACCCTGGCCGCGCAGCTCTACGGCGAGTTCAAGCAGCTCTTCCCGGAGAGCGCGGTCGAGTACTTCGTCAGCTACTACGACTACTACCAGCCGGAGGCGTACGTGCCGTCGTCGGACACGTACATCGAGAAGGACTCGTCGATCAACGACGAGATCGACCGGATGCGCCACGCCGCCACCCACGCGCTGCTGACGCGCAACGACGTCATCATCGTGGCCTCGGTCTCCTGCATCTACGGCCTCGGCACCGCCGAGGCCTACTTCGGCCTCCTGCAGCAGCTGGAGCGCGGCCAGGAGTTCCCACGCGACCGCTTCATCCGCTCGCTCGTCGACATCCAGTACGAGCGCAACGACCTCGACTTCCACCGCGGCACCTTCCGGGTCCGCGGCGACACCATCGAGGTCTTCCCGCCCTACGAGGAGGCGCGCGCCATCCGCATCGAGTTCTTCGGCGACGTGGTGGAGCGGATCCAGGAGTTCGACCCGCTGCGCGGCCTGGCGCTGGCCGAGCTCGACAAGGCGGCCATCTTCCCCAACTCGCACTACGTCTCGGCGCCGGAGACGCGCACCCGGGCCCTGGGCGGGATCCGGGCCGAGCTGGCGGAACGGCTCCAGGCGCTCACCGCCGCCAACAAGCTGGTCGAGGCCCAGCGGCTCGAGCAGCGGACCACCTTCGACCTGGAGATGCTGGAGCAGATGGGCTTCTGCAACGGCATCGAGAACTACTCGCGCTGGCTCTCGGGGCGAAAGCCCGGCGAGCCGCCCCCCTGCCTGCTCGACTACTTCCCCAAGGACTTCATCACCGTCATCGACGAGTCGCACCAGACGGTCAGCCAGATCGGCTCCATGTACAAGGGGGACCGCTCGCGCAAGGAGACGCTGGTCGAGTACGGCTTCCGGCTCCCCTCGGCGCTCGACAACCGGCCGCTGCAGTTCGCCGAGTTCGAGAGGCTCTGCCCCCAGACCATCTACGCCTCGGCCACCCCGGCCGACTTCGAGCTGCAGCGGGCTCACGGCGTGGTGGTGGAGCAGCTGATCCGCCCCACCGGCCTGGTCGATCCGGAGGTGGAGATCCGCCCGGTCGCCTCGCAGGTGGACGACCTGCTCGGTGAGGTGCGCAAGCGGGCCGAGGCCAACCAGCGGGTGCTGGTCACCACGCTCACCAAGCGGATGGCCGAGGATCTGACCGAGTACTACACCGACGTCGGGGTCCGCTGCCGCTACCTGCACGCCGACGTGGAGACCCTGGAGCGGGCCGCCCTGCTCCGCGACCTGCGGCGCGGCGAGTTCGACGTGCTGATCGGCATCAACCTGCTGCGCGAGGGGCTCGACCTCCCTGAGGTGTCGCTGGTGGCGGTGCTCGACGCCGACAAGGAGGGCTTCCTGCGCTCGGCGGTCTCGCTGATCCAGACCATCGGGCGGGCGGCCCGCCACCTCGAGGGGCGGGTCATCCTCTACGCCGACACCGTCACCGGGTCGATGAAGCGGGCCCTCGACGAGACCAACCGGCGGCGCGAGGTGCAGCGGCGCTACAACCAGGAGCACGGCATCACGCCGCAGTCGGTGACGCGCAACATCGCCGACCTCGGCATGGCGGCGGTGGAGGCCGACTGGTCGACGGTGCCGCTGGCGGCCGAGGAGGGGGCCGACTACCGGGCCGAGGAGCTGCCGGAGATGCTGGCCTCGCTCGAGGCCGAGATGCACGCCGCCGCCGAGGGGCTCGACTTCGAGAAGGCCGCCGGGCTGCGCGACCGGATCCTGGCGCTCAAGGGGCGGCAGCTCGGCATCCCGGCCGGCATGAAGGGCGTGCTCGGCAGCGGGGCCATGGCCGGCGCCGCGGCGGCCGGACGGCTCACCGGGGCCAGGCGCCCCATGAAGCGCCGGAGGAGGTAGGGGGCCGAGCCCACGCCGGCCTGCCGCCGCGCAAGCGGGCGTTGACTCCGCTCCAGTGGGTGCCGGTCGGCGGTGACACGCCGGAGACACGCCGCGAGCATCACTGGGGCCACACCCGCCGGGAGGCCGCCATGCTCTACCCCGAACTCTTCGCCGCGCTAGAGCAGGCCCGCTGGAGCCTGGCCGATGACGTGCCCTGGGACCGCTTCGACCCGGCCCTGCTCACCGACGAGCAGGCGCTCACCGTGAAGCTGAACGCCATCACCGAGTGGGCGGCGCTGCCGGCCACCGAGATGTTCCTGCGCGACAACCAGGACGACAGCGACTTCTCCGCCTTCATCTCGGTCTGGTTCTACGAGGAGCAGAAGCACTCCCTGGCGATGATGGAGTACCTGCGCCGCTTCCGCCCGGCGCTGGTCCCGACCGAGGCCGAGTTGCACGCCGTCCGCTTCCCGGCCGACCCGGCGCCGAAGCTGGAGACGCTCATGCTCCACTTCTGCGGCGAGGTGCGGCTGACGCAGTGGTACCGGCGCGCCGCCGAGTGGCACCAGGAGCCGGTGATCCGCGCCATCTACGACCTGATCTCCAGGGACGAGGCGCGGCACGGCGGCGCCTACCTGAAGTACATGCAGCAGGCCCTGGCGCGGGATCCCACCGCGGCGCGCGCCGCCTTCGCCAAGATGGGCTTCCTCATGGCGGCCAGCGGCCGGAGCGGCAAGCCGCTCCACCCGACCAACCTGCACGTCTCAAGGGCGCTCTACCCACGCGACACCATCCAGAGCCGGCTCCCTGACCCGGGCTGGCTGGAGCGCTGGCTCGACACCCAGCTCTGCTTCGACCAGGCCTGCGAGGACCGGGTGGTGGGCGCCATCCTGCGCAACCTCTCCATCCTGCTCGGCCAGCAGTTCGACGACGTCCGCTCGCTCAACCGCTACCGGAAGACGCTGGGCGCCGCGGCGCCGGGCGTGGCGGTGGCCCGGGCTTGACCAGGGAGGGGGGAGCGGGCCTCGGCAGCCACCGGGGCGCCTTCCTCAGCCGGGCGGTCATGGCCTCGGAGGGGTGGCGCCTGGTCCGGGCCGGGATGCGGCGCAAGCTCTTCGGCCGCCGACGATACCAGGGCTCCGCCGCCAAGATCTGCCAGCAGGTGGTGAGCCGGTGCTTCGATGCGAAGCGGCGCTTCTTCAGGACCAGCGTGACCAGCTACCCGGAGTTCTGGGCGCGCGACTTCGGCCGATGCGTCCCGGCGCTCCTCTCGCTCGGCTTCGACCGCGAGGTCGGCGACACATACCGCTACGCGCTGGGCCGCTATGCCGAGGCGGGTCACTTCGCGCTGGTCATCACCCCGGGCGGACGCCTCTTCGACTTCCCGGCCTACGCGCCGGACGGCCTCGCCTTCTTCCTCTTCGGGCTCGAGAAGCTCGGCGACCGGGCGCTCGTGGAGCGGCACCGCGCCTTCCTGGAGCGTGAGGCCGAGCGCTTCGTCGGCCTGGTCCTCGACTCCCGGACCGGCCTGGTGCGCCGCGGCCAGCACTTCTCAGAGGCCCAAGACTACGCGATCCGCGACTCCTCCTGCTATTCGAACTGCGCCTGCCACCTGCTCCAGCGCAGCCTCGGGGCGCTCGGCCTGGCCAACCCGCTGGAGCGGTACCCCTACCGCGCGCTCGTCGAGGAGCACTTCTGGGCCGGCGATCATTTCCCCGACGACCGCTCTGGCGACCAGCATCCCTTGGGCGACGCGCAGCTCCTGCCGTTCTGGACCGGGCTCGCCGACCGCGACCCGGCCGGGAGGGCGCGGCTCGACGCCGTGCTGGGGTGGATGGACGAGCAGGGGCTCAACCGGCCGCTCCCGAGCCGCTACGGAATCTCGGGGAGCGCGGGGCGCCGGATGCACCCGCTCCACCGGCTCAACCCCTGGCAGGGCGACGCCGTCTGGACCTGCCTCGGGCTCCACCTCCTCGAGGTGCTGCGCGACTTCGGGCACCCCCGCTACCCGGTCGAGCTGGAGCGCTACCGGGCCCTGGTGGAGCGGCTCGGCTGCTTCCCCGAGGTGCTCGACGGCGGGAGCGCCGAGCTGTACGAGGGGCCCTTCTACATGTTCGAGGACTCCATGCTCTGGGCGGCGAACCTCTGGAGCCTGCTCGACCGACCCTGATCCGGCCAGGGGAGACCGGCCCCCGTCACCGGGTCGGCCGGGCCGAGAGGTCGAAGGTGGTCCCCACGCCCACCAGAAGGTTGAGCTGTCCCTTGCGGTACTGGTGGGCGGTGTAGCCGCCCACCCGCAGGAAGGGCTGGGTCTCGCTGTGCGGCCCCGGCCAGCCGGAGATGACGCCGGTCAGCAGCGCCCCCACCACGTTCTGGACGTAGCCCGAGCCCCTCACCCAGGAGAGGTCGTCGCTGAGGCCGTAGCGCACCTTCACGCTGTCGGTGAGATCGTGGCTCACCAGCACCAGCGCCATGTCGCGCAGCGTCCACTCGCGGCGCGCCATGAGGAAGTCGTTCCGCGCGTTGTAGTAGGTGGGGGCGTCGCCCAGCTGCCAGAACTGGTAGGAGGCCGTGTTGATGGCCAGCAGGCTCCACCGGTTGACCAGCGTGACCTCGCCCTGCAGGTTGGCGGTGAAGTTGGCGGTGGCGCCGCGGGCCGACCGGGCGTCGGCCGCCGGCAGGACGTTCCACGGCGAGTCATAGCTGGCCATGGGGAAGTAGCCGGCCGCGTCGAGGCCGATGGGCCACTGGCGGATGTACTCCACCTCAGCCCGCAGCTCGATCACCGAGAGCGGCGCGATGGAGACGAAGGCACCCGGCATGGCGTAGACGGGCGAGAGGTAGCCGGTCAGGCCATACTGGACGTTGGTGTAGTCGAAGAGCTCGCCCGGCTCGGTGATGAGCGGCAGGCAGCGGCCGAGCTGGAGCTGCGCCTCGAGCCCTCGCGGGGCGATGGCTCCGATCAGCGTGGCGGCGGCCACCCACTTCCGCTGGTTCTCGCCGAAGCAGTGCTTCCCGACGCTGGCGAGGACGCCGGGGGAGGCCAGCAGGTCCTGCGCTGCGCCGGCGGCCGGGAGGCAGGCCAGCAGCAGGGCGGCGGCGAGCCACCCGGCCCGCGCCAGGCTGGGCACCCTCACGGCGGCGACCGCGGGGGGGCGAGCAGCGACGGAGCCGACCGCGCCCCGGCGCGGCACCGCTCCGCCAGGCCAGGCTCGGCGCGCCAGAGCTGCGCGGCCTCGCCGGCCACCTTGGCGTAGCTCCAGGCCGGGTGCTCGGCCTTGAGCTTGATCGCCACGTCGGAGAGGAACATACCCTTCAGCGCTTCGCCCCAGACCATCGACAGCGGCACCGGGCCCCAGGCGGCGTCGAAGAAGTCGTACTCGGTGAACCGGGTCTGGCCCGGGCCGAGCACCTCGAGGAGCACGGCCCCGTCGCTGTGCCGGAGGGCGCCGGGCCGGCGCAGCCAGTACCGGTAGACGACCCGGGACGGTTCCTGGCGGTCCACCCGGTAGACCAGCTGGTAGTGCGTGTCGGGAAGGAAGAAGACCGGGGCCTTCTGCTGCCAGGCGGTCACGAACCGGTCTCCCAGCCGGCTCCCCGGTACCTCGTGCACGTCCACGGTGTCTGGGAAGAGGTCGCGGTAGTGGGGCACGTCGTCGAGGAGGGCGACCAACACGGAGAGCGGCGCCTCGATGACCGCCTCCTGCAGGGCGCCGACGTAGCCCTCCTCGCCGGGCGTGGTCAGGCAGGTGAGCCGGAGCGGCTGCGAGGTGGCCGGCGCCGGGGCCTCGGGAGGCCGGCGGGCCAGCACCTCGTCGAGCAGCGCCCGGTAGCGGCCCTTCGGCTCGGCCTCGTCCTCGCCCCGGGCCGCCGGCACGGCGCCCAGGAGGAGCGCCACCGCCGCCACCAGAGCCGGGCCACCAGCGGGTCGCATCAGGCGATCCCGAGGTAGGCCGCGTAGCTGAGCGGCCGGTGGCCCAGCAGCAGCGCCTGCAGGGCGCGGCGCACCGCTCGTGTCGAGGAGGGGCGCGTTAGGTCGGCCGGGTGGATGGCCAACCGCGTGTCGGCCGGGCGGCCGTGGACCTGCAGCGCCGCCCAGGCGGCCGTGGCGGCGGCCTCGACGGCGTTGAGCGAGCCGAGGCCGATGACCCGGGGGGCGCGTCGCTGGCCGAGGTGATGGAGGCCTTCGAGCCACTCCAGGAAGGTGAACCCGGAGCGCTCCATGACGCAAGCCGCGTCCGGGGAGGCCAGCCAGGCCGGCGGCACGAAGCCCGAGGTCGCCGCCTCGAGCCCGGCGCGGCGGAGGATGGCCCGGCCTCGCTCGATCCGGCGAGCGGTCTCGTCGCCCGGCAGGTTGAAGAACTCTCCCTGACCCCGGGCGAAGAGGTGCGCCCAGAAGAGGCCGCGCGGACCGAGGCTCCGGCCCGCCATCCGATGGGTGCAGCCGTGCTGCACCAGGGTGGCGCCCTCGCCGGACAGGCCGCGCAGCCAGGCCACCGTGGCCGGATGCTCGTCGAGGGGCGCGGCGTCCTCGTGGCGGGGGATGACGAGGAGGGTGAGGTGGTGGCGCGCCACGCCCGCCTCCTCGGCCAGCGCCACGGCGCGCTGGCTCAGCGCCAGCGTCAAGGGCGAGACGTCGTGGATCGAGACCAGCAGGGCGGGGCTCGTGGCGGCGGCTCCCGCCGCGAGGGGCGGGCTCATGCGGCGGCGTCGCCTGCGGCGGCTCCCCGCCGCGGGCTCACCATCTGGCGCCAGATGGGGGCGAAACCGGCCGCCGCCCAGCGGCGCACCGCCTCCTGGCGCCCGTTGGCGCCGAGCTGGGCCGCCAGCGCCGGGGCGTCGAGGATCCGGGCCAGGGCGCCGGCCAGCGCCGAGGACTCGGGCCGGTAGAAGAGGGCGGTCTTCCCGTCGGCGAGCTGCTCGGCGATGGCCGACGCGGCCGGCACCAGGATGGGCAGGCTGCTCGCCATGGCCTCCAGGTTGACCAGCCCGAGCGTGTCGAGGGTGCTGGCGAAGACGAAGACGTCGGCCGAGGCGTAGATCCGGCCCAGCGCCTCGCCCTCACGGTAGCCGGCGAAGGTCACGAAGGGCTTGGCGCCCCAGGCCTCCTCGAGGTCCCCGCGGGCGGGGCCGTCGCCGACGATCACCAGGTGCGGCGCGTCGGGCCGCGACTGGAGCCGCTCCACCGCCTCGAGGATGAGCGGGAGGTTCTTCTCGGCCGACACCCGGCCGACGCTCAGGATGACGGGGCGGGGTCCGCCCGCCACGCCGAGATCCTGGAAGGCGGTCCGGGTGGCGCGCTCCGGCCCGAAGCTGGCCGGGTCCACGGCGGCCTGGACCAGCTCAATCCGCTCCCCCGGGACCCCCATGGCGACCAGCTTGGCGCGCGACTGCTCGGAGAAGGCGAAGACCCGGTCGACCGACCGGTAGAACCAGCCGAGGTAGCCGCGCACCAGGTCGGCGGCCTTGGGCTCGCTGGTGAGCGCCTGCACCAGGTCGGGGAGCTCGGTGTGGTAGCTGGCGGTGACCGGCAGGCGCAGCAGCCTGGCGGCGGCCAGCCCGGCCACGCCCATGGGCCCCGGGGTGGCCAGCTCGACGTGGGTCACGCCCCGCCGCCAGAGGCCGTCCACCACCGAAGAGAGCGAGGGCACCGCCAGCTCGAACCCCTGGTAGACCGGGATGTCGAAGCGCGCCACCGCCGACAGGCCGTCCTCCGCGCCGGGGCGGGCGCAGCGGGCGAACCAGACCGGACGGCCCGCCTGCCGGGCCTGCTCGCGGAACCGCTTGCACCAGGTGGCGACGCCGTCGATCCGGTCGAGCGAGTCGGAGAAGACCGCCAGGTGCTCCTCGTGGCGGTAGGGCGGGAAGGCGGTCCAGCCTTCCCAGATGCGCCGCACTTGCTCCTCCTGCCGCGCGAAGTGGTCGGCGGCGAACAGGTAGGGGGCCTCGGCGGTCAGCGCGGTGGCGAGGTCGAGCAGGGAGGAGAGGACGCCGTAGACGTCGAAGCTGAGGATCGAGCTTCCCAGCGTGGCGAGGGCCCGGCTGGAGAGCTCGTCGCTCACTTTGCCGAGCGCCCCGATGACCCGCCGGTCGGCCTCGTCAAGCGACTCGACCGGCTGGTCGAACAGGTCGAGCGCGGGTCCGATGGACGCGGCCTGCGGCCGGGCCGCGCTGGCGAGCCGGTCGAGGAGCAGGGTGGCCAGGTCGGAGCGGGAGCCGTTGCCGGCGGGCGTCCGGCCGGCCACGATGTCGACGGCGTCGACGAACGGGTTCCGCTGCCCATCGCCCTCCAGCCCGCGCCGCCGGAAGTGCTCGTGGGTGGTGCGCTGGACGCAGACCGCCATGGCGTCCAGGTTCCCGGTGTCGCCGACGGGCCGGGCTCCGCCCCGCATCAGGCGGGTGAGGAAGCCGGCCGGGTCGAGCGCCCCCCTCACCTCGGCGTGGACGGTGCCGCAGCGGCGGTGGACGTGGTCGTCCGAGCCGGCGCAGAGCGCGAGCCGGTTCCCCCCGGTGGCCAGCGGCAGGCCGTGCTTCCGGGAGAGGGCCTCGAGCACCTCCGGCGTGCTGGAGCGGATCAGGTGGTCGATGTCGGCCTTGGTCCGCCGATCCATCAGGCCGTTGACCGACTCGATGGTGGGGAAGAGCACCAGGCACTTCTCCATGGTGGCGGCGTCCATCTTCCAGTTCGGGCTCAGCATGGGATGGGCCAGCGCGTGGGCCAGCCGCTCGGCGCGCAGGTAGCGCGAGAGCGCGTAGACGTCCTCGCGGCGCCGCTGCAGCTCCTCGTGCTGGGCCGGCGTGATGTTCCAGGCCAGCACGTGGAGGAGGCAGTCGTTCTCCGGGAAGCGGGTGGTCACCTCCTCGGAGAGGAAGAAGTCGGGCTTGTCGAGGAGGCGGAGGCCGCCCTCGATGCTGTCGTGGTCGGTCAGCGTCACCAGCGTCATGCCCCGCGACTTGCAGAGCTCGTACTGCGCCAGCGGTTCGGCGTAGCTCTCGGGGCAGCCGAAGTACTGCGAGAACCACTCTCCGGTGGTGAGGGAGGCGTCGGAGTGGAGGTGGAGATCGCAGCGGGTGAAGGGCGTGCTCATGGCGTGGTACCCCGGGGTGGCCCGACGGGTGCGGGGCGGCGCGGCACGGCGGCTAGGCCGGTGGCTCGGCCTTGGTGGCCGGCTTCTCGTCCTCGCCCGACATCGCCTTCTTGAAGCCGCGGATGGCCTGCCCGAGCCCGGCGCCGAGCTCAGGCAGCTTGTTGGAGCCAAACAGCAGCACCACGATGAAACCGACGACCAGCAGCTCCGGCATCCTCAGTCCAAGCATCTCCTGCTCCTGTGTCATGGCCGCCTTGGGGGCGGCGGTATTTGATCTAAGGGCTCGCGGGTAAATTGTCGATCCGAAACAGGGCTCATTGGTGCTTTCCCGGTGCAATGAGATAGCTCCACTCGCCGTGCACGCGAGCGGGTGTGAGATTGACCGAGGCCATCTCCTCAGGGGTGACTGCGATCCC
>JANYBC010000182.1 GCA_025360965.1 Anaeromyxobacter sp. | reverse complement strand
GTAGGCCTCCGCTTCTGCCGCCGCCCACAGCCGCGTCAGCCTCTCGTCCATCACCGGCGCCAACGCCTCAAACTTCATTCGGATCCTGTCCACGGAGTTCATTACACTCCGGAACGCTCCTCCCCGGCTCCCATTCCCGCGACCTCACTTATTTACCCGCGAGCCCTTAGCATCCCGCGGGCCCGGTGCGCAACACCGAGCAGGCCGAAGGCGTCACCACCGACCAGCCGCCCGGACCCCCAGCCTGGCCGGCCCAGCGCCTACGGCGCCGTGACGGCCCAGGTGCCGACGGAGGTGAAGGATCCTGCGGCGGCCGCGTTCAGGTACACGGTGGTGCCGTAGACGTCAGACAGATCGCACGCGTAGCTGCCACCGACCTTGGCGAGACACTGGCCGGTCCGGTTGGTCTGGAACGACTCGTAGACGCAGAGGTTGCCTGGCGCCGCCGCCGGATTGGCGGCCGTCCCCGGGCAGGCGGCGGGAGGCGTGGCGGCGAGGGCAACGAAGTTCGCCACAGGTGCGGCGGCGAGCGGGACCGGGAAGGAGATCGCAGAGGACGCCCGGGCTCCCGCCGCGGCCGCCGTTCCTTCGATGGAATAGGTACCCTTCAGCGTGAGACCGCTCGAGAGCGGTCCGGTCGGCCCGGCCGGCCCTTGCGCGCCCGTGGCCCCGGTGGCCCCCGCCGGTCCCGTGGCTCCCGTGGCTCCCGTGGCGCCGGCCGCGCCGGTCGGTCCCATCGGCCCTGTCTCGCCGACCTTGCCACTCGCGCTGCAACCGGCGACCACCACAAAGACCACGGCAAGGAAGGCAAAGCGCAGCATGTCGTCTCCAATCGAAGTTGTCTTCCTCTCGAGGGACAGCGAATTCATCCACTTCACCGGAGTGGCACGATGCGTCAAGCGACCGCCGCTGTCAACTCCGGACGCTCCGTCCGGCATCAGCGGAACGCCACCCAGCCCCCGTGCGAATGGCAGTGGGCAAAGCCGCGCGGCTCAGGCGCCTGGCCTCGACCACCAAAGGGAAGGGCCGGGCCCCGTGGATTTCTCCAAGGGATCCCGGCCCGTTCCGTCAGTGGGCGCTGAAGGTTTCGAACCTTCGACCCTCGCCGTGTGAAGGCGATGCTCTACCGCTGAGCTAAGCGCCCGGGTGCTGCGAGGGCGCGGAGTATGCCGTCGAGCCCCAACCGTGTCAACGCCGCTGCCGCCTGACCCGAACCCGCACTGCCGGTGCGGCTTGCCCGCGCGTCCGACCGCACGCTGGCACGTGCCTTAGCCGCGCTTCAACCACCGGAAGAGCCCGCCACTGCGCTTCTCCTCGGTGGATCGACTCGCCTCGCCGTCCGAAGTCTTCTTGGAGGCGGCGGCGGCCTCCAGCGCCCGGCGCAGCGCGTCGGGGGTGTCGCGGGTGGCGATCTGCAGCTCGGTCATGCCCTTCTCCGGGTCGTCGAAGCTGACCTTGAGCAGGCACTCCTCGTCGAGCTTGAAGTCGATGCGCCGCCCGGTGGCTGCGGCCGGCAGCCGGATGGAGCCGAGGAACTCGTTGTCGACGATCTGGTCGGAGGTGCCCTGGTAGATGTCGATCTCGATGGGCTGGCCCGGCTCCTTGGGCGGCGGCAGCCGGAAGGAGCGGTTCGATGGGATGGTGGAGTTCTTCTCCAGCACCCGCCGGAACTGGCTGGTCGGCGTGGCGATGCCGATGGGCATGGAGAGCACGTCGACCAGGGTCACCGAGTCGATGGAGTCGAGCGAGTCGCCCAGCAGCGCCGCCCCCAGCGCCACGCACTCGTCGGGGTGGACCCCCTTGCGCGGCGGCTTGCCGAAGTGGGCCCGCATCAGCTCCTGCACCAGCGGCATGCGGCTCTGCCCGCCCACCAGGATCACCTCGTCGATGTCCTCGGGGCGCAGCCCCTTCTCCCCCAGCACCTGGTCGCAGAGCTGGAAGGTCCGCTCCACCAGGTCGACGGAGAGCTCGTTGAGCCGCTGCCGGGAGAGCGGCACCCGCACGTCGAGCGGCTTGCCCTTCTTCTCCTCGATGAAGGGCAGGTCGATGACGGTGTTGGGGATGAGCGAGAGGTCGATCTTGGCCGCCTCGGCGCCGTTCTTGACCCGCTGCATGGCGATGGGCGAGTCGGCCAGGTCGATGCGGTGGGCCCGCCAGAACTCCTCCAGCACGAAGTCGATGATGCGGTTGTCGAAGTCGACGCCGCCCAGGAAGGTGTCGCCGCCGGTGGCCAGCACCTCGAAGACGTTGCCGTTGAGCTGCAGCACCGAGACGTCGAAGGTCCCGCCGCCCAGATCGTAGACCAGGATCTTCTGGTCGAGGCCGCGCGAGAAGCCGTAGGCCAGCGCCGCCGCCGTCGGCTCGTTGACGATCCGCTTCACCTCGAAGCCGGCCAGCTTCCCGGCCTCGCGCACCGCCTGGCGCTGGGCGTCGGAGTAGTAGGCCGGCACCGAGATGACCGCCTCGGGGATGGTCTTCTGCAGGAAGGCCTCGGCGATCTTCTTCAAGTGGGCCAGCACCATGCCGCTGATCTGCGGCAGGGTCAGGACCTTGCCGCCCAGCAGCACGGCCGCCTCGCCGTTCGGCCCCTCGACGATGTCGTAGCTGTAGTAGCTGCGCAGCTCCTGGACCACCCGCGAGTTCCACTTGCGGCCGATGAGCCGCTTGGCCCCGTAGATGGTGTTCTTGGGGTTGACGACCAGTTGGTCCTTGGCCACCGCGCCGACCAGGATGTCGCCGCGCTCGGAGAGCGCCACCACGCTCGGCAGGATCAGGTTGCCGCGATCGGTCGGCACCACCCGCGGGATCCGGTTGCGGACGTGCGCCACGCAGGCGTTGGTGGTGCCGAGATCGATGCCGATGATGGCCTTCTCGCGGGGTGCCGCCATGCCGGGACGCTAACATGGATCTTCCGGCTCGCCGAAGAGCCGGGGCAGGCGGCGGGCGCCTGTCGATGCCGCCAGCGCCGGCGCGGGGGGCACCTCCGGGAGCGGCGGCGGCGCGCCGCCGTCGTCGAGCTGCCAGCGGTCGCAGAGCGGAGGCTCGGCCGGCAGCTCCTCGAGGAAGCGCGAGGCCTTCATCACCACCCGCTCGCGGTCGCGCGGGGCCGCCATGACCGGGTAGGTCAGGTAGAGCTCGTCCTTGGCGCGGGTGCAGGCCACGTAGAAGAGCCGTCGCTCCTCCTCCTCGCCGTCGCGATCCTTGAGCGCCTGGGCGCTGGGGAAGCGGCCGTCGGCCAGCCAGACCACGAAGACCGCCCGCCACTCGAGCCCCTTGGCCTGGTGGACGCTGGAGAGGACCATCTTCTCGTCCGGCTCGCCTCCCTCGCTCACCGTCTCGGCGGAGAGCTCGGAGAGCAGCGCGATCTCGGCCAGGAAGGTCTCGGTGTCGGCCCAGCCGCGGGCGTACTCGGCCAGCTGACGCAGGTCCTCGAGGCGCGACTCGGCGTTCATGAACTCGGCGCGCAGGTACTCCTCGTAGCCGCCCGCCAGCACCGCCTCGATCGACTCCCCCGGCAGGTCGCAGGTGGGGCGGGCGGCGATGCGCCGCAGCACCTCGCAGAGCGCCAGGTAGCCGGGCCTCCCCTTGGCCGGCACCTGGGCCAGCACCTCGCCGGCGCCCAGGTCATCCACCGCCCCGCCGCCGCGACGGCGAGCCTGGAGCGTGGCCCAGACCGCCTGGGCGGTGGCGGTGCCGACGCCCGGGGTCACCTTGAGGCAGCGCTTGAGCGCCAGCTCGTCGCCCGGGTTGCGGACAAAGCGCAGGTGGGCCAGCACGTCCTTGACGTGGGCCGCCTCGAAGAAGCGCACCCCGGAGCGGACCACGAAGGGGATGCCCCGCCGCGCCAGCTCGAACTGGACCTCCATGGAGTGGTGGTGGGCCCGGTAGAGCACGGCGATCTCGGGGAGCGGCACCCCCTCGTCGCGCAGCTCCAGCACCCGCTGGGCCGTGAAGGCGGCCTGCTGGAAGAGGTCGCGGCAGGGGACCAGCGCCGGCAGCGGGCCGTCGGCCCGGACGCTGGTGAGCTCCTTCTCGAACTGCTTGAGGTTGCAGGCGATCGAGGCGTTGGCCAGCGAGAGGATCTGCGGCGTGGAGCGGTAGTTGACGGTCAGTGCGAAGCGCTGCGCCGTGGGGTAGCGCTGCTCGAACTCGAGGATGTTGGCGAAGTGGGCGCCCCTGAAGCCGTAGATGCTCTGGGCGTCGTCACCGACCACGCAGAGGTCCTGGTGGTCGGCGGCCAGCAGGTCGATGACGTCGCCCTGCAGCCGGTTGGTGTCCTGGTACTCGTCGACCAGCAGGTGGCGGTAGCGACCGGCCAGGGCCCGCCGCACCGGCTCGTGCTCGGCCAGCAGCACCTTCCAGTTGAGCAGCAGGTCGTCGAAGTCCATGGCGTTGAGGTCGCGCTTGCGCTCGGCGAAGCGCCTCGCTACCCGCAGCACCTCCTCGGTGAGCGGGATGAACTGCGGCCGCCGCGTCGCCACCACCTCGGCCAGCGGGGTCTGGGTGTTGACGGCCATGGAGCAGAGGTCGACCAGCACGTCGGCCTTGGGGAAGCGGCGCGCCCCGACCGCCAGCCCGCAGTCGGCCACCGCCGCCGTCATCACGTCGTCGGCGTCCTCCCGGTCGAGGATCGAGTAGCCGCGGGCGTAGCCGAGCGTGGCGGCGTGCTCGCGCAGCACCAGGTGGGCGACGTGGTGGAAGGTGCCGCCGGTCAGCCGCCGGGTCTCGATGCGGGCCACCTCCTCGACGCGCCGGAGCATCTCCCGCGCCGCCTTGTTGGTGAAGGTGAGCAGCAGGATCGACTCGGGTGAGGCCCCGTCGTGGAGCAGCCGGGCCACCCGCCAGGTGAGGGTGCGGGTCTTGCCCGAGCCGGCCCCGGCCACCACCAGGATGGGGCCGGGCGGGGCCTCGACCACGGCGATCTGCTGGTCGTTGAGCAGCCCGTGGTAGTCGAGGGCCGGTCCGCCGCGGGGCGCGGTGCTGAGCTTGTAGATCCGTGACATGCGTTCAGGGTGAAAGGTACCCCTCCGCCGCCCTGAGCGTCAAACGGCCTCAGGGAAGACGTCGAACCTCCCGCACGATCGGCAGCGCCACTCGCGTGCGGCGGCCTCGGCCCCGCAGCGGCTGCAGGTGACCGGCTCGGCCTTGCGCCGCAGCGTCTCCATGGTCAAGGCGTGGCGCGCCGCCAGCTCCTCGGGATCGCCAGGCGGCGGCGTCACGGAGCGGCGCAGCAGGTCACGCAGGGCCAGGGTCACCTCGCCGGTCCGGTCGAGCCGCAGGGCCTCCCCGGCCACCTCGATCGCCTCCCGCCGGCGCCCGGCCCGGTGGAGCAGGCGGGCCTGGAGCAGCCGGAGCGCTGCGTCGTCCGGCCGGGCCTCGATGAGGGGAAGGAAGGCGGCCAGCGCCTCGGCCGGATCAGCCAGCCGCTCCAGCGCCCCGGCGGCCAGCAGCGCCTCCCCGGGCTGGCTGCGGAGCCCCTCCAGCACCTCGTCGAGCGCCGTGGCACCATCTCCGGCGGCCGCCAGCACCTCGGCCAGGGCCAGCCTCGCATCGGCGCAGCCGGGGTCGACCCGGATCGCCTCCTCGGCCACCTCCCTGGCCGGCGCGAGCCTCCCGGCCGCCAGCTCGGCCCGCGCCGCCGCCGCCAGCAGGTGCGAGCGGTGCCGCGCCGAGCCGGGGCCAGGCAGCCCGGCCTGCAGCGCCGCCGCCTCGCGCCAGAGCCCCTGGTCGGCCCGCACCTCTCGCAGCGCCTCGGCCGCGCCCCGCTCCGAGGCCGCCCGCGGCGCCAGCAGCTCGGCCGCCTCGGCCAGCATGCCGCTGCGCCGATAGTCCTGCGCCAGCTCCAGCTCGACCTCCCCGCGCCGGTCCGGGGCCAGCAGCCCGGAGACCAGCATGTTGCGGTGGAGGCGAATGGCCCGGGACAGGTCGCCGGTGCGACGGAAGAGCTCGCCCAGCGCCAGGTAGGTGTCGAGCGCCTGGGGCGTACCGAGCCGGGCGGCGTCGGAGAGCGCGGCGATGGCCGCGTCCGGGTCGTTCGAGATCATGGAGCGCACGCCCGCGAGGATCGCCTGGGCCTCGCTGCGGCGCCGGCGGTGCCGGCTCACCGCGAAGATGAGCGCCCCCAGCCCAGCCGCGGCGGCGACCAACTCGGCCACCTGCCGGGTGGAGAGCTCCAGCATCGGGCCCTACCCTGCCGCGAAGCCGGCGCGGATCTTCTCCCAGGTGCCGTCGAGGTGATCGACCATGACCCGGATGTCGGCCAGCACCGGCATGAAGTTGTTGTCTCCCACCCAGCGCGGCACCAGGTGCCAGTGGACGTGGTCGACGATCCCGGCGCCGCCGGCGCGCCCCAGGTTCATGCCGATGTTGAGCCCCTCGGGGCGGTAGACCGCGCGCAGCACCGCGGCGGTGCGGCGCAGCAGCTCCTGCAGCTCGGCCCAGGCCGCGGGCGGGAGGGCCTCGAGCTCGGCGCCGTGCTGGCGCGGCACCACCATGAGGTGACCGGAGTTGTAGGGGAAGCGGTTGAGGATGACGAAGGCGTGCTCGGTCCGCTGGACGATCAGGTTCTTCCGGTCCTCGGCCGGCGGGGCCGCCGGGAAGTCGCAGAGGATGCACCCGGCCGGCTTCTCGGCGGTGATGAACTCCAGCCGCCAGGGGGCCCAGAGTGGCCGTTCCATGGCGTGCTACCTCGACAGGAAGTAGAGGCCGGGCTGGCGCGCCTCGCTGGCCTCGGCCTGCAGCTCGGCCCGGATGGCCTGGGCAGCGGCCCGGGCGCCACCGCTCACCAGCTGCTCGAAGAAGCGGGCCCCCTCCTCGGGCGGGTAGACCAGCGACGGCTCGCCGGTGGCGCCGGCCTCCTTCATGGCCAGGTCGACCGCCGTGTAGAAGTTGCCGAGCTCGTCGACCAGCCCCAGCTCCCTGGCGTCCTCGCCGGTGATGACCCGTCCGTCGGCCACCTCGCGGAGCTCGTCGGCCGGCAGGTGGCGCCCCTCGGCCACCGCGCCGAGGAACTACTCGTAGATCCGGTTGGTGGTCTCCTGCCAGTAGGCCCGCTCCTCGGGCGCCATCTCGCGGAAGGGGCTGCCCATGTCCTTGAGCTTGCCGCTCTTGATGGTCTCGAACTTGAGGTCGAAGCGGGCCACCAGCCCCTTGGCGTTGACGAACTGGCTGATGACGCCGATCGAGCCGGTCAGCGTGCCCGGCTCGGCCACGATCTTGCGGCAGCCGACCGCCACGTAGAACCCGCCCGAGGCGGCGATGTTGCCGAGCGAGCAGACCACCGGCTTCTTCTTGTCGACCTTGCGGACCTCCTCGTAGATCTCCTGGGACGGCGCCACCGCGCCGCCGGGCGAGTCGATGCGCACCAGGATGGCCTTGATCGAGGAGTCCTCCGCGAAGCGGCGCAGCTGCTTCATGACCCGCTCGGAGTCGACGCCGCCGGGGCCGCCACCGATGGCCCCCTTCACCTCGACCACGCCGACGCGCGGACCGCCGCTGAGCCGCGGGGTCTCGCCCTTGACGACGCCGTAGGCCAGCGCCAGGAAGCCGAAGAAGACCAGGAAGAGCCCGCCGAAGATCGAGCCGACCACCCAGAGCGCCATCCGGTCGCGGCGCGGTGGCGGCGGCGGGGGGACCGGCGGCGGGGCCTGGCCCCAGCCCGGTGGCGGGGCGCCCCATCCCTGTGAAGAGGGGGGCGGCGCTGCGGCGTGCGCCGGCGAGGCCGACGGCGGCGAGGCCGGCGACGTCGAGAGCGGCGGGGGTTCGACGGGGACGGTCGGGAGCGGTTCGGTCGGGTCGCGTGGGTCCATGCGACCGCGAGGTAATCACGCGCCGCCTGAGGCCGCAAGAGAGCCTCCCCGACCGGCCCCGCGACGGCGCGGGGGGGGGCCCGACAAAGGAGAGGGCGGGCCGCGCCTGCGGTCCGCCCTCGAGGCTGCACGATCCCGCCGGGGCGGGGGCGCCGGCTGCTACTTGCGCCGGTTGAACTTCTCCATCAGGTCGCCGAGCCGCGCGCGGCCGTCGCCCTGGCGGCGCAGGTACTCGCGGTAGTCCTCCTCGCCGCCGTCACGGTTGAGCGCCTTGATCGAGAGCGCCACCTTGCGCTCCTGCAGGTCCATGTCGATGACCTTGACCTCGATCTCGTCGCCCTCCTTGACCACGTCGCGGGGGTTCTCGACCCGCTCGTCCTTCATCTCGGAGACGTGCACCAGCCCTTCGATGCCCGGCTCGACCTCGACGAAGGCGCCGAAGTCGGTGACCTTGGTGACCTTGCCCTTGACGCGCGAGCCGACCGGGTGACGCTCGGTGAGGGTGGTCCACGGGTCGGCGGCGATCTGCTTGATGCCCAGGCTGAAGCGCTCGTTCTCGACGTCGATGTTGAGCACCACCGCCTCGACCACGTCACCCTTCTTGAACTTCTCGCCCGGGTGCTTGATGCGCTCGGTCCAGGAGATGTCGGAGACGTGCACCAGGCCGTCGATGCCCTCCTCGACGCCGACGAAGATGCCGAAGTCGGTGACGTTGCGGACCTCGCCGCGGATGACGGAGCCGATGGGGTACTTGTCCTCGAGCAGCGTCCACGGGTTGGCCTCGATCTGCTTCATGCCGAGGCTGATGCGCTTGGCCTTCGGGTCGATGTCGAGCACCACCGCCTCGACCAGCTCGGCCTGGTTGACCAGCTTCGAGGGGTGCTTGACCCGCTTGGTCCAGCTCATCTCGGAGACGTGGACCAGGCCCT
>JANYBC010000115.1 GCA_025360965.1 Anaeromyxobacter sp. | reverse complement strand
TCGACCCGCCCGCGCTCCGGTGGACGATCTGGAACAGCGGCGACCACCACCTCGAGGTCGTGAGCGGCGACCCGACCACCACACCCCCCACCACGGAGATCGCATGACCACCCTCGCCACGTCCAAGAACCTGACCATCGGCGGCATCGCCGCGCTGCTCACCATCGTCGCCACCGGGCTGACGCAGTACGTCCAGGGTGGGCTCTCCGCGGTCGAGTGGGGCGTCCTCCTCCCAGCCGCCTTCACCGCCGTGGTCGCGCTGCTGGCGAAGGGCCAGGCCTCGACCGGGGGAACGGTGAACGGCGCCGGGAAGCCGGTGATCGATCCGGCGCCGCCGGTCGTCGTGGTCCCTCCCGCGACCCCTTCGCCGTGACCGGGCTGGAGGGGCTCGCCTATGCGCTCGGTCGCGGCTTCGCGGTGGCGTGGTTCGAGACCCGGGCTCGGTTCGAGTCGGCCTCGCGCGAGCTCCCGCCTGACGAGCAGACCGACGCTCGCGCTGCTCGGATTGCTGCTGCTGTGCGTCGGCTGCCCGAAGCGGATCGTCCTCCCGGATACCGGGCAGGTTCACCAGCTGGCCCGTGACGTCGACGTAGAGGTCTGGTGCCACGGGCCCGAGAGCGAGTCCTGGACGCGCTGCAGGGTCCGGGCGGTGAGCGGGTGGTGGCTCGCGCCGCCCAGCGTGGTCAACGACGCACCGCCGCCGGGGGCCGCTCCGTGAGGCGCCTCCTTGTCGCGCTCGCCCTGGTGGCGCTCTTCGTGGCCCGGGACACCCCTGCGGCGGCGCCGTCCTACGTCGTCACCTGGACGTTGATGATCGTCCCAGACGTGCGCTACCCCAGACGCTGCTCTACCGGATCGACGTACCAATCAGCTGCGCCGGCCGCGAGCGCTGCGTCCTGGCCACCCTGCCGATCGCTGACCCCGACGTTCTCCGCCGCGTCATCGTCTCGACGTGGGTCCCGGATGACTGGCCCGACGGTCCCGACGGATGGCCGCTCGAGATCACCGACGTGAAGGCCGAGCTGACCAAGCTCGCGGGTCCGATCTGATGGCCGCCCTTTCCCCGCTACTGCGCACCGCCGCCGGCGACGAACTGATCTTCTGGTGCCCTGGCTGCCAGGAACCGCACGGCGTGAAGACCGGCCCCGGCGGCTGGTCGTGGAACGGCGACGCCGAGCGGCCGACGTTCAACCCGTCTGTGCTCATCCGTTCCGGCCACCACGCCGACGGCAAGCACTCGTGCTGGTGCACCTACAACGCCGAGCACCCCAACGACCCGGCGCCCTTCAAGTGCTTCGCCTGCCACTCCTTCGTGCGTGACGGGCATATCCAGTTCCTGAGCGACTGCACCCACGCTCTCGCGGGACAGACCGTCCCGCTGCCGCCGTGGCCTGTCCGGGAGGAAACGTGACCCGCCTCCGGCTCCTCGTACTCGCCCTCGCGCTGACCGGCTGTCTCTCGCCCCCCCCGGGCTGGACCGTGACCGGCGGCACCCCGGCGCAGCAGGCCCAGGCGCTGCAGCTGCTCGAGGCGGCCCGCGTGGTCGCGCCCGGATCGCTCCAGGGAGACGGCGGGGTCGGCATCGTCGGCCCCTACGATCTGCCGTTCTACTGCCTGAGCTGCGCGGCCGGTTGCGCCTACTTCAGCGACGGGAGGCCGGTGGTCGTCGTGCTGGACCAGCCCGACATCTCCGCCGGCGCGCTGCCGCACGAGCTGGCCCACATCATCCGCAGGAGCAGCGACGAGCAAGCGGCCGACCAGCTCGGGGCGGTCATCCTCGCCGAGTACCGGAGGAAGCCCCCGTGAGCGCCGCCGACCTGTCGCCGGCCGCGGTCGAACACCTTTGGCCCGTCATCCAGATCATCGGGCTCTTCCTCGCGGCATTGGGCACCCTCGTGCTCTCGCTCTGGCGGGGCTTCCGCTGGCTGCAGGCGCAGATCACCACGACCGCCGAAGCGATGCTGGCCCCGATCGCGAAGGACGTGGCGCACAACCAGGCGTCGACGAAGAAGGCGCACCGGCGCATCGCCCGGCTGCGCGCTGATCTGCAGCTGCCCCCCGACCACGCCGACGAGTACGAGACCCAGGAGTGAGCCCCGCCGACTACTGGGTGTTGGGCGGGTGTCTCGCGGGCTTCGTCGTGGTGATCCTCTTCCATGAGCGCAGGGAGTTCAGGAAGGCGGACCAGCATGAGGCCCGCGCCGAGGAGCGCGAGACCCGCGCCAAGGCCCGCCACGACGCCCAGATGAAGGCCCTCCAGGACAACCGGGCGCTCACCCTCGCCGCCATCGACCAGCGCAGCCGGCTGGAGTTCAGGACCGACTGGCTCGAGGAGGCGGTCATGAACCACGGCCTGCACCTCGAGGACATGGGGCGGACCAACGTGGCCAAGGTCCCGCCGCCGAGGCGCTGATGGGCTGCCACGGCCGCTGCGAGCGCTACCCACTGCCCGCGCTGGTGGCGGACTGGCCCGCGGCGGCGCGGACCTACCACGCCGAGTGTCTCGACCGGCTCCGGTACAACGCGCTCCCCCGCGCCGAGGCGCGCCGGTTGGCGGAGCTGAGGGCCCGGGGGTGGTGGGCGCTCGGCCGGGGAGGCGTGCCGCCCACGTGGCCCTCCCGCCGCCCTGCTGCCCGGTGGTGAGGCGATCGGGGTCTCGCTCCTGCCCGGGGGGAGTGGGAGGGCGAGCGGGGCTCCTGGGGCGTCGTGGAGCGTGTGAGATACGTGTGCGACAGGGCGGCAACTGGTTGATCTTGCTAGCACGCCTTGGACGCACGATCCGAGCTAACCCTTGAATTTCTTAGGCAGTACGACCGAATGGCATTCAGGAGGTCACCGGTTCGATCCCGGTCGGGTCCACCACTTGAAATGAACGCGGGCGGCCAGGTGACTGGCCGCCCGGTTCATTTCCGGAGTCGCCCGGGCCTGCTACTGCGGCTTGAACTCCGGCGGCGCGTCGGCGCCCGGCCCGAAGAAGAACTGCTCGCACTGACCGTAGAGGATCTGCGGCGTGCGGGGGTCGGCCGGGGAGAGCCGGTATTCGTTCATGATCATCTTGAAGTGCTCGAGCCACATCTTCCAGGCCTCCTGGGAGACCTGGTCGAAGACCCGCTGCCCCAGCTCGTTGGGGAACGGCTTGAAGGTCATCGCCGGGAGTTCCCGGCCCAGCTTCTTGCACATCACCATCCGGGCCATGCGCCGCCTCGCGTCGTCGTTGGAAGTGGACGCGGCAAGATAGTCGATCCGCCCGGTCGATGCACGCCAGACGGCGCGGCCACCGGGCGGACCGGACCAACGAGCCCTAGCCGAGCAGGTTGAGCGGGTTGATGGCGAGCGCCTTGGCGAGCTGCTCCAGCGTCTCCAGGGGCGGCGTGCGCTGCCCGCGCTCCAGCATCGAGATGTAGGAGACCGAGAGACCGGCCTTGTGGGCGAGGGCCTCCTGCGAGAGCTTGCGGCGCATGCGCTCCGACTTGAGGTTGTCGGCGAACTTGTCAGCGAGACTGGCCATGGTGGGGAGTTCCTTCGCTCGGCTGCGGTGTGGTTGCGGGCGAGCACCTGCACCTCAGGTGCGACCGCACCGCGGGGAATAGCACTTCGAGCGAAGGAATGCTGTCCCACGATCACAGGGGCCGATGAGGGGCGCGGACTCCGAGTGAACCCAATGGGGCGAGGTGAAACCAACCCATGTGTGCAGCGGGCGCCTTCCCGGGTCCAGGCACGAGTGGGCGCAGGACGAAAAGTACGGGTACCGCCGGTGCTCAGTCCTCGTCGACCGGGCCGAGCAGGATGGCCTGCACGGCCGCCCCGCGCGGGAGGCGCCTCCGCCCGGCCGGGAGCAGCGCCAGCGCTCCCACCTCGGCGGTGGATGTGAGGTCACCGCTCACCTGCGAGCGGTGCGCCACCACCGGCGAGCGGGACCCGCTCGGACCGGAGCGGCGACAGCTTCCGCGCCTGCGCCAGGATGCGGTCGATGGCCTGGGCCGGGGTGATCACGCCGAGATCCATAGCAACCCCGGCCGGTGGCGTCCCTCCTGCCGGGGCCGTCGCTCCCCGCAGGGCGAGCGTGTAGAATGCCGCCCAACGAATGACCGACCAGAACAGGCGTGAGCGCCGCCGTGACGCGCTCCTCTCCGCCCTCCGCGCCTCGGGCCGCCCAGCCGGCGTCCAGGAGCTGCTGCAGAAGGCGGGGCTTCACTCCGGCGACGAGACCGACGCCAGGCGCCTGCTGCGCGAGCTGGTGCAAGACGGCAAGGCCACGCAGGATGGCAAGCGATTCTCGATCGCGGGCGGCGCCGGGGGCGTGGAGGCCAGCGGTCGGCCGCCGCAGCGGGCCGGGCGCCCCGGGCCGGGGCACGGCGGCGGGGCCCGGAGCGCGCCGGGCGTGCTCGGCACGCTGACCCGCCACCGCGACGGCTTCGGCTTCGTGGCCCGCCTCGACCGCGGCGGCGAGGACATCTTCCTGCCCCCTGGCGAGGCGACGCGGGCGCTCGACGGCGACGTGGTGCGGGTCGAGGTGGTCCCGGGGCGCGGCGGCCGCTCGGCCGGCCGGCTGCTGGAGATCGTGGAGCGGCGGCGCCGCTACCTGATCGGCACCTACCGGGCCGGCCGGCGTGGCGCCTCGGTGGTCCCCAACGACATCACGCTCGGCTTCGAGGTCCCGGTCCCCGACTCCAGGCTGGCCACCGAGGGCGACGTCGTCAAGGTGGCGCTGGCCCCCGGCACCGGCCCGCTGGCCGGCGAGGTGGTCGAGGTCATCGGCCGCCCTGGTGAGCCGCGCGTCGAGGTGCTGGCGGTGGCCTACGGCAAGGGGTTCGCCGACGTCTTCCCCGAGGCGGTGCTGGCCGAGGCCGCCACGGTGCCGGATCAGGTCCGGCCCGAGGACAGGGCGGGGCGCCGCGACCTGACCGGCCTGCCGCTGGTCACCATCGACGGCGAGGACGCCCGCGACTTCGACGACGCCGTCTACCTGGAGCGGCTGCCGGAGGGGCCGGGCGGCGCGGCCTGGCGGCTGGTGGTGGCCATCGCCGACGTCTCGCACTACGTCCGCGTCGGCACCGCGCTCGACGACGAGGCGGTGCGGCGCGGCACCAGCGTCTACTTCCCCATGCAGGTGCTGCCCATGCTGCCGGAGCGGCTCAGCAACGGCATCTGCTCGCTCATGCCGGACGTCGAGCGGCTCTG
This sequence comes from Anaeromyxobacter sp., assembly GCA_025360965.1. GTDB lineage: Bacteria > Myxococcota > Myxococcia > Myxococcales > Anaeromyxobacteraceae > JADKCZ01. Next base: position 1,151 of record JANYBC010000115.1, on the reverse strand, counting down.
CATGGTGGCCGACATGACCATCGGCCGGCGCGGCGAGCCCATGGGCGTCGAGGTCTACCAGGCGGTCATGAAGAGCGCCGCGCGCTGCACCTACACCGAGGTGGCGCAGGTGCTCGACGGCCAGCAGGTGCCGCACCGCGAGCGCTTCCGCTCCACCTTCACGCTCATGGGCGAGCTGCAGGAGCAGCTCACCGCCATGCGGCGGCGGCGCGGGGCCATCGACTTCGATCTCCCCGAGGCCAAGATCATCGTCGACGAGGCCGGCCACGTCAGCGGCATCGAGAAGCGGCCGCGCAACCGGGCCCACCGCGTCGTCGAGGAGTTCATGCTGGCCGCCAACGAGGCGGTGGCGCTCTGGTTCTCCTCGCGCGAGCTGCCGACCATCTACCGGATCCACGGCACCCCCGACGAGGAGAAGCTGCGGGGCTTCCTCGAGCTGGCCGAGGCCCACGGCTTCGCGGTGCCGTCCGGCGCCCTCGACCCGCGCGCCCTCGACGAGCTGCTCAAGCGGCTGGAGGGGCACCCGCAGCAGCGGGCCCTCAACACGCTGCTGCTCCGCTCCATGATGCAGGCGGTCTACTCGCCCGAGGACGACGGCCACTTCGGCCTGGCCGCCGACCACTACCTCCACTTCACCTCGCCCATCCGGCGCTACCCCGACCTGGTGGTCCACCGGCGGCTGCGCGAGGAGTGGGCGCACCGTGACGGGCAGCCGGGGCGGCGCAGCACGGTCGAGGAACTGGCCGAGCTGGCCTCGCGCTCCAGCGAGCGGGAGCGGGCTGCCATGGAGGCGGAGCGGGAGATCGCCTCCTACTACGCGGCCCTCTTCATGAAGGACAAGGTGGGGAACCGCTATCCCGGCACGGTGGCGGCGGTGGCCGAGCCGGGGCTCTTCGTCGAGCTCACGCCGTTCTTCGTCGAGGGGCTGGTGCGGGCCGAGACGCTGGCCGGCATGTTCGACCTCGACCCGGTCCACCACGCGCTCATCGACCACGGCACGGGGCGGGCCTTCCGCGTCGGCGACCCGGTCGAGGTGCAGGTGGCCGACGTCAGCATCGAGCGGCGGCGCGTCATAACCCTGAAAGGAAAGAACTTTAGCCCCAACTTTACAAGTTTTCAAATAAATAGGATTGGTGTCTCTTCGGCTGCGA
>JANYBC010000079.1 GCA_025360965.1 Anaeromyxobacter sp. | reverse complement strand
GAAGCGGGCGCTGCAGAAGGCCGAGGCTCGCAACAAGGCCACCTGGGGGCGGGACACCACCGTCACCGCCGAGGGGCCGAGCGAGGGGGTCGAGTTCGGCTACGGCCTCGACCTCTCCCGGTGCATCGGCTGCCGGCGCTGCGTCTATGCCTGCGTCAAGGAGAACAACCAGTCGCGCCAGCACCCGCAGATCCACTGGATCCGCGTGCTGCAGATGGAGAAGGAGCACGGCGTCGACCTGACCCACGCCGAGCACTACTACGACCCGGCCACGGTCCCGGAGGAGGGGAAGTTCTACTTCCCGGTCCAGTGCCAGCAGTGCCGCAACCCGCCCTGCGTGAAGGTCTGCCCGACCCAGGCCACCTGGAAGGAGAAGGATGGCATCGTGGTCGTCGACTACGACTGGTGCATCGGCTGCCGCTGCTGCATGGCGGCCTGCCCGTACGGGGCCCGCCACTTCACCTTGGCCGAGCCGACGCTCCCGGCCGCCGAGCTCAACCCCGAGCAGCACTACCTCGGCAACCGGCCCCGCCCCAAGGGCGTGGTGGAGAAGTGCACCTTCTGCATCCAGCGGGCACGCAAGGGGCGCTACACCGCCTGCGTCGAGGCCTGCCCGGTGGGGGCGCGGAAGTTCGGCAACCTCCTCGATCCGGAGAGCGAGATCCGGCGGGTGATGGAGACCAAGCGGGTCTTCATCTTCAAGGAGGAGCTCGCCACCAACCCACAGTTCTACTACTTCTACGCCACCTGACGAGGCCACCTCCATGACCGGCATCCTCGAGTTCCTCAAGGGCTGTGGCCGCCAGATCAAGACCGGCAACCGGGCCTACTTCGTCTGGGTCGGCGCGCTGCTGGTGGCCATCGGCATCGGCTTGGTGGCCTACGTCCACCAGGCCCGCGTCGGCCTGATCGCCACCAACATCCGGGATCAGGTCTCCTGGGCCTTCTACGTCGGGAACTTCACCTTCCTGGTCGGCGTGGCGGCGGCCGCCGTGCTGCTGGTCATCCCGGCCTACGTCTACCACTGGGGCCCGCTCAAGGAGGTGGTGCTGCTCGGCGAGCTGCTGGCCATCTCGGCGCTGGCCATGTGCCTGCTCTTCATCCTGGTGGACATGGGGCGGCCCGACCGGATGTTGCACATGTTCCCGCTGCTGGGCACGCCAAACTGGCCGCGATCCCTGCTGGCCTGGGACGCGCTGGTGCTCAACGTCTACCTGATCCTCAACGTGGTGGTGGTGCTCTACATCCTCTTCCAAGCCTACAACGGCAAGGAGCCGAACAAGAAGATCCTGCTGCCGCTGGTGCTCCTCTCCATCCCGATCTCGATCAGCACGCACACCGTGACCGCCTTCCTCTACAACGGCATGGCGTCACGCCCGTACTGGAACGCCTCGATCCTGGCCCCGCGCTTCCTGGCCTCGGCCTTCTGCTCGGGGCCGGCCGTTATGATCATCCTCTTCCAGGTGCTGCGGAAGACCACCAGCATCCCCATCAAGGACGAGGCCATCTGGAAGCTGGCCGAGCTGATGGCCTACGCCATGTTCATCAACCTCTTCCTGCTCGGCGCCGAGCTCTTCAAGGAGTTCTACTCGCAGACTCAGGAGCTCAGGTACACGCAGTACCTCTGGTTCGGGATCGGGGGCCACAAGGCGCTGGTGCCGTACGCCTGGGGCTCGCTCGTCGCCAGCGTGGCGGCCTTCTTCATCTTCCTGGTGCCGAGGCTCCGCCAGAACTGGGTCACCCTCAACCTCGGCTGCCTGCTCATCTGGTCGGGCGTCTACATCGAGAAGGGGCTCGGGCTGGTGATCCCGGGCATGACCCCCGACACGCTCGGGGAGATCTACGAGTACCGGCCGACCCTGACGGAGTGGTCGATCGCGGTCGGCATCTTCGGTGTAGGCTTCCTCATCTTCACGATCCTAGTGAAGATCTCGGTGCCGATCCTCGTCGGCACCTTCAAGACCGGCGGCGCCGCGCCGGCCAGTCATTGACGTCCATCCAGAAACGGAGCCTGACATGAAGCGTCTCCTCGTCGCCGCCGCACTCCTCGCAGCCGCCGTCACCGCCTCCGCCGACGGCAAGGCCCTCTTCGGCGCCAAGTGCGCCGCCTGTCACGGCGCCGACGGCAAGGGCCTGACCGGCATGGGCAAGAAGCTGGGCGTGAAGGACCTGACGGTGACCAAGCTGACGGCCGCGGAGATGGAGGCCATCGTCAGCGACGGCCGGGGGAAGATGACGCCGTTCAAGGGCAAGCTCTCGCCGGCCGAGATCAAGGACGTGGCCGCCTTCGTCAAGGGCGGGCTGAAGTAGCCGCCGGACCCGGCGCGACCAGCCCGGCGAGGAAGTCGGCCACCGTCCGCTCGGCCCAGAAGCCGGGGCGCGGCAGGGCGCCGTCGACGAAGGCGGTGTGGCCGCCGTGCGGCGTGACCAGCAGGTTGACGGCCGGGTTGGCGCGGGCCGCGGCCAGCGGCAGCGACGCCGACGGCACCATGGGGTCGTCGGTGGCCGCGAGCGCGAGGTAGGGGCGGCGGATCCCGGCCAGGAACCCACCGGCCGAGCTGCGCGCATAGTAGTCGTCGCGGGACGCGAAGCCATGGAGTGGAGCGGTCACGAGCTGGTCGTACTCGGCGAAGGTGGTGGCGCGGGCCACCGCCGCGGCGTCGAACAGCCCCGGGAACTGGCGCGCCTTCCAGGCCGCCTTGCGCCGGAGCCTGCGCATGAAGCGCTCGCGGTAGAGCCAGATCAGGCGGCCCGGACCGTCGAGCCGCCGCTGGCAGGCGCCCAGGTCGAAGGGGACCGAGATGGCCGCGCCGCCCCGCACCTCGGGTGGCAGGGTCTCCCCGTGCTCGCCCAACCACTTGGTGACCACGTTGCCGCCCAGCGAGAAGCCGGCCACCACCAGCGGGCGCCCCGGCGCCTCCAGCAGCAGGCGGCGCACCACCTCGCCGAGGTCGGTGGTCTCCCCCGAGTGGTAGGAGCGGGGCAGCCGGTTCGGCACCCCGCCGCAGGTCCGGAAGTTGAGGGCCACCACGGAGAGCCCTCGCCCCACCAGGTTGGCCGCCAGGCCGCGCAGGTACGGGGCCTCGGAGGAGCCCTCCAGGCCATGGCAGAGCACAGCCACCGGGGCGGTGGGCGAGGCTCCGGCGGCCCGATCGAGGTCGAGGAAGTCGCCGTCGGCGAGCTCCCAGCGGACCCGCGCTACGGCCGGACCGGGGCGAGGACGCCAGAGGTTGGCGACGATGGTCTGGGCGTCGGGGTGGCGCAGCAGCGGGGCCGGTCGGAACGGGGAGATCACCGTGGCACCGTACCTGGGTGCGCGCGCCCCGGCGGCCACATCCCCTTCAGTCGCAGCGTCTTCTCGACGGCGGCCTGGTGGAGCCGCCGCAGCGCCGCCGCAGCCGGAGCGTCGCCCAGCAGCTCCAGCGCCCCGGCCACCGCCTCGAGCGTCGACATGCCGCCGGGTCGTGGCGGCTCCCGCAGCCTCAGGGTGGTCGGGGGCGGCGGGAGCGCCAGGCGGGGCAGGGTCTGGAGCGGCGCCAATCGCTGCACCATGCGCCGCGCCTGCGACCAGGTGGCGTCGGGCACCACGATGGTCCGCGGCGCCGGCCCGGGCGGCTGTCCACCCGGTCCGGTCGGGTAGAGGAGCCAGGCCGGGCCGGCGCCGATGGCGGCCAGGAGGTCGGCGTCCGAGCGGGAATCTTCCAGGGCGTGATCATGGACCGAGGCGCCCACCAGGGCCGCCGCCGCCCAGCGGCCGCTGTTGGTGAGGCGGGGACGCTCGCTGGCGTGGCGGACCACCAGGATGCGGACGCCGATCTCGAGCCGGGGGATGAAAGGGCAGAGGCAACCGCCCTCGAGCGGGAAGGCGCAGCGGGGACAGCGGCCCGCGGGGATCTGGCCTCGCGGCCCGGGCGGCCGCATCAGGTCCGGAAGCGTCCAGACAGCGCCGAGAGCCGGCTGGCCACGGCAGCGATCGCCCCGGCGCGGACCTCGAGGGTCCTGGAGTCCCCGCCGCCGGCCGCCGTGGCGTCCGAGAGTTCGGCGATGGTGGCGACCAGATCGGCGGCGCTGGCGCGCTGACGCCGGGTCCGGTCGGCGATGGTGCGGGCCGAGCCGGCCGACTCGCGGATCACCAGCGCCAGCTCCTCGATGGCCTCGCCCGCACTGCGCGACCGGCCGGTGGCCAGCGCGGCCCGGGTCGAGCCCTCCTCGGTGGCCAGGGCCGCCTCCCCGGCGTGGGTCTGGATCTCGCCCAGGATCGAGCGGACCTGCACCGCCGCCTGCCGCGACTGCGCGGCGAGGTTGCGCATCTCCATGGCCACGGCGGCGAAGCCCAGGCCATGCTCGCCGGCCTTGGCCGCCTCGATGGAGGCGTTGAGGGCCAGCAGGTTCGACTGCTCAGCCAGGTCCTTCACGGTGGTGACGATCTCGCCGACCTGGAGGGTCCGCTCGGAGAGGTCGCCCATGGTGGCGGCGATTCGCCTGACCTGCTCGCCCAGCGCGCCGGCGGAGCGGACCGCCTGCTCCACCGCGCCCAGGCCCTCGCCCGAGAGCGACTCGGCCCGCTGGGTCATGGCGATGACCGACTCGGCCTCGCGGTCGGCCTCGCGGGTCACCTCGGCGATGGCGGCGGCGTGTGCGGTGGCCCGGCGCATGGCCTCGGCGTGTCCGGCATCGGCGGCGCCGGTGCGAGCCACGCCCCGCAGCAGCGCGCCGCTCTCCTCGTCGAGCCTGAGGGCGGCCAGGCGCACCTCATCCAGCAGGCCGCGGAGGGTCGCCCCGAGGAGGTCGAGGCCGCCTGCCAGCGCCGCGGCTTCCCCCTCGGCGTCGGCCAGGTCGAGCGGCGGCGGGACCTGCCCGGCCGCCATGGCCTCGGCCGCGTGGCGGACCTGCAGCAGGGGCCGGAGCAGCGCGCCGGCCAGCCAGGAGATCAGGGCCCCGCTCAGCGCCGCGCCGCCCAGGGTGAGCCCTGCCAGGCTGGCCAGCTGGCTGGTGGTGAGATCGGGGTGGAGCTGGAGCAGCAGCAGCCCCTGGGCCGCCCCGGCCGCGAGCACCATGACGACGGTGAGCGTCGCGAGGCGCCAGCGGAGGCCGGCCCAGGAGCCGGTGGCGGGTGGGGCTGGAGGCATGTGACCTTGTATCAAGCCTCGGAGCGGCCGGTCGAGCGCCGCTCCTGCAGCCAGGGCTGCAGGGTGCGCCAGGCGGTGGCCGCCAGGATCACCGCGCCACCGGCCAGCGCCCACGGGCCGGGCCGCTCCCCGGCGAAGAGGAAGGTCCAGACCGGGTTGAGCACCGGCTCGAGCAGCACCAGCAGGGAGGCCTCGACCGCCGGGGTGCCGCGCAGGCCGAGGGAGAAGCAGAGGTAGGCGAGGCCGAGCTGGAAGACGCCCAGGTAGGCGATGGCCACCAGGTCGGCGACGCCGGCGGCCGGGCCGAGCGGCCAGAGTGGCAGGGTGACGGCGGCGGCCAGCAGGTTGCCCCAGACCAGCGCGGCCGGCCCCTCGGGGCCGAGACGCCGCAGCCCGAGGATCGAGGCGGCGAAGGCGACGCCGGCGGCCAGCGCCACCAGGTTGCCGGCCAGTTGCCCGGGAGCGAGCTGGTCGAGGAAGAAGAGACCGAGCCCGAGACCGAAGACCGGCACCGAGAGCAGCTCGCCGCGGCTGGGGCGTTCACCCAGGGCCCAGGGAGAGAGCAGCAGCACCCAGAGGGGCGCGGTGTCCTGGAGGAAGATGGCGTTGGCCGCGGTGGTGAGCTTGTTGGCGATGACGAAGAGGACGGTCGTGACCGCGTAGGCCAACCCCACCAGCAGCAGCCGCCCCGAGGGACGCCGCCGGGCCGAGGGGACCAGCGCGGCGAGGAACAGCGCGGCCACCAGGGCCCGGCCGCCGGCCAGCTGCCAGGCGTCTAGCGAGGAGAGCTTGATGACGGCGCCGGCGGTGGACCAGAGCAGCGCCGCGGCCAGCAGCAGCAGGCGGGACTTCACGCGGCGTGCCCGGGCCGGGGCGGGGTGGAGGGCCTCAGGCGGTCACCCACTCGCGCAGCACGCGGTCGATCTGGGCCTCGGAGAGCTCGCCCGAGTCGGCCAGCTCCTTGATGCGGCGGGTGATCTCCTTCAGCTCGGACTCGCCGAAGGTGATCCCCATCTCACGGGCCCGGTAGGCGATGGCGGCGCGGCCGGTCAGGCGTGAGCCGATGATCAGCTTCCGCGAGAGGCCGAAGGCCTCGGGCGGGATGATTTCGTAGGAGCCGGAGTTGGCCATCATGGCCTTGAGGTGCATGCCGGCCTTGTGGCTGTAGGCGGTCTCGCCGGTGACGTAGTTGTTGAAGGGGATCTCCACGCCGGTGATGCGGGCCACCAGCCGCTCCAGCTCGCGAAGCTGTCCCAGCCGGTAGCGCTCGCCGAGCGCCTGCGGCTCCAGCGAGAAGAGCCGCGCCACCAGGCCGCCGAGCGGGGTGATGCCGACCCGCTCGCCGATGCCGAGCACCGAGACGTCGACGTGGGTGGCGCCGGCCTGCAGGGCCTCGAAGGCGTTGGCGATGGCGCAGCCGGTGTCGTTGTGGCCGTGGAAGCCGACGCCGCAGGCCACCGTGCGCCGCACCTCCCGCACCAGCACGTAGACCTGGCGCGGGGTGGCGATGCCCACGGTGTCGGCCAGGCCGACGCGGTGGACCCCCATCCCCTCCGCCGCCCGGTAGACGGCCAGCAGATCGGCGGTCTCGGAGCGGAAGCTGTCCTCGGCGCTGAAGCGGACCTCGAGCCCGGCCTTGAGAGCGTATTCGATGGGCTGTCCCATGGCGTCGATGATCTGCTGGATCGACTTGCCGTGGGAGGACTCCCGGAGGATGCGGCTGGTGGCGAAGAGCAGGCCCAGGCCGCGGACCCCGGAGTCGACGGCCGCCTTGACGTCGTCGAGCACGCAGCGCGAGTGGCTGATGATGCGGGCCCCGAGGCCGAGCTTGACGAGCGTGGCGGCGTCCTTCTGCGACTGGGGCGAGGCCGCCGGGGAGGTGACCTCGATGTACTCGACGCCGAAGGTGTCGAGCGCCCGGGCGATCTCGACCTTGTCCTCGGTGCGGAAGGAGGCCTTGGAGAACTGCTCACCCTCGCGGAGGGTGGAGTCGATGAGCTTCCAGATCGGCTTGGCCATGTTCGCGCTGCCTCGCTACCACTCGAAGGATTCGTCGGCGTCGATGTACCGGACCAGGCCGCCGGACGAGGGATCGGTGCGGAAGCCGAAGCGCTTCAGGTACTCGGGCTGGAAGTAGCCGGTCTCCACCGCCGAGACTCCGCGCGCCCGCAGCCGGCGGAAGAAGTCGCGCATCAGGCCGTCGGCGATCCCCTTGGTGCGGTGCTTGCGCCCCACCACCACCTTCTCCATGTGGACCCGGCCGGCCACCACCGGCCGGTAGAAGAGGCCCGCCAGCACCGACTCCTTGCCGTCGAGCGCCAGCAGGAACTCGTGCTCCGAGGAGAAGGCCACCTGCAGGTTGGACTCGTGGAAGAGGTGGAGCAGGCGGGCCACCTCGCGCGGGGAGACCGGGCCGCGCAGCGAGTAGTGGCTGCCGTCGCTGGCGGCCTGCGCCACCACCACCTCGGCGGTGTAGTGGTCGCCGTGCGGCATGGAGATCAAAGCCACCTGCTCGCCCGGCTCCAAGTACCGGTAGGTCATGCGGGCCAGGTCGTGATCCTCGGCCGCCGACGGCTTGACGGCGGCGCGCAGGGAGGCCAGCTGCTCGGCGAGGTCGAGCGCCCCGGCCGGCAGCGACCGGACCCGCTGCATGAGCCGATCGAGGGCCGCCCCGAGCTCGGGGCGGGCGCCGTCGAAGACGGTCTGCCGGAAGTAGCGCAGGCGCGTGTCGGGCCACTGGGCCTCCAACTCACCCAGCCGGTAGGTGCCCCACTGCTCGTCGAGGTGCTTCGACTGGGCCTCCGGCGTCGCCTCCGGGTTGACCTCCAGCCAGCGCTTGAAGCGCCGGATGGCGAAGAAGAGCCGCAGCGGCGTCGGCCCCTCGGTCCGCAGCCGCTCCAGGAAGGAGGAGACGGCGATGGCGCGCTTCCCGGCCGCGGCCGCCTCCAGCACCGGGATGGCCCGCTCCACGCCCAGCGCCTCGACCACCGAGGCCAGCTGCATCTGGTCGGTGACCTTGGCGTGCAGGTCGGGGAGTGAGCCCTCGACGCGATCGAGGAAGCTCTGCTGGAAGCGGTCGAGCAGCTCGTCGAGCGAGCCGCAGGGAGAGCGGTCGGCGATGGAGACCAGCCGGGCGCCGGTCTGGTAGTCGTGCGACGGGACGATGAAGGCGGCCGGCGAGGGGAGGCGGAGCGCCAGGCCGCGGCCCGCCCGATCCCAGAAGCGGGCGTGCAGCTCCAGGGCGGTGCAGGCCACGAAGGGCCAGAGCAGCTCGAGCCGCCTCCCCTCGGACTGTCGCAGCAGGCGCGCCACCTGCCGCTCCACGTCGTTGCCGGGGATGAACTCCTCGGTGAAGATGCCCCACTCGCCGAAGTAGCCGCCGAACTGCTCCACCAGCGGCGGGGGCGCTCCGGCCGCCAGCAGCCAGTTCACCTCGTCGCGGAGCTGGGCGAAGGAGAGGTCCTCCGCCACGTTGATGGCGAGGTCGAAGACCTCGTGCGAGCGGGTGTGGATGGAGAGCCGGTAGACCGCCTTGCCGTGCTGGCGGCCCAGCAGGCTCACGGTGGCCCCGCCCGGCGGGATGTCGGCCAGCGAGAGCAGCACGCCGCGGCCCAGCAGGAAGACCGAGGCCCGCACCAGGGTGGTGTCGGACATGGCCTGCAGCAGGGTCCGGCTGGCGGCCTCGGCCACCGAGGGCTCGAAGACCAGCACGTCGCTCCAGCCGTACTCCGTCCCGGACTGGGAGTCGATGGCGAGCCGCAGGTTGGGGCCGATCCAGTTGGAGAAGCCGCGCCGCAGCCGGTCCAGCTCCTCGCCGGCGCGGGCGCAGACGCCGGCGTCCTCGTGGAGGGTGAGGCGCGCCAGCGGCACCCTGACCCTGGCGAAGTAGGCGGGGTGGGCGATGGCGGTGGCCGTCAAGAGGCGCATCACCCCGATCAGCAGGTGGCGGTCGGAGTGTTCCGGGAGCGGGCCATTGGCCCGGTCGGAGGCCAGGTAGTCGAGGAGCCGCAGCACCTGGGCGTCGGAGAGGCCGCGCTCGCCGAGATCGGCGAGGTCCTCGTCGCGCAGCGCCATCGCCCCCATGCGGTCGAGGAAGCTGCCGAGGGTCTCCAGCGTCAAGGCCGGGTCCTCGTTGGGCAGCAGGACGCGGAAGGCGCGGCGGCGGACGTCCTCGTCGGGGGCGTCGGCGGCGCGGCGAAGCAGGGCCCGGCTCAGGCGGGCCTGCTCAGGCGTGGCCGCGGTCATACCGCGCTGCAGGTGGGCGATGGCGCGCCGGGCCTCGGGCCGCTCGGCGCGCAGCAGCTCTCCGGCGGCGTGGATGGAGAGGAAGTCGACCTCGACCCGGTCGACCAGCTCGAGCAGGCTGGCCAGCCGCTCCGGCGGCGGCGCCCGCCAGACCCGCGGATCGATGCGGTACTCGCCGCCCCCCTTGCGCCGCTTGGCGGCCAGCGCCAGGAAGGCCTCGTCGCCGAGGAAGCGGCGCAGCGCCTCGTTGCCGAGCCAGAGCGCCGGACGCGAGAGCAGGACGCCGAGGTCGATGACGGTCCCCTCCGACGCGTAGGCGAGATCGCCGAGCCGGAAGGAGCCGAGCGCCACCACGTCCGGTCCGATTGCCAGGGCCCGGTCCCCGGCCCGGAGCACGCCCTCCTGCAGCGAGACCTCGTGCTGCAGGGCCCCGATCTCGCGCAGCACCCAGTTGGGGACCCGCAGGAACCAGCCGTCCAGGGCCAGCGCCAGGTGCTTCTGCTCGTACATCTTGTCGATGAGCTCCTTCCAGCCCTCGCCGACCGCCTCACGCTTGAAGGTGAACTTGTGGGTCAGCTCGCCGTGCTCGACGTCGAGCGCCCGCGGCAGCACCTGGAAGGTCACCACCCGCTCGAAGGGGGCCAGGAAGCGGTTGGCGCTGGCCACCAGCGAGGAGATCAGGTCGCGGAGCTGCTCGGGGGTGAGCGCCTTGAGCTGCGGCTGCTGCTGGTAGTTGGGCCAGACCAGCAGCGTGTTGTAGTCGCGGTGATCGCCTACCAGGAAGGCCTGGGCCACCGCCTCGAAGTCGCGGAAGAGGTTCTCGACGCGGGCCGGGGCGATGGTCTGCCCGGCGCGGTTCTTGTAAATCTCCTTCTTGCGCCCGACGATCCGGAAGTGACCGTCGTCGATATTGACGAGGTCGCCGGTGTGGAACCAGCCGTCCGGCTCGTGCGACCCGGCCTCCTCCGGCCCGGGGTCGAGGTAGCCGGGCGAGACGTAGATGCCGCGGATGAGCAGCTCGCCGTCGTCGGCGCGCCGGCACTCGATGCCCGGGAGCGGCACACCGATGGAGCCGTCCACGTAGCCGCCAGGCGGCGTCATGGTGATGCCGCCGGTGGCCTCGGTCATGCCGTAGCCGGAGCAGAGCTCGACGCCGGCGCGGTGGAAGTTCTTGAAGATGACCGGATCGAGGTACCCGGCCGCCGAGAGGCCGTAGCGGAGCCGCGTGCCGGTGATGACTCGCAGGTGCCCGGCCGTCTCCTCCTCGTCCTCGCTGGCGGCCTCCCAGGCCGCCGCGTCCTGCAGCTCGATCCACTTCTTGGGAACCGAGATGAAGACCGTCGGCTTGACGCTGCGGAAGTCCTCCAGCAGCGACGACTGCGCGGTGGAGCGGGCGAAGGTGTAGGTGGCGCCCCACCAGAGCGTCCCCATCAGCTCCAGCCAGCGTCCGAACGTGTGGTAGAGCGGCAGGTAGCAGAGGAAGGTGTCGCCCTCGCCGACCTGCGGCAGCGCGAAGCTACGGCAGAGCCGCTTCGACACCAGGTTCTCGTGGGTGAAGATGATGGCCTTGGGCTTGCCGGTGGTCCCCGAGGTGTACATGGCGGTGGCCATGTCGGTGGCCTTGACCCGCGCCGCCCGCGCCGCCCGCAGCGGCTCGTCGAAGCCTGCCCCCTGGCCGATCATCTGGTCGAGCGAGAGCAGCCCGTTGCGCTCGGCGCAGCTCCGGGAGAAGACCACCACCGCCTTGAGGTCGGGCAGCCCGGCCAGCGCCGGGAGCACCTTGGACACCTGCTCCTCGTCGTCCACCAGCAGCACCTGGGCGCGGGAGTGCCTGAGCATGTAGACCACCTGCTCGGCCACGGCGTTGGCCGGGAGTGGAAAGTCGACGAAGCCATTGCTGAGGCAGGCGAGGTCGCTGAGGGCCGCCTCCAGGCAGTTCTCGGAGAGGATGGCGACCCGGGCGTCCGGCTCGTCGCCGTTGATGGCCAGCAGGCCGCGGGCGATGGCGCGGGTGCGGCGGGCCACCTCGGCCACGGTCAGGTCGGTGGCGTCGCTGCCCACGGTGCGGATGGCGATGGTCCTGGGGTCGGTCTCCTCGCGGCAACGGAGGAGCTCCCCGACCGTGAAGTCGATGCGGCGGAGGAGCGGCAGCAGCAGCCGCAGCCACGGCTCGGACTGGTCGGCCGCCAGCGCCTCGGTGAAGGCGCGCCGCCGCACCCCGTCGAGCAGCGCGAAGAGGGACCGCTTGGCCCCGGCGGCGAGGGGCGGCCGTGCCAGCGCCTCCAGCAGCGCCGCCACCACCGGCTCGACCAGCGCCAGGTCACCCGGCGTGACGGCCGCCAGGGCCTGCACGGTGCCCGCCTCCAGGCCCCGGTCCGACGTCTCCGTCGCCCGCCAGCGGGCCGGCAGGCTCGTGAACGGGGACTGTGAGCTGACCTCGACCATGCGCTGGACCTCGCCGCTGTACCGACCGCGACATCGCCTCGACATAACCACGGGGGCTGGGCGTTGTCGACGCGAAGGCCGGGGGTGCCATGCCGCAGAATGAGTGGTGGCCGCGGGGGCCGGCTCCGGTAAGATCGGGGTGCCGGAAGTCGGAGGCCGCGAGCGCGGGGCAGGGCCGAGGGCGGCACGCCTGCCAGGGTCGCGGCACGAGGAGACAGGCACATGGGTCGATCGGTCCGCAGGGCAGGGTGGCTCTCTCTCGGCGTGGTGCTGGGCCTGGTCGCCTGCAAGCCGCAGCCACCGCCGCTGCCACCCAAGACGGGCGAGCGGCCCCCGGCCGCACTCGCCAAGGAGGCCGAGCGTGAGCGCGAGGCGCTGGAGGCCGCCGTCGAGGCCTACCTCTACGGCTACCCGCTGGTCAGCTCGGAGTTGGCGCGCCGGACCTCCACCAACGTGGAGCGGCCCCAGGGCTGGCAGGCGCCCATGGGCCAGCTGGCCAGGCCGCACGGCGCCGGGACCCCGGCCGAGGCGGCGCCGCGGGCATCCTTCGACCTGCTCCAGGTCCAGGCCTGGCTCGACGTCGGCGGCGAGCCCTGGGTCCTCACCGTCCCCGACGCCAAGGGGCGGTTCCATGCGCTGACCATCCGGTCGGCCTGGCAGGAGCTGCTCGACGTCTCCCCGGCGCGTGACGGCAAGGGCCGGGCCGGGCGGATCGCCGTGACCGGGCCCGGCTGGAGCGGGAAGCTCCCGGCCGGGGTCCGCCAGGTGAAGTCTCCGACGGCGCTGGTCCGGATCGAGGGGCGGGCGCTGGCGGTGGGCGGGCCGAACGATCCGCACGAGGCCCAGGCCTGGGTCAACAAGCTCTCGCTCCTGCCGCTCCGGGCCAACCCCAAGAAGTACGCGCCGGCGCTCGGCCGGCCCGACGCCTCGCTTGACGTGACGCGGCCGGTGCGCGACCAGGTCCATACCCTCGACGCGGTCGTCTACTTCAAGCTCCTGGCCACGCTCCTCAAGGCCAACCCGCCGGCCCCCGCCGACGCCGCGCTGCTGCCCACGCTGGCCCACATCGGACTGGTCCCGGGCAAGGACTACGATCCGACCGGGCTCGACGCCTCGGTGATCAAGGCGCTGGCCGGCGTGCCGAAGGTGGCCCAGGCGAAGATCCTGGCCGCCGCCGCACCGCCTGCGCCGGTCAACGGCTGGACCGTGGCTGGCGGCGGCGCCCCGCTCGGTGGAACCCTGGGACGGGCCGCGGTGGTGGCCGCCGGCGTCGATCGGACGCTGGACGGGCTGGTGCTGGTCGCCGAGGTCGACGGGGCCGGCAAGCCGCTCGACGGGAGCACGCACCGGTCGCTCCGCTTCACCCGCGGCAAGGGGCCGCCCGCCGGGGCGCTCTGGACGCTCACGGCCTACGACGCCAGCGGCGCGCCCGTGATCGGGAAGCAGGGGCGGTCCCAGCTCACCTCGAAGGAGAAGTTCCAGTACGGTCGCGACGGGTCGCTGGAGCTGCTGCTCCAGGCCGAGTCGCCCAAGGGGAAGGAGAGCAACTGGCTGCAGGTCCCGGCCGGTGCCTTCACCCTGGTCCTGCGCCTCCACGGCCCCAGGGAGAAGGCCCCCTCGGCCCTCGACGGCAGCTGGAAGCCGCCGCCGATCGGGAAGCCGAGGTAGCGGCTAGCGCGCGTCGACGGCGCGGAAGCCGAGGCGAACCGCGCCCCAGTGCACGCCGCGGAGGAAGACCGGGACCGAGAGATCGACCATGGTCTCGCCGGTGTCGCGCTGGTAGCGCTGGATGAGGAACGGGGCAACGCTCCTGGCCGCCGCCAGCCCGGTCTTGTCGTTGAAGATGCGCTTGGTCCGGTTGTTGACGAGGTCGTTGGCGAGGTTGCCGGTCAACGGCTGGGAGTAGCGGAGGTTGTGGGTCGGCAGGTAGCCGTGCTTGTCGACCAGCACCGCGAAGACCAGGGCCTGGGAGCGGGTCATGATCGCCTCCTCGATGCCCTGGATGTCGCGGTCGGAGAGCCGATCCCAGTCGGTCGTGAACTTGGGCGGGTCGGTCTTGGCGATGGGGTAGTACAGGCAGGCGAAGAGCCGCTCCTCGCTCGCCTCCTTGGTGGCGAGCCAATTCTCCATCGACTCGGTGACCCGCCGGGCGAAGTCCTGCGCGGCGGCGAGCATCTCCTTCTCCTGGGGGCCGAGGGCGTCGACCTGGGCCGCGGTCGGCTTGGGCTGGGCCGCCGCAGGGGCCGGGGCGAGGAGCAGCGAGGAGAGGAACAGCGAGGCGGACAGCGTGATCTGGATGTTGGTCATGGTCGTTCCTCCCTTAGCCGCCGAGACGGCTCATGGCCGCCTTCATGCTGACACGGAGCCGCTCCACCGCCTTGGTGAGCTGGCCGATCTCGTCGGTCGATTGTGGCTTGATGGCTGTATCCAGGCCGTCGCCCATGCTGATCGACTCGGCCGCGGCGGTCAGCTCCACGACCGGGCGCATGGCCCGCTCCACCACCACGTAGATGGTGATGATGGTGATGACGGCGAAGGCGGCGAAGATGGCCGCCAGGGTCACGATCAGCGACCGCTTCTGGGCCCCGATCCGCTCCATGGAGACGCCGATGCGGAACCCGCCCCAGTGCTTGCCCTTCACCATGACCGGGCTGGAGACGTCCCACATCACCTCGCCGGTGTCGGGCGAGTAGACCTGCAGGAGGCTCGACTCCACGTTCTTGGCGGCCGCCAGGCCGACCGGGTCGTTGAAGATCCGCTTGGTCCGGTTCCCGGCCAGGTCCTTCTCCGCGGTGCCGGTCAGCGGCTGCTGGAACTTGCTGTTGTGGGTGGGCAGGTAGCCGTTGACGTCGACGCCGACCGCGAAGACGAAGTCCTCGTTCTCCAGGTACTTGTCCTGGAAGACCAGCACGGCCCGGTCGGTGAAAGCGTCGAAGCGGGTGTGGAACTTGGGCTTCTCGCCCCAGGCCCAGCCCTTGATCTCGACGTAGGAGCGGTCGAAGACGTCGTTGACGGTCAGCAGGCCGCTGTCGATGGCGTTGTCGAAGGTGTCGCCGTACTGCCTCGCGCCCAGCGTCGCCGCCAGCTTGGCCTTCTCCAGCGTCATCTCCTCCATCTGCTGCGACTGCTTCAACGTGATGATGGCCGCCGCGCCCGAGGTGAGCAGGAGCAGCAGGACGGCAAGCGTCAGCGAGATCTTGAGGCTGAGCCGGCTCCGAACAGCACTGATAAGTGACATGGGGGGATCTCCGCTCCGAGGTGGCTACTTGCCGCCGGGCTTCTTCAACGCGAGGAGGAATGCCTGGCGATCCGGCTCGTCCTCGATCCTGGCGGCCAGCTCGTCGGCCAGCGCCCGGCTGGCGGCGAGCGAGAAGGGCAGATCCGGGCAGACCCGGCGCACCGCCTCCTCCACGAAGATCTTCGACATGGGGCCGACGTGGCGAGCCAGCTCCCGCGCACAGGTGGTCAGGTAGCTGGCGGCGGCCTGGTCGGCGGCCGTCACGCCGCCGCCACCGGTGCGCGACCAGCTCAGCCCGGAGTTGGCCAGGATCGGCCTCGAACCTTCGGCCTGTGATCCGACCTGCGAGCCGCCCGGGCCGGGAGAGGCCGCCGCGGGGTAGGCCGGGAGCGAGCCGAGGGCCGAGGCCTGGCCGGGGATCCCGGTCGCGGACGAGGAGGCGCCGCCGTCGAGCGCGCGCTTCAGCTTGTTGGAGGAGACCCGGATGGCGACGGTGGCGAAGGCCGGGTTGAGCGTCGAGTCGGCGACCAGGGCCAGGACGCAGGGGCCGGCCGAGGTGGTGTCGAGGCGGCGCAGCAGCAGCGTGCCGTCGGCGAACTGCGCCGTGGCCGACTCCCAGTCCTCGTGCTGGAGCTGGAGGGAGTCGATGGCGCGGGCCAGCGGACCTCCGACCTGCTCGCAGAGCGCCCGGTCGTAGACGGAGCGGCCGCGGTGGGCCAGCAGGTGCCCGGCGCCGTCGAAGAGGACCGCCGCGTTGATGCCGGCCATGTCGAGCAGGCCTTGGAGGATGGTTTCCATGTCAGGTCCACTCCTGGAATGCGGTGTCGACTGCGCGCTCGACCGGTCCAAGCGACTGAGGCGGTGCGATCAGGGCGGTGATGAGCGACTGCGGACGCACCACCAGCAGGCAGGCGTTGGCCCGGCCGGCCAGCGAGAAGGTGCAGAGCGCGCCGAGGCCGAGCAGCTCGCCGACCTCCAGCAGCGTGCTGCCGACGAAGCCCATCTCCGCGGCGATGGTCTCGCCATCGCTGGTCCGCATGGCGCCGAGGAAGGTCCCCTCCAAGTCTCCGAGCACCGCGGCGTCGACGCCGGCGATGCCGGCCACGGTTTCGAGATCTGTCATCGACCACCTCCTGCGAGAACCAACCGCTCCGCCGGGCGATCATACCCTATCGGGGCGCTCATGGTCTCTTCTCGGTCGGCCAAGGTGGAAGTCCAGCCCGTGTTCGGCAGCTGTCGAGGACGGCGCGCGCCTCGCTGGTTGGCCAGTCCCGGGGTGGCGCCAGCCTGGCCGACGGCGGCGGAGTCGCCCCAGGCCAGGGCCCGTCGATGCTCGCCTCCCAGGCGTGCCAGGAGGTGACCGTGGGGCGTCCCGCGGCGGCGGCCAGGGCCAGCATGTTCCACCCGAGGATGTCGATGAGGCCCGGTCGCCCACCCGACCGGTGCGCCAGCAGGAGCATCGCGTCGGCGGAGAGGTGGAGGGCGGCGGCGTCTGGAGCGCGGGTGGCTCGCAGCCAGCTGCGGAAGTAGTGGGCCACCTGGTCGGCGTCGAGCGGCGGCACGGAGAGCTCGCTGGCCCGCTCGGGCTGGCCGGCGACGCCCCCCGGCGCCAGCAGCGCTCCAAGCCCGGGCGCCCCGGCCACCACCAGCTTGAAGGTCCGTGACCAGAGCGCGGCCGAGGCCAGGGTCTCGAGGTCGGCCGGGACGGCCGAGAGGTGGTCGGCCCCGTCGAGGACCAGCAGCGGAACCGGCCGGCCCCGCTCCTCGGCGAGGCGGTGGAGCAGCCCGTCGATGCGGGTCTCACCCTCGTCCGGGACGCCGGCTGCCCGGCAGATCCGCTGCAGCGCGCTCCGCCCGTCGTCGCGCCCTGCGCCATCGGCGGAGAGCACCAGCCGCGACCCGGTCGCCGAGAGATCCGCGGCCAGCTGCCTGAGCAGGGTCGAGCGGCCACTGCCGGGCGGTCCGGTCAGCGCCAGCAACGCCGTGGCCGGTCCCTCGATCAGGGTGCGAAGCTGGCGCCGAACCAGGTCGAGCGGCGCGGCCTGGAACGGGGCCTGGAGCGGATCGAACGGCGCGAAGGGGGCCTGGGTGAAGCCGAACTGGGCGGACAGCGGCGGCGGCGCGGCGCGCGGGGCGGGGGGGCGAGGCCGGGGCGGGCGGGGGGGCGGGGCCTGCAGCGACCCGACCGGAGTGCTGGCCAGCAGCGCGTGCGCCGCGGCGGCCAGCTCCTGGAGCGCCCGGCGTCCCTCCCACATCAGCACCTGCGCCGTCGGCTGGCGCTCGGAGGGGCTCTTGGCCAGCGCGCGCATCACCAGCGCGGCGCACGAGGAGGGGAGCCCTGAGACCAGCTCGCGCGGGTCGGGGAGCGGGTCGGAGAGGTGGGCCCGCTCGACCGCGGCCACGTCGGCGCCGACGTAGGGCGGGCGCCCGGTGAGCAGGTGGAAGTAGGTGGCCCCGAGGGCGTAGATGTCCGAGGCGCCGTTGGCCACCGCGCCGCGCCAGATCTCCGGCGCCGAGTAGAAGGGCGTGCCGGCCCGCACCGCGGCGTTGCCGACCGGGAAGCCGGCCGAGCCGAGCGCCATGCCGAAGTCGCCCAGCTTGGTCACGCCCCCCGGGCCGATCAGCAGGTTGCCCGGCTTGACGTCGCGGTGGACGACGCCGGCGACGTGGGCGGCGTGGAGCGCCGAGGCGGCCTGCACCAGGATGTCGGTCGCCGTCTCCGGCGCCAGCCGCCCGTCGCGGGCGATGAGCGCCTCGGTCGACTGCCCCGGCACGTACTCCATGGCGATGTAGCAGTAGTCGCCCTGCTTGGCGGCGCCGTAGATCTGGACCACGCGCGGGTCGTTGATGCGCGCCACCAGCCGCGCCTCACCGAGGAACCACTGGACCGGGTCCTGGCCGCGGGTCTCGCTGCTGGCCCAGGCCAGCACCTTGATGGCGGTGGGGCGGAGCAGCGCCTCGTCCTGCGCCAGGTAGACCACGCCCATCCGGCCTCGGCCGATGACCCGCTCCAGCCGATAGTTGCCGAGCTTGACTCCGACCAGCCTGGAGAGATCCAGGGGCCCCGTGCTCCTGGGGTCGGGTGGGACGTGCTGGTTCGGCATCGTCGCGGCTCAGCTCCTGGAGCTGGGGATGGGCCCCCTGGAGGACTCGTCACGCTCGCGGAAGAGGTCGAGCAGCAGCTGCTGGGCGTCCACCTCGATGGCCGCGTCTCCGGAGGGGGGCTGCTCCTCCTCGCGGGTGAAGGCGAACTCTCCGTCGGTCCAGTCGATCAGCTCGCGCAGGGTCTGTTCGATCTGGTTAAGCCCGGCCTCGCGGACCATCTCCAGGTCGGCGAGGCCGAGGTCGACGAGCCGGTCGGCCAGCCCGGCGTCGACCAGCGACCCCTCCCGGGCCGGTCCGGCCGAGGCCAGCGCCTGGGCGGTCAACCTGCCGCGGCGGACCAGGAGGTCCCCGAGGTTGGGGTTGCCGGGCGAGGCGGCGCCGGTGATCCTGCCCTTGCGGAAGCGGAAGGCCCCCACGCCCTCGGACGAGCTGCAGACCAGCAGGCCGCTCCGCCCGGCGACGCGCAGGAACTCGACCAGGTCGGCCAGCGAGAAGACGCTGAGCCGCCCGGAGAACATGGCGTCGAGCCCGGAGAAGGAGGCCCGCGCCCCCTGGGGCAGCAGCGCCGAGTCGGCCAGCGAGGGGGCCGGCGCGGCCGGGCCGCTCGAGCCGCCGGCCGCCGCCGGGGGCGCCCCAGCCATCTGCAGCGCGGTGGTGGTGCTGCTCAGCCCGATGGTCACCAGGGCCCTGTCGCCCGGCTCAAGCGGCTGCTTGAGCAGCCACTCGAAGACCTCGCGGGCGGCGGCGTAGCGCCCCAGCTTCACGAGCAGCCAGGCCAGCGCCTCGCGGGCCTGGAAGAACCTCGGGGAGGCGTTGGCTATCCGCTCCAGCGCCCGGAGGTTCTGGCCGGAGGGGGGCGCGTGGTGGATGCGCAGGAACTCGCCGGCGTCGGCGAAGGAGATCCGCTGCTCACCGATGGCGTCGAGCAGTGTCCGCAGCCGGTCGGCGGCCGGGGAGTCGACCTCGCCGAGGGCGGCGCGCGCCGCCACCAGATCGCCGGACATCATGGTGCGGCCGGCCAGGAAGATGGCCGGTTCGTCCCAGGCCGGGTCGGTCGCCTGGGCCTCCCGGGCCGCGGAGAGGCTGGCGGCGTCATCGCGGCCAGCCAGCACCCGGGCCTCGGCGAGCCAGCACTGGCCCAGTCCCCAGCGATCGACCACCCGCTCGAAGCGGCCGCGAGCCTCGGCCAGCCAGGCGAGCGCCTTGGTGACGTCGCCACCGCGGGCCAGGAGCTCGGCGGCGAGGAGCTGGCTGATGCCGCGGGCCTCGACGTCGAGCTGGCGGGAGAGGGCCAGGGTCTCGCGGACGTTATCGCGCGCCGCCTCCGCGGCGCCGCTCTGGAGCGCGGCGCGGGCGGACCAGTAGTGTGCCAGCCAGCGGATGGAGAGGTTGGGCTGCCCCTTGGTGGCCAGCGCCGAGAGCGAGCGGGACCCGCCGATGGGATCGCCGGCCATGACGCCGCCGATCCCCTCCAGCAGTTGCTGCATCGCCGTCGCCAGCGCCTCGGGGGCGAGGGGCTCGCTGCCGGCCACCTGGGCGCCGTCGGCCCCGGCGTCGAGGATTGCCCGCTGGAAGGCCGCCGCCCTGGTCAGGTGGCCCCGGACCGCCGCGCGTCGCAGGGAGCCCCACGGGTCGTCGATGGCCAGGAGCCGGGAGGAGGCCCGCTGAGTCCCGGCCGGAGGAGGTCGAGCGGCCGGCGCGGCCGGTGGCTCGACGGCCGGGAGGACACCGGTGAGGCCCGAGCTAGGAGAGGAGGCGGTCGGGAGGCCGGCGGCCGGCAGCAGCTCCCCGCGATCCCAGGCGTCGAGCGTCTCGATGACGCGGGCCAGCCGCTTGACCGGGTCGACGTCGACGTGGATGAAGAGGTCGGCACGGACTGCGGTGAGCGTGGTCCGGCGCGGTCCCTTCACCTCGAGTCGCCGCAGCGCCTCGATGCCGAGCGCGGTACCGACGGCGGCGAGCTCGGTGACGGTCACGGCCATCGAGGCGGCTTCGTCGGTGGCCCCCGGAAGATCTTTGAGCGTTCCGTGAACCTGCCCGCGGCGATCGGCGGCGATCGCCCCGCGCACCTCGGCCAGCGCGCCCAACCTGGGAGGAAGGCTCATCGGTGACCTCGTCCGGGGAACCGCGGCGCAACTGGACAGCGCATCTACTACCCCTGCCTGCGGCGGTGAGGGTGGGCGAACGATCCCGACGGTGCTGGCTGGCGACGGAGCGATCGTCCAATGCTACTGGATAGGTGCGGCAACTTGTCAACGGGAACTTAGGATTTCGGCTACATGGGAGGTCGTTGTATACCGCCCCGACCCCGCACACACGGGGCGGCCGGACCGGTTCCGTAGCTCAGGTGGATAGAGCAACTGTTTCCTAAACAGTAGGTCGCGCGTTCGAGTCGCGCCGGAGCCATTCGCTAGCGCAGTGCCAGCACCAGCCGGGCGCCCCCTTCAGCCGGCGCGGTCGAGCTTCGACCCGGCCGGGAGGGAGAGCCCCACGGCGATGCCGGCGTGGCGCCAGACCGCCACGTGGAGTTCGCGCGGTCCGATCGGCTTCCTGAGGACATCGTGTGCGCCGGCCTCCCGGCAGGCGCGCAGCGTCTCGCGGTCCGCCTCGCTGCTCAGGATGATGACCGGCGTCTTCCAGAGCGCCGGATCGGCCCTGACCTCGCGGCAGAGCCCCGGGCCGTCCAGCACGGGCAGGCGCAGGTCGCAGAGGATCAGGTCGGGTCGCTCGGCCCGGGCGATGATCAGCGCCGCGGCGCCGTCGCGGGCCTCGAGAACCCGCACGTCCTTGACGACGAGGTAGACCTTGATGAGTTCGAGTGTGACCCGGCTCTCGTTCACCAGGAGGATGGTCTTCATGGCGTCGCTCGTCTCCGATCGTGAACCGCCCCGGGCCCCGGTGCAGGGGCTCGGCGCGGCGACCCGCG
Organism: Anaeromyxobacter sp.; assembly: GCA_025360965.1. GTDB lineage: Bacteria > Myxococcota > Myxococcia > Myxococcales > Anaeromyxobacteraceae > JADKCZ01. Next base: position 1,275 of record JANYBC010000079.1, on the reverse strand, counting down.
ACCAAGTGGGTCGGTCAGGGCCACCGAGACAGACGAATGAGCTCCCCGAATGTGACCGGAGGCCGAAAATTTTCGGACGAAAGAAGAAATCCGCAATTAGCGCAGCTACTTGGGCAGCCCAGCTACTTAGGCGACCGAGGCCACCGCCACGAAGAGGTCGATGGCGTCTGGACGCTCCAGTTGGAAAGCGACGCGCCGGTCCGGTCCGACCACAGCAACCCGGCGGCGCTCCGAGAGCCAGGTGACCGGCAGCGCGCCGGCCAGCGCCTCCCGGTCCTCGACCCGCACCACCCGCACTGACTCGAAGCCGGGGTCGAGCGCGAGGATCCGGCAGCGGCGCTCGGTCTGGTCGAGGTCGGCCCCGGTGCCGACCACCAGGACGATGACGCTCTGCCGGTCGGCCAGGGCCTCGTCCAGGCCGACCGGACGGGGTGGCTTCACGGCCGGCCACGGGCGAGGGTTCAGCATGCCTGCCTCCGCGGCTCTGCCGGGACGTGGCCGGCGTGGGGGGAACGCTTCGCGGCACGTGGCTCGCTCGCCGCCGCCACCAGGGCCTCGGCGACACCCTGGGTGATGGGCTGCCCTGTCCGGTCCTCGAGGAAGAGCCACTGGCCGGCCGGGTTGGACTCGAGGAAGTGGTGCTGCCCGTCGTCGCTGCGGCGGAAGTCGAGGGCGGCGTAGCGCAGCCCGAGGGTCCTGAGCAGCCTGCCGATGCCGCGCTCGACCTCGGACGGGAGTTGACACGAGGTCACCTCGGCCTGGGCGTAGACCGGCCGGAAGTCCTGCGGCGAGCCGGTCCGGCGGGCGTCGATGGCGGTGGCGAAGAGCCGCTCGCCGGCGGCGGTCACCCGGATGTCGACGCCGGGGACGTAGGCCTGGAGGATGGCCGGGGCCAGCCGCAGGTCCTCAAGCCGCTCCCGGTCGGCCGGGGTGATGAAGCGGGTCGGCCGCCAGTTGGTCTCGAGCGGGCGCAGCGGCTTCTGGATCACCTGGCGATCGCCCAGCTCCTCGAGGAAGCTGCGCGCCTCGGAAGGCACGGAGCTGATCAGCGTCGGCGGCACCGCCAGCCCGGCCGCCTCGGCCGCGGCCAGCTGCGCCGGCTTGTGCGAGGCCCGCTCATCGGCCCAGGGGTCGTTCATCCAGCCGGCGGAGAGCGATCCCCAGAGGCCGGAGAGCGCCGCGTGGACCTGCGCGGTGGCGTAGGCCGCACCGGCCGGCGAGAGGGCCTCGTCGACCACGTAGGGGCGCGGCCGGCGCCACCAGACCGCCTCGATC
>JANYBC010000098.1 GCA_025360965.1 Anaeromyxobacter sp. | reverse complement strand
GCGCCGAGCTCACCAAGCACCGCGCCATCGTCACCGGCTACAACGAGAGCGTGCGGTCGCTGCGGCGGGAGATCGCCGCGGCCCGCGACGCGGTCGGTGGGACGGCCCAGGCGGCCGGCGACGGCGCGCTGCGCCGGCAGTACCAGGGGCTGGTGGAGCAGGAGCGGGCCGTGCTGCTCGAGGCGCGCGCCGCGCTGCCTCCCTCCCAGGCTGAGGAGCTGGCCCGCGTCGAGGCCCTGGAGCAGCGGCTCGACCGGATCGAGGCCTCGGCGGAGCGGCTCAAGGAGCAGTTCGCCAGCGTGGCCCGGAAGCACGCCGAGTCGGTGGGCGCCTGGCTGGCCACCGAGCAGGCCGGCCTGCTCCGCCAGCAGGAGCAGCTCGCCGCCATCAACGGCGAGGCCCACGACGTGATCGGCCGCATCGCCTTCCGCTCCTTCAGCGCGGTGCGCGCCCAGTTCTACAAGCTGGTGCTCAAGGCCGACGTGGGCCTCGTCGACTCGGCCTGGTCGCGCAAGCGGGAGCGGGTCGACAAGATCCAGGCGCTCTCACAGCAGAAGTCCAGCGAGCTCGAGGCCCTGGATCGCGACTACAAGCCGGTGCTGCGGGAGATCGAGGAGTGACCCGCGCGCTCTCCATGCTCGCCGTCCTGATCGGCCTGGCCGCGGCGCCCGGGCCGGCCCGGGCCGCGCCCGCTGGCAGCGGATACGTCTCCTGCCGGGACCGCGACAAGGCGGCCGCGCCGGCGCCGGCCAGGGCGGGGTCGGCGGCCCCCACGCCATCGAGCACCCTGAAGGACCTGGAGGCCTTCGAGCAGGCGCTGCAGCGCTTCCAGGTGGAGGCCCGCAGCTACCGCGGCGAGATCCAGCTCATCGTGCAGAAGCAGTTCAACGAGCGGCGCCGCTTCCTCTCCGAGCAGTTCGAGCAGGCCATCACCGACCTCGACGCGCTGGAGCGGGGCGAGCGCGACGCCGCCATCTCCCGCTTCGAGGAGTTCCTGGTCCGCTACCCGGACGACCCGCAGTTCACGCCCGACGCCATGTTCCGCCTGGCCGAGCTCTACTACGAGAAGGCCAACGACGACTTCCGACTCGCCAGTGACCAGTACCGGGAGCTGGCCAGGCGGGCCGCCGGCGAGGGGCGCGAGCCGCCGCCGGAGCCGATGAAGAGCTACGCCCCCTCCATCGCCCTCTACCAGCGGCTCATCACCGGCTTCCCCGACTACAAGTTCACCCACGGCATCTACTACCTGCTGGCCTACTGCCTCGGCGAGATGGGGCAGGGGCTCGAGGCGCAGGCCACCTACCAGGCCCTCATCGAGCGCTACCCGTCCAGCCCGTTCGTGCCCGAGGCCTGGGTGCGGCTCGGCGACTGGCACTTCGACGAGGTGGCGGCCGGCTCGCTGCCGCAGGCCGCCGAGGCCTTCTCGAAGATGTTCGCCTTCCCGGACCACGCGCTCTTCGCCCGGGCCGTCTACAAGCTGGGCTGGACCTACTACCGGATGGACGACTACCAGCAGGCGGTCGAGTCGTTCACCCGGCTGCTCGACCACTACGTGGCCAGGGCCAAGGTGGGGGAGAAGCCGGGGGGCGACGTCTGGCCCGAGGCCATCCAGTACACCGCCATCAGCTTCGCCGACGAGCGGTGGGGCGGCGTGGAGAAGGCCAAGGCCTTCTTCGCCGGGCGGGGCGGGCGCAGCTACGAGGCCGAGATCTTCAGCCGGCTCGGCGACGTCTACTACGACGAGACCAAGTTCGCGGCGGCGGTGGAGGCCTACCAGGTGGTGCTGGCGCGGGACCCGCTCTCCCCCGACGCCCCGCGCATCCAGGGGAAGATCGTGCTGGCCTGGTCCCGCGACCGGCGCTTCGACCGCGAGGCCGTCGAGCGGCAGGCCCTGGTCGACGCCTTCTCGGAGGGGACCGCCTGGTGGCAGAAGAACAAGGGCGACCCGGACCTGGTGGCCGCGGTGCGCGAGCTCATCGAGAAGAGCCTGCTGCGCGCCGCCAGCTTCCACCACGCCCAGGCGCAGCAGTTCAAGTCCGAGCGCAGGCTGGAGGACGCGGTCTCCCAGTACCGGGTGGCCGCCACGGCCTACGGCGACTATCTGGCGCGCTTCCCCCACTCCAAGGTGGCGCACGAGCTGAGCTACAACTACGCCGACTGCCTCTACAACTCGCTCGACTTCGAGAAGGCGGCGCGCACCTACGCGGCGGTCCGCGACGACCCTGCCGACGACAAGTACTGGTCCGAGTCGGCCGTCTCGGCGGTCATCTCCTGGGAGGGCGAGATCACCCGGCTGCAGCGGACCGGGCAGCTCGCCGAGCGCAAGGTGCTGCTCTCCACCGACCGCAAGGACCGGGAGGAGGTCAAGCCGCTGCCGCTGCCCGAGGTCTACCAGAACCTGGTGCGCGACTCCGACGTCTTCGTGGCCCGGCGCGGTGACGCCGCCCAGGCCGCCACCCTGTCTTTCAAGGCCGGCGAGGTCTTCTACAAGTACAACGACTTCGACGAGGCCCGCTGCCGCTTCGAGGAGGTGGTGGGGCGCTGGCCGGGGAACGGGGTGGCCCAGTTCGCCGCCAACCTGATCATCGAGTCCTACCTGACCATGAAGGACTGGGCGGCGGTCGAGGCCGCCTCCAGCCGGCTGCAGTCGGCCGAGGTCTCGCGCAACCCGGCCCTGCAGGCCTCGCTGCAGAAGTTCAAGCTGGGAGGCCGCTTCAACCGCGCCATGCAGCTCATGGAGGAGAAGAAGTTCGAGGCCGCCGCCGCGCTCTTCATCGCGCTGGTGCAGGAGGACCCGCGGCACGAGTTCGCCGACAAGGCCCTCTACAACGCCGCCAGCTGCTACGAGGGGGCGCGCCGCTTCGAGTCGGCGCTCCGCATGTACGAGCGCATCAGCGTCGAGTACCCGAAGTCGATGCTGGCCGACGAGGCGCTCTTCCGGGTCGGCTTCAACGCCGAGAACACCTACGACTTCGAAAAGGCGGTCGACCGCTACGTGCTGCTGGTCGAGAAGTACCCCGGCTCCAAGCATCGCAAGGACGGGCTCTACAACGCGGCGCGGGCGCAGGAGAACCTGCAGCGCTACGACGCGGCGGCCGCGGCCTTCGCCCGGTACGCCAAGGCCTACCCGGACGCCGAGGACGCGGCCCGGACCCAGTTCCACGCCGCCCTCATCTACGAGAAGACCGGCGAGTGGAAGAGGGAGGTCGCGGCGCTGCAGGACTTCAACCGGCGCTTCGGCAAGTCGAAGGAGCACGAGCTGGTGGTGCAGGCCCAGCTCAAGATCGCGCTGGCCTGGCGGGAGCTGAAGGACGAGAAGGCCGCCAAGGCCGGCTACGCCGCCACCGTGGCCGAGTTCGCCGCCCGCGGGCTCAAGCCCGAGGCCGCCCCCCGGGCCGCCGCGGCGGCCGCCGAGGCCCGCTTCCGGCTGGCCGAGTACGACTTCGAGCGCTACGACGCCATCACCCTGCCGACCACCACCGACCCCAAGAAGCTCAAGAAGGCGCTGGAGGCCAAGTTCGCCGAGGCCAAGCGGGTGGCCCCGCTCTACGACGAGGTGGGGAAGTACAAACGCCCCGACTGGATCCTGGCCGCCTTCTACCGCAAGGCCTACCTGCTGGAGCGCCTCGCCCAGACCATCTACGAGGCCCCGGTCCCGCCCGAGTTCAAGAAGCCGGGGAACGAGGAGTACCTGGCCGCCTACCAGGACGGCCTCGCCACCTTCGCCCAGCCTTACGAGGACCAGGCGGTCGCCGTCTACATCCAGGCCATCGAGGCGGCCCACAAGCTCCACGTCAAGAACGAGTGGACCAAGAAGACCGGCGAGTCGCTGGCCCGCTACCGCCCCCGCGAGTACCCCATCCTCAAGGAGGCCAAGGCGCGCATGATCACCGAGGACCTCTCCCCGGTGCCGCTCGCCGACACGCCGGACGGGCCGGCGCGGATCGATCCCGCGCCCCCCGCCGCCAGCCCACCCCCGGCGTCGGCCTCGCGGCCTGCGGCCGATTCGACCAGGGGGCCGCCCGAGGCCCCGCCACCCGCCACGCCCGCTTCATCCACCGCTCCCTCCGCCGGCGGCAAGCTCGGCGGCGAGGACGACAGGTGAACCGGCGCGGCCTGCACCAGAGGAGCACCACCATGACCCGAGGACTTCGCGGCATCACCCTGTTCCTGGCCCTGCTGGCCGGCTGCGCCACCAGCAGCGGCGGCGGCGCCGGCACCAGCAGCCGCTTCAAGCAGGCCGACCAGAAGTTCCCGCCCCCCAACAACGAGTTCAGCGACGAGTTCGAGCGCGGCTTCGTCCAGAACATGAACACCCATCACCAGGCCGGCGGCATGGCGGCCACCTCCGGCAACATGGACCAGGCCCGGGCCGAGTGGGCCACCGAGGCCCAGGCGCTGGCCGACTTCTCCGACAAGTTCAGCTCCAGCGACTGGAGCGTCAGCTTCCGCTACAACGCGGCCAAGTACTTCCTCTACGCCAGGCAGGAGGCCAAGGCGGTCGAGCAGGCCGAGAAGCTGCTGCTCAACCCCGACGCCAACGACACCTCCCGGGCCATGGCCGCCAAGCTGGCCTACGGCGCCACCAACGGCCTGGCCAACGCCAAGGTCCAGGCCGGTCAGCTCGAGGCGCTGCGCCTCCCGCTCTGGGACCAGCGCAAGAACACGCCCCTGGCCCCGCGCACGCCGCCCGGCGAGTGGCGCCGGATCGTCGACTACGCCGACACCTACGTGAAGCTGGCGGCCAGCGATCCCGACAACAAGAAGGCCCCCAACGAGCGGTTCCTGCCGTCCACGCCTTCGCAGATCTCGCTGAGCGCCGCGCAGGTCGAGTTCGCCTTCGACAACATGGAGGACGCCCGCGGGCGCTTCGCCCGGAACTTCGAGGCCTGGCCGGGCGAGATCGACCTCGGCGCCGTGAAGCTCTACCTCTCGACCTTCCAGGCGCAGAAGGACATGCCCGGCTACGAGGCGGCCCTCCCGCGCCTCAAGGCCCAGGTGGCCGACAGCGTCGCCAAGGCGACCGAGCCGAAGGCCAAGGAGAGCCTCGCCAAGGTGATGGAGCAGCTGACGCTCCTCGACGTGGAGGCCGGGTACAACCAGGCCAAGCGGCTGCTCGAGGCCGGGCAGTTCGCCCAGGCCGGGACCGCGTTCGAGGCCTTCGCGACCGCGAACCCGGCCAACCCCAACGTCTCGCTGGCGCTCTACCAGGCGGCCATCGCCTACGAGAAGGCCGCCCAGCTCGACAAGTCGGCGGCGGTGCGCGAGCAGCTCATGTCCAGGTTCCCCGACACCAAGGAGGCCGAGAGCGCCCAGCTCATGCTGGCGGCGCAGCGGGCCAAGCAGGGGAAGGGCGAGGAGGCGATCAAGCTCTACCGATCCTTCCTCGGGAAGTACCCGGACAGCGCCATGCGCTGCGGCGCCGTCTTCAACCTCGGCCGGGAGCTGGACCAGTCCCGCAAGGCCACCGACGCCGCCGCCATCTACACCACCTTCGGCACCGACGCGCGCTGCGCCAAGGAGGACCCGAACGCAGCGGCCAACGTCCTCTTCCGAGCCGGCGAGCTCTTCGAGAAGTCCGGCAAGCGGGCCGAGGCCAAGAAGGCCTACCAGGCCTGCGCCGACCTGGCCGGCGTGACCGACACCGTCTGGAAGGTCAACCAGGCCGAGGCCAGGAAGCGGGCCAAGAGGTAGCCGATGCGGATGGCGGTCTGGAAGGCCCGAGCGGCGCTGCTGGCGATCCCTGTCGCCACGCTCCTCTCGTCGTGCGCGGGCGCGCAGAGGCCGCCTCCTGAGGCGGAGGAGGCCGCCTCGCCGGCGGCGACGACCGAGGAGCGAGCCGGGCCCTCCGCCGCGACCGGGACGGCCGACCTGGCCACCCCGGCCGGCGCCGCGCCCAGCCCACCGCCGCCCCGGCCCAAGCTCACGCCAGAGGCCGAGAGGAGGGCCCGCGCCCAGTTCGAGCACGCCGTCACGCTGCAGGGGAGGGGCGACCTGGAAGGTGCGGCCGCCGCCTTCGACGCGGCCAGGCGCTCCGGCGCCGACCTGCCCTGGGCCGGGTTCAACGCCGGCCTGCTCCAGGAGCGGCTCGGCTCCCCGGCGCGGGCCGTCACCGCCTACGAGGAGACGCTGGAGTCCTTCCCCGGCTTCGCCCCGGCGGCGCAGAACCTGGTCCGGCTCTGGCTGCGCCAGGGGAGGCCGCTCGACCAGGTTGAGCGTGAGCTGCGCGAGCGGCTGGGCCGGGCCGACGGGGTAGCGCTGCGGGTCGGGCTGGCCGAGGTGCTGCTGACCGCTGGGAAGAACGACGCCGCGGAGGAGGAGTGCAAGAAGGCGCTCAAGGCCGACGAGAAGTGCATCCCGGCCATGATCGCGCTGGCCAACGCCTACGCGGGCAAGAAGCGCTTCGAGCTGGCCCGCATGGTGCTGGAGAACGCCCGGCTGCTCGACGGGCGCGATCCGGCCGTCTGGAACCGGCTCGGATTCGTGGAGATGGCGCTCGGCAACCGGCCCCAGGCCATCGAGAACTTCAAGACCGCCGCCTCGCTGCGCCCCGACTACCCGGAGGCGCACGCCAACTACGGCGCCATCCTGGCCGACGCCGACGACTTCACCGGGGCGGCCCAGGAACTGGAGCTGGCCGTCAAGTACGCGCCCGGTTCGGCCGGCACCTGGCTCAACCTTGGCAACGCCTACCGCGGCCTGCAGGCCTTCGAGAAGTCGGAGGCCGCCTACCGCAAGGCGCTGGAGCTCGATCCGAAGCTCAACGACGCCCGCTTCAACCTGGCGGTGCTCTACCTCGACGTCGCCAGGGACGGGCTGCCGACGCTGCAGCGGCTCGAGCAGGGGCTGGCCTGGTTCGACCAGTTCGAGAAGGAGGGCGGGAAGGAGCCTCGGGTGGCGGCCTACCGCAAGGACACCGCCCGCGAGATCGACCGCGAGCGGAAGCGGCTGGCCCGCGAGGAGAAGGACCGGCTCCGCAAGGAGGCCGAGGCCAGGAAGAAGGCCGAGGAGGACGCCAGGCGGCTGGAAGAGGAGCGGGCGGCCGCAGCCCTGCCGCACGCGGCGGCCCCACCGCCGGCGCTCCAGGGTCCGCCCCAGCAGGGCGTGACTCCGGGCCCGGCACCTGTGCAGAATGGTGCGGTCCCCCCGCCGCCCGGGCCTACCGGGGGCAAGCTCCAGGAAGGAGGCGACAAGTGATGTGGATCCGGTCGCTTGTGGCGCTCTCGGGCGCCATGCTAACCATTTCGCTGCTGCTCCCCGGGCGGGCCCCGGCGGTAACGCCGGTGAAGGGGGAGCCCGCGACGGGAGAGGCCAGGGTCATCGACAAGAAGAAGGCGGCGCCGGCCAAGATCCTGAGGCTGGAGGAGCTCAAGGTGGAGGGGCGGATCCAGAAGCCCCAGGCCATGTTCCTCATGCCGCGGGCCAACCTGAACATCGGTGAGCTGGACCGCGCCGAGCCGTTCCTCCCCAAGGTGTCACAGGCGCTCACCAAGCCGCCGTTCTAACAACCGACGTCAACTGGACAGGTGAAGGCGAGATGGCGGCTCAGCAGTCCATGGTGCTTCGAATCGGCGTGATCCAAGGCGGCAAGATCGTCGAGGAGCGCATCCTGGCTGCGCGCACCGCGGTCACAGTCGGCACGCTGGCGCGGAACACCATCGTCGTCCCCCTCTCCAACCTGCCCGACAGCTTCACCGCCTTCACGATCCATGGCGACCGCTACCACCTCTGCTTCGAGGAGGGGATGGAGGGCCGGGTCCAGGATCAGCACGCCTCGGTGGAGCTCTCCGAGCTGGTGGCGCAGGGGAAGGCCAGGAAGGAAGGGAAGGGCCACGCCGTCCCGGTGACCGAGGGCCAGCGGGGCCGGCTGGTGCTCGGCGAGGTGACGCTGCTCTGGCAGTTCGTGCCGCCGCCGGCCGAGGCGCCGCGGCCAGTGCTCCCGCCCGACGCCCGCGGCAACCACTTCAGGAGCATGGACCGGCTCTTCGTCACGGTGCTGGCCTGCTCACTGCTCATCCACGGCGGCGCCTACGTGGCGCTGGCCAACACCGACCTGCCGCCCGAGGTGACCATCGAGCAGATCCCGGATCGTTACGCCAAGCTGCTGGTCCCCGACCGGCTCCCGGCCCCCCCGGTGGAGAAGAAGGAGGAGGCCAAGGGGCCCGCCGAGGAGAAGAAGGCCGAGGAGAAGAAGGCCGAGCCGGAGCCCAAGAAGGGGGAGAAGAAGCCCGAGTCGACCGAGCAGGTGGCGGCGCGCAAGGCGGCGCGGGCCGCCGCGGTCGCCAAGGCGGTCCAGAGCAAGGGGATGCTCAAGGTGCTCGGCGCGCTCGGCCCAGGCAGCGGCGGCGGGGCGGTGTCGGACGTCTTCGGGGCCGGCGGCGGGATGACCGACGTGGCCTCCGCGCTCTCCGGCGCCGGCGGGGTGGCCGTGGCCACCGATCCGGGCGCGGGCGGCGGGCGCAAGGGCGGAGGGCAGGGCGGGGCGGCCAGCATCGGCGATCTCGCCACCAGCGGCGGCGGCGCGGTCGCCTACGGCACCAAGTCCGAGGTCAAGGTCACCGGCACGGTGGCCACCGAGGCGGCCGAGATCGACTCGAGCGACATCGACCAGGGGAAGCTCGGCGCCTTCGTCCGTGCGCGCATGGGGCTCATCAAGGCCTGCTACGAGAACGCCCTGAAGCGGAACCCGAACATCCGGGGGAGGGTGGTGATCCGCTTCACCATCCTCGAGACCGGCGGCGTCGCCGACGTGGGGGCCTCGCAGAACACGCTGGGCGCCCCGGAGGTCGCCTCCTGCATCATGAACACCATGCGGAGCTGGCGGACCCAGTTCCGGCCCAGCGGCCCGGTCACGGTCGAGTACCCCTTCCTCTTCACGCCCTCCAACTGACCAGCGATCGAGCCGTCGCCGCGACGGCGGCACACCACCGCACCACCTGACGGCCCGCCTCGCACGGGCCGATCGTCACCGGGGAGTCACCCTGTGCTCAACCTGCTGCTCTCGATCGCGCTCGGCGCCGGCGCCCTCTCCAACTTCCCGCGCGACGCCGGCGGCCGGATCACGCAGCCGGCCCTCGGCCTGATCCTGGAGGACCAGGCGGTGGTGGTCTCGGCGGGGGACCGGCTCACCGGCTTCCGCGCCGACGGCAGCTCGCCGGCCGGCCTCCCCTTCGTCCTCCCCGACGGTGAGCAGCTGGTGGGCGCGCCGGCGGCGGCCGACTTCTACGGCGACCGGAGGACCGAGATCGCGCTGGTGACCAGCTCGGGCAAGGTCTACCTCTGGGGCGGCGGGGGCGTGGCGGCCGGCTTCCCGGTGTCACTGCAGGCCAGGGCGCGGGCCGGCGCCTCCTTCGCCGACGTCGACGGCGATGGCCGCCCCGAGCTGCTGGTGGGCGACGAGCAGGGTCGCGTCCACGCCTTCAAGCGCGGGGGCCAGGAGGCCAGGGGCTTCCCGGTCCAGGACGGCCGGTCGGCGGTCACCAGCTCCGTCTCCAGCAGCAGCTTCGGCGGCGGGTTCTCGCTGGCCTGGGGCAGCGAGGACGGCAAGGTCCACGTGGTCTCCACCGCCGGGGCGGCGCGGCCCGGCTTCCCGCTCGTCACCGGCTTCGCCGTCACCGGCGCGCCGGTCTTCGCCGACCTCGACGACGACGGCGCCATGGACCTGGTGGTGGGCAGCCAGGACTTCAAGCTCTACGCGGTGGACGGGAAGGGCAAGGCGCTGCCCGGGTTCCCGGTGGCGGCGGCGTACCGGATCTACGAGTCCCCGGCCATCGCCGACCTCGACGGCGACCGGCGGCTCGACGTGGTCTTCACCTCGGCCGACGGCCTGCTCCACGCCGTGGACCGGACCGGCAGGCCGCTCAAGGGCTTCCCGGTGCGGGTCGGCCCGCGGCTCTTCTCCGGGCCGGTGATCGGCGATCTCGACCGCGACGGCGCGCTGGAGGTGGTGGTGGCCGCCGCCGACGGCTCGGTCTCCGCGGTCAACGGCGCCGGGCGGAGCCTGGCCGGCTTCCCGTCCTCGCTGGGCGAGTCCGAGGTGTCGGCCTCGCCGCTCCTCTTCGACCTGGCCGGCGACGGCGGACCGGCGGTCTTCGTGGGAACGCCCTCCGGCCGCCTCCACGGCCTGCGCATCCCTCGCGCCGGCGCCGTGGCCGCGCTGGTCCCGTGGCCCGGCCCGGGCCATGACCCCGCTCGCACCGGCCGCTACGGCCCCAACCCGCCCTCCTACAAGGACCTGCGCCTCACGCCGGCCGAGCCGCGGCTGGCCGACGGCCTGCAGGCCGCCTGGCGCGCCACCTGGCTCGACGCTGGGCCGAGCGACACCATACCGGCGCCCCGGCTGGAGTGGCTCCGCAACGGCAAGGTGGTCCCGGCGCTGGAGGGGCGGGCCAAGCTCCCGCCCGGCACCGCCAGGCGCGGCGAGCGCTGGCGCTTCACGCTGGCGGTGGCCGGGAGCCCGCTGCAGGTGGAGAGCGCCGAGGTCCGCATCCTCGACACCGCGCCGGGCCTGCCGGTGGTCGCGCTGCAGCCGGCCAGCCCGGTGCGCGGCGCGCCGGTGAAGGTGGTGGTCACGACCCCGGCCACCGATCCCGACGGCGACGCCGTCGCCTACCGGATCGACTGGCTGCTCGACGGCCTGGAGACCGGTGTCACCGGGGAGAGCTTCCCCGGCGACCGGCTGCGGCGCGGCCTGCTGCTGACCGCCCGGGTGGTGGCCACCGACGGCGAGGCCGACGCCGCGCCGGCGCTGGCCGAGGCCCGGGTGGCCAACTCGGCCCCCAGCCCGCTGGTGGTGGCGCTCGAGCCGGCGCTGCCGCGCCGCACCGACGTGCTGCGGGCCCTGGTCGTCAAGCCGGCCACCGACGTCGACGGCGATCGCCTGGTCCAGCACCACCGCTGGACCCTGGCGGGCCGGCCGCTGCCGCTGCCGCTGGGCGCCGCCGAGGTGCCGTTCGGCCTGCTCCGCAAGCACAAGCTGGTGCGGGTCGAGGTGCGGGCCTTCGACGGGCTGGTGGAGGGACCGCCGGTGGTCGCCGAGGTCGAGGTGCGAAACTCGCCGCCCGGTTCACCCAAGGTCGAGATCCGGCCGGCCCGGCCCCGCCGGGGCCAGCCGCTGCGGGCCCTGCTGCCCACCCCGGCCGAGGACGCCGACGGGGATCCGCTCAGCTACGGCTTCGTCTGGACGCGCAACGGCCAGCCGGTGACGCTGACCGGCGATCCCCGCGAGGTGCCGGGGGCGCTGGTGGAGCGCGGCGACCGCTGGGAGGTGGTGGTGCAGGCCTCCGACGGCGAGGAGAAGGGGGCCAAGGCGCAGGCCGTCGTCACCGTCGTCAACACGCCGCCCGAGCCGCCGCGCGTCGCCATCGAGCCGCGCCAGCCGGTGGGCGGCGAGACGCTCAGGCTGGTGATCGCGGCGCCGGCCCGCGACGCCGACGGCGATCCGGTCAAGCTCAACATCGGCTGGACGCGGGAGGGGAAGCTGGCCGCCACGGGCACCGAGACCCTGGCGCCGCAGCTCTTCCGCAAGCACGAGCGGGTGCGGGTCATCGTCACTCCCTCCGACGGCATCGAGTCGGGCGTCCCGGCCACCGACGAGGTGCTGGTGGCCAACGCGCCGCCCTCCGCCCCGGTGGTGGTCTTCGGCCCGGCCCGGCCGACCGCGGGCGAGCAGCTCCGCGTCATCGTCCAGGCGGCGGCCAACGATCCCGACGGCGACAGGCTCACCTACCGCTACCGCTGGTGGCGGGACGGCTCGCCCGTCCACCTCGAGGGCGGCGACGGCGGCCAGCAGGCCGGCTGGACCACCGTCAACGAGGCCCCGGCCTCGCTGCTCGCCAGGGGGCAGCGCTGGGAGGTGGAGGCCCAGGCCTTCGACGGCGAGGAGCACGGGCCGTCGGGCCGGGCCACCGCCGACGTCGGCAACAGCCCGCCGCCGCCGCCCCAGGTCTCCTTCTCGCCGGAGCGTCCGCGCACCGTCGACGGGCTGGCGCTCCAGCTCAAGCAGCGGCCCGACGCCGACGGCGACCAGGTCACCTGGCGCTACACCTGGTTCAGGCAGGGCGCTCGCTTCGAGGCGCCGCCCGACCAGGCGCAGATCCCGCGCGGCGTCCCGAAGAAGGGCGAGCGCTGGGCCGTCGAGGTGGTGGCGCTCGACGGTCAGGCCGAGAGCGCGCCGGTCCGGGTCGAGGTGGTGATCGCCGACACCGCCCCGGGGCCGGTGGTGGTGTCGCTCTGCGACGGGCCGGTCGCGGCCGGCGTCATGCCCGAGCTGAAGGTGGTCAAGCCGGCCCTCGACCCCGACGGCGACACCGTCACCTACAGGTACGAGTGGAGCCTCAACGGCTCGGTGCTGCCGACCACCCAGCCGCGCCTCGGCGTGGCCATGAAGAAGCACGACGTGGCGCGTGTGCAGGTCACACCCTGGGACGGCGAGCTCCCCGGGCCCTCGGTGGTGGCCAACTGCGCCGGGCGCAACACGCCGCCGACCACGCCGGCCGCGGCGCTCGACCCGGCCGTGCCGACCGCCCTGAGCGGCGTGGCCGTGAAGATCCTGAAGCCGGCCACCGACGCCGACGGCGATCCCATCAGCTACCGCTACCGCTGGTGGCGCGACGGCCTGCCCTTCGCGCTGGTTGGGCCCGGGCTGGCCCCGCGCACGCTGCGCCGCGGAGAGGTCTGGCGCGTCGAGGTTCAGGCCTTCGACGGAGAGCAGGCCAGCCAGCCGCTGCTGCTGAGCGCCACGGTGGCCAACAGCGTCCCGGATCAGCCGGTGGTGAGCCTCAAGCCGGCCGCGCCGGTCACGGGCGACTCGCTCACCTGCCAGGCGCTGGCGCCGGAGCGCGACGCGGACCAGGAGCCGATCACGATCGGCTACCGCTGGAGCCGCAACGACAAGCTGGAGCCGCTCGCAGAGGGGCAGGCGATCCTCCCGCCCGGCCAGGTGCGGCGCGGCGAGCGCTGGCGGTGCGAGGCCTGGGCGTCGGATGGGCTCTCCGAGAGCCCGCGCGCCAGCGCCGAGGTGACGGTCGTCAACAGCCCGCCGGGCGCCCCCCAGGTGGTCATCGAGCCGGAGGTGGCCCGCACCCGCGACGAGCTCACCTGCCGGGTGACGGTGCCCTCCATCGATCCAGACGGCGACGAGGTGACTTACGGGTACGCCTGGTGGCGCAACGACAAGCCGCTGGCCGTGGCGTCCGAGTCGGGGAAGCTCCCGGCCGGGGCCACCAGCAACCGCGACCGCTTCAGGTGCGTGGTGACGCCGAGCGATGGCACCGCCAGGGGTCCGTCGGCCCAGGCCGAGCGCGTGATCAGCAACTCCCCACCGGGGCCGGCGCGTCCTCAGCTCGTGCCAGCTACCCCGGTCGAGGGACAGGTCATCCGCTGCGAGATCAAGGTGAAGAGCGAGGACCCTGACGGCGATCAAGTTCGATACCGCTACCGCTGGCAGAGGAACGGCACACTTCAGCCCTTCGCGGAGACCTCCGAGGAGGTGCCGGTGCGCATGGTCCGGGCCGGTGACAGGTGGCGCTGCCAGGTGATCCCGACTGATGGTGACCTGGATGGTCCAGAGTCCGGGAGCGAGGAGGCCCTTGTGGGGGCGACGAAATAGCCCAGTTGCTCACCGTCGCCTACATTGACGCTCAGCCCGTGAGCCCCTACTATCGCTTGTTCAAAGTTAGTGTCTTTTGACCGGGCGGGAACCTCCATGAAAAGCCTCATTCGTCTGGCCGTCTTCGGCGGCCTGTTCTCCGTCACCTCGGTGGCGAGTCAGGCGCTCGCGCAGGTCACCTCCTCGGCGCCGCTCGCCGTCGGCGGCAAGGCCGACACCGCCGCCAACGCCGACCGGGCCAAGCGCGCCGCCGAGTCGGTCCAGGCCATGCGCGGCTCGCTCCGCCAGGTGACCGCCCGGGTCGAGGACGCGCGCAACGAGAAGGACGTCGTCAAGCTCAACTGCGTCAACGAGAAGCTGGCCCAGATCAAGGGCCTGCTCAAGGTGGCGGAGCAGTCGGAGAACGCGCTCAAGGAGGCGTTGGCCACCAACGACCCGTCGGCCAACGTCGAGTTCGCCAAGATCGGCATCGCCAAGGGGAAGATCGATGGGCTGAGCGGCGACGCCCAGCAGTGCATCGGCCAGCTCGCCTACATCGTCGACGAGAAGACCACCGTCGAGGTCCAGCAGCCGAGCAACCAACCGGAGCGCGAGACCTCGGGGCGGTACCGCCCGACGCCGCCGCCCTCCGCGCCGGTGGTGCTGCGCCCGAGGTCGGCGAGCACCGTCTGGTAGCAGGGCGCCGCCCCGAAGGCGGGTCTTCATGCTGGTCGGCGTCACGCACGAGTCTTGATGTGAGGGGGAACATGTTCAAGGAACGGAAGCTCGGACGACTGCTGGTGGTGACCGCGCTGCTCCTGGCGGCGTCGCCGGCGCTGGCCGCCTTTGGAAACGGCATCCGCGTCGGGGGAGCCGATGGGCGCCTCCACCCGTTCGTCGAGCTGGAGCTCCGCTACGACTCCAACGTCGCCGTCTACTTCGACCCCGCGGCCAAGTCCGGCGACCTGATGCTCCACGTCCGGCCCGGGATCCTGCTCACGGTGCCCGGCGAGACCGTGGCCCTCGACCTCAAGGCCAGGCTCGACCTCGTGAAGTACTTCGGGATCGACAACCCCACCTCCAAGGACCTCACGGGGCTCTACGCCGACGTCAGCCTCGGTGTCGGCTTCAACCGCAAGGGACAGGTCGGGCTGGAGCTGGACGAGAAGTTCGTCCGCAGCAACCAGCCGACCGCCTACTCGGTCGCCTCGGGCGTCATCTCCAACTTCAACGACGTCTCGGTCAGCCTCCCCTGGCGTCCGGGTGGTGGGGCCCTGACCACGACCCTGTCGGGCGAGTGGACCCTGGAGTCCTACGACGCCTTCAAGTCCGGGCAGTACTGCCCCGTCGTCGGCGCCGGCAGCAACCCCTACTGCAACCCGGCCTACCTCTCCGACCTCGGCTACAACAACGTCGGGGCCGGGCTGGGGCTCAACTGGAAGTTCCTGCCCAAGACGGCGGCGCTCCTCGACCTCTCCTGGTTCGACCGGCTCCCCAACAGCACCGTCTACTCGATCGGCGGCAGCGGGATGCGGGCCCAGGCCGGAGTCAGCGGGCTGGTCACCTCCCACCTGGCCGCCACGCTCAAGGGCGGCTACGCCACCACGCTCAAGCTGAAGCTCGACCCGCCGGCCACCCCGCCGTCCAACTACGGCACCTGGCTGGCCACGGCCTCGCTCGAGTGGATCCCCTCGAGCTTCTCGACGCTCAAGCTGACGGCCAACCACGACCTCGGCGTCGACCCCGGCACCACCTGGGCGCTCTACGGCATCACCCACGTCACGGTCGAGGGGAAGAGCAAGTTCAACAGCATGCTCTCCGCCGGGCTGCTGCTCGACTGGGCGCAGCTCGACTACCGCGACGCCGCCACCACCACCTCGCGGATCCTCACCGCCAGGCCGTCGATCCAGGCCGAGCTCAACCGCTGGCTGGTGCTCGAGTTGGCCTACCAGTACACCAACCGCGACACCGACCTGGCCGCCCCGCCCCCGGGCTGGAAGTACGACAGGCAGGAAGTCTGGCTGCGTGGCGTGGTCACCTATTAAGCTGGTTGGCGGGTGCACATCCTGAGCTCAGCGTCGAGGGCCCTCGCGGCCGCACTGGTGATCTTCGCCGGCGGCTGCACGTCGGTAGGCAGCCGCTCGGGCGGCGCCGCGGCCACGGCGGAGCAGGCCACCAGCGCCGGCCTGCCGGCCTCGACGCTCGGGCCCAACGACCTCTTCGAGGTCCGCGTCTACCAGGAGCCCGAGCTCTCCGGCATGTACCAGGTCGGCCCGCAG
Organism: Anaeromyxobacter sp.; assembly: GCA_025360965.1. Taxonomy (GTDB): domain Bacteria; phylum Myxococcota; class Myxococcia; order Myxococcales; family Anaeromyxobacteraceae; genus JADKCZ01. Next base: position 37,648 of record JANYBC010000098.1, on the reverse strand, counting down.
GGCGACATCATGTTCCCGCTCTGCAAGAAGGTGGTGGTCAGCGGGCTGACCGCCAACGGCGCCGCCGAGAAGCTGCGCGGCTGCCTCTCGCAGGGCTTCCTGCGCAACCCGCAGGTCTCGGTGCTGGTCAAGGAGTTCAACTCGCGGAAGGTCTTCGTCTTCGGCGAGGTCCAGAAGCCGGGCACCTTCGCCTTCGAGGACGGGATGTCGGTGGTCCAGGCGCTGACCCTGGCCGGCGGCTTCACCAAGCAGGCGGCCCAGAACTCCACCTCCGTGACCCGTCACATCAAGGGGCAGGAGGTCAAGATGAAGGTCAACGTGCAGGACATCGCGCTCGGCAAGGCGGCCAACTTCACGCTGGAGCCCGGCGACATCGTCTACGTGCCCGAGTCGATGTTCTAGCCACGGCGCCTCCCTCGGTACCGACCGCTGCGGCGACCGCGCCGCGGCCCGATCGGCCGACTCCCGGCCCGCCCGGCGCAGCCCCCGGCCCGATTCAGGCCCATCCAGGCTGGCACGCCGGCTGCTCTGCGCTGCTGCATGCTGGCGTGCGTCCGCTCCGCGGTGGTCCTGGGCATCGAGGCAATCCCGGTCGACGTCGAGGTCGAGACCTCGAACGGCCTGCCCAAGGTCTTCATGGTCGGCCTGGCGGCCGGCGCCGTCGCCGAGGCCAACGTCCGGGTGGTGGCGGCGGTGCGCAACTGCGGGGTCACGCTCCCCAGCAAGCGCGTGGTGATCAACCTGGCCCCGGCCGACCTGCGCAAGGACGGCGCCGGGCTCGATCTCCCCATGGCGGTGGCCCTGCTGGCCGCCAGCAACGAGTTGCCCCCGGCGGCGCTCGAGGGGATCCAGTTCGTCGGCGAGCTGTCGCTCTCGGGAGAGGTGCGGCCGGTCCGCGGCGTGCTGCCCATCGCCATGACGGCCCGGCGCGCCGGGGCCCGGGCCCTGGTGGTCCCCGAGGCCAACGGCCACGAGGCGGCGGTGGTGGAGGGGCTCACCGTCCACGCCATCCGGCACATCGCCCAGGTGGTGGCCTGGGCGCGCGGGCAGGCCCCGCTGCCGCCGCTCGGCGAGGCGCCGGCGGCCCCCGAGTCGCCGCCGCCGCTCGATCTGTGCGACGTGGCAGGGCAGGAGGTGGCCAAGCGGGCCCTGGAGGTGGCGGCGGCCGGTGGCCACAACCTGCTCCTCTTCGGGCCGCCCGGCGGCGGCAAGACCATGCTGGCGCGCCGGCTGCCCGGGCTGCTGCCGCCGCTCGACTTCGACGAGGCGATCGAGGCGACCATGGTCCACAGCGTGGCCGGGCTGACCCGCCACCGCGGGCTGCTCACCGAGCGCCCCTTCCGCGCGCCGCACCACTCGGTCTCCGACGCCGGGCTGGTGGGCGGCTCGGCCCCGCCGCGGCCCGGCGAGGTCTCGCTGGCGCACCACGGTGTCCTCTTCCTCGACGAGCTGCCCGAGTTCCGCCGCCACGTCCTCGAGTGCCTGCGGCAGCCGGCCGAGGACGGCGAGGTGACCCTGGCGCGGGCGGGGCGGAGCGTGACCTACCCGGCCACCTTCGCGCTGGTGGCGGCCATGAACCCGTGCCCCTGCGGCCACCACGGGGACCTGACCCGGCGCTGCCGCTGCACCACCAACGAGCTGCTGACCTACCGCCGGCGCATCAGCGGGCCGCTGCTCGATCGCATCGACCTCCACGTCGACGTGCCCGCCGTGCCGCCGGCCGCGCTCGGCGCCACCGGGGGCGGTCCCTTCAGCGCCGAGGTGCGGGCGCGGGTGGCGCGGGTGCGGGCCCGCTCGGCGGCGCGGGACCCGAAGGGACGCCTCAACGCCCGGCTGCGCGGCGCGCTCTTCCGGCGCCATTGCGCGATCGACGCGACCGGTCGGCGGCTCCTCACCGCCACCATGGAGAAGCTCGGCCTCTCGGCCCGGGCCCACGACAAGGTGCTGCGCGTGGCCCGCACCATCGCCGACCTCGAGGAGGCCGAGGCCATCGGCGCCGACCACGTCGCCGAGGCGATCCAGTACCGCGGCCTCGACCGGGCCATCAGCTGACCACCGGGCCCTTCCAGGCCCACCAGACCGCCCCCCGGGGCGGAGAAAGAGCAGCCGCGCATGAGCAAGATCACGGAGCGGATGAAGGCGCTGACCCAGGCGCTGGGGGCGATCGAGAAGCAGTTCGGCAAGGGTTCGGTGATGCGGCTCGGCGACGAGACCGAGGCGCCGCCGCTGGCGGTGGTCCCGACCGGATCGCTCGGGCTCGACCTGGCCCTCGGGGTGGGGGGGCTGCCGCGCGGTCGGGTGGTCGAGATCTTCGGGCCGGAGTCCTCGGGCAAGACCACGCTGGCGCTCCACGCCATCGCCGAGGTGCAGAAGTTGGGCGGGGTGGCGGCCTTCATCGACGCCGAGCACGCCCTCGACGTCACCTACGCGCGCCACCTCGGGATCAAGCTGGCAGATCTGCTGATCTCCCAGCCCGACACCGGGGAGCAGGCCCTCGAGATCACCGAGCAGCTGGTCCGCTCCAGCGGGGTGGACCTGGTGGTGGTCGACTCGGTGGCGGCGCTGGTCCCCAAAGCCGAGATCGAGGGAGAGATGGGCGACGCCCACATGGGGCTGCAGGCGAGGCTCATGAGCCAGGCCCTGCGCAAGCTGACCGCGGTGGTCTCGCGGAACCAGACCCTGGTGATCTTCATCAACCAGATCCGCATGAAGATCGGCGTGGTCTTTGGCAACCCCGAGACCACCACCGGCGGCCATGCCCTCAAGTTCTACGCCTCGGTGCGGCTCGACATCCGGCGCATCGGGCAGGTGAAGGAGGGGGACAAGGTGGTCGGCAACCGCACCCGGGTCAAGGTCGTGAAGAACAAGGTGGCGCCGCCGTTCCGAGAGGCCGAGTTCGACATCCGTTACGGCGTCGGCATCGATCGGTTCGCCGAGGCGGTCGACCTGGCCAGCGAGCGCGGCATCCTGGAGAAGTCGGGGACCCACTATGCGCTCGACGGGGAGCGGATCGCCCAGGGGCGCGAGCGGGCGGCCGAGTGGCTGCGCGCCCACCCGGAGGCCTTCGCCCGGGTGACGGAGCGGCTCAAGGCGGCGCAGGCCGAGGTGGAACGGGTGGTGGCGGTGGAGGCGCCCGACGAGGAGGCGGCCTAGTGGAGGGTGCCAGCCGGCGGAGGCAGGGGTCGAAGCCGGCGCGAGGCGGAGGAACCCGGCCGGCGGGCCGGCTATCGGAGCAGCGCCCGGCGGAGCAGGTCGAGGGCCTCGAAGGCGGCGGCGCGGCGCACCCGCTCGCGATCGCCGCGGTAGAGCCTGGCCACCGCCTCGGTCCCGCCGGGGCCGGCCAGCGCCAGGTGGACGGTGCCGACCGGCTTCTCCGGCGTCCCTCCGTCCGGGCCGGCGATGCCGGTGATGCCAAGCCCCCAGGTGGCCCCGGCGATGCTCCTCGCCCCCTCGGCCAGGGCCCGGGCCACCGGCTCGGAGACGGCGCCGCTTGCGCCCAGCAGGGCCTCCTCGACGCCCAGCACCCGGGTCTTCATCTCGTTGGCGTAGGCCACCACGCCGAGGTCGAGCACCGCCGAGGCGCCGGGCACGGCCGTGACCAGCGAGGCGAGCAGGCCGCCGGTGCAGCTCTCGGCCAGCGCCACCTTCTCCCGCCGCGCGGCGAGCCGCGCCACCAGCAGCGCCGCCAGCTCCTCCTTGCCGCTCCCCCAGACCGCGTCGCCGAAGAGGGCGCGGACCGCGGCCTCGATGGCGGCGGCGCGCGGCTCGGCCCCGGGGCCGGTGACCGTCCACTTCAGGTGAACCTCGGGGAAGTGGGCGCGGTAGCCGAAGCGGACGCCGCGGTGGGCCGGGTCGTCCATGACCGGGCGCATGGCCTGGTCAGCGGCCGACTCGCCGAGGCCGAGCAGCTTGAGGACCCGCGCGGCCGGGGCGGACCCGAGCCGGGCCGCCACCCACGGGAGCACCACCTCCTCGGCCAGGCCGCGGTACTCGGCCGGCACGCCCGGCAGGCAGGTGAGCGCGGCGCGGCCGAGTTGGACCGTGAAGCCCGGCGCGGTCCCCCAGCGGTTGGGGTGGATGGTGGCGCCGCGCGGGAAGCGGGCCTGCTTGGCGTTGTTCGGGGTCATGGTCCGCCCCATGCGCTGGAACCGCTCGGCGATGGCGGCCAGCGAGGGGGCGTGCGGCTCGAGCGGCAGGCCCATGACCCGGGCCACGCACTCGGCGGTCAGGTCGTCCTCGGTCGGCCCGAGTCCCCCGCTCATGATCACCAAGTCGGCGCGGCCGGTGGTCTCGCGGAGCGCCGCCTCGAGCACCTCGCGATCGTCGCCGACCAGCGTCTTGCGCCCCACCATGACGCCAGCGTCCCAGAGTCGGTCCATGAGCCACGGGGAGTTGGTGTCGACCACCTGCCCGGTGAGCAGCTCGTCGCCGGTGGCCAGCAGCTCGACGGAGAGGCTCACGCGAAGAGCCCCGGGACGTAGTGGAGCAGCAGCTTCAGCCCGGCCCAGGCGAAGAGGCCGGCCGCCACGTCGTCGAGCACCACGCCGGCACCGGTCTTCCAGCGGTCGATGCGCGAGATCGGCCAGGGCTTGAGGATGTCGAAGACCCTGAAGAGGACGAAGCCGGCCAGCGCCACCTGCCAGGTGAAGGGGAGGAAGGCGACCGTCACCAGGTAGCCGAGCACCTCGTCGATGACGATGCCGGGGGCGTCGACCACCCGCCACCATCCCGCGGCCCGGGTGGCGGCGTGGACCGCGAGCGCGAAGAAGGCGAGCAGGAACGCCCAGGCGGCCAGCGGCTCGAGGCGGGCCACGGCCCAGGCCAGCGGGACGGCGCCGAGCGTGCCGACGGTGCCGGGGGCGACCGGGGAGAAGCCGCAGGGACCCCAGGCGGCCAGCAGGGTCCAGCCGTCTGGCCTCGCGGAGGGGGTGGGTCGCGGCACTAGATGTACTCGTCGCCCTCGGACTTGTCGTCCTTGTCGTCGTCCGGGTCGTCGAGTTCGAGGGCCTCGTCGGCCTCCAGTTCGGCGCGGATGGCAGGCGGCAGCTCGGCCGGGGCCGGCGGGTGCGGCCGGACGAAGAGGGTCTCGGCCAGCCCAATGGCGACGTAGGCCAGCATGAAGACCACCAGCACGAAGGAGGGGCGGGTCTTGATGGCGATGGCCAGGCCGGCCAGCAGCAACAGGCCGAGGATCGCGAAGCTCTTGCCGGAGAGGTGGGCGTCCTTGAAGGTCCGGTAGCGGACCGGCGAGACCATCAGGAAGGAGAGCAGCGCCACCACCACCGCCACCGGAACCTGGATGGACGGGCCGATGTTCTGCTGGAACTCGGCGTAGTGGGCGATCACCAGCGCCACCACGGTGCCGGCCGCAAGCGGGATGGGCAGGCCGACGAAGAAGCGCGAGGAGCCCTTGTCACCGCGCATCGCCAGGACGTTGAAGCGGGCCAGGCGCAGGGCGCCGCAGGCCGCGAAGGAGAAGGAGAGGAAGAGGCCGAGCGCGCCCATCGGGGCCAGCGCCCACTTGTAGACCAGCAGCCCCGGGGCGGCGCCGAAGCTCATGACATCGGCGAGGCTGTCGAGCTGCATGCCGAAGTCGCTCTGGGTCTTGGTCATCCGCGCCACGCGCCCGTCGAAGGCGTCGAAGAACATGGCGAAGAAGATGGCGAGCGCGGCCTGGTAGAGCTGCAGCGGGGTGGCCTCGCCCGAGCAGAGCACGAGCGCGTAGAACCCGAGGAAGATCGAGCTGACCGTGAAGAGGTTGGGAAGGACGAACATCGCCTTCCGCAGGTTGATCTGCATCGGGTGGCCGGCTCCCGGTCTGGACGCGCCTCCCGGCCGGGGCGGCACGCCACACATACCTGTCATGCCGGGGGCCGGAAGTCGAGCCGTTGGCCAGCCCCTTCGGGGCAATGGTCCCAACGAAAAGCGCGCTACTTCCCTGCGGGTGGGTCGCAGGGCTGGCGTGCGCCGTGGGCGTCGAGCTGCTCGACGCGGGCGCCGGAGCCGCAGTCGACCCAGAGCGCAGGATCGGTCCAGGTGCGCGCCTGCCAGGTCCGGACCAGGGCCCCCTGCGCAGCCACCAGCCCCGGGCCACGGCCTGTGACCAGGGTGGCCTTGAGCTCGGCCCGGGTCCTGTCGGTGAAGATGAAACCCCCGGCCGCCCCGCCGCCGGCGTCGACCCCGTCGAGCACCAGCTCGGACCGGGCCGCCTCGACGGCCGCGCCGCCGCAGCCGGTGAGCTCGCTCCAGGAGAGCTCGACGCTTCCCCGCAGCACCAGCAGGCAGTCGCCGCCGACCCCGTTCTGCTCGCGCGGGCCGGAGATGGTCAGGTCGTGGGCGATGACCCGGCCGCCCGCCACCGCGAGGCCGGACGGGCCGCCGGCCCGGTAGACCGACTCCGCGAGGTGCGCCGTCCCGCCGCCGATGGTGACCGCCGCCTCCGACGACGGGCCGGTGACGGCGGCGCGGGAGAGATCGAGCTCGCCGGAGAGCAGCGCGATGCCGGCGTGCCGGCCGGTGGCGGTGACGCCGGTGAGCGACACCGTCCCGCTCCGCTGCAGCAGCCCGAAGTCCCCTTGCAGCCAGATGCCGCGCCCGGTGACCCGGCCGCCGTCGACGAAGAGCCCGCTGGCGCCGCCGACGAGCGCCACGTCGATCAGCTGGACCGTCCCGCCGAGCGCCTTGAGCGCGCTCCGCGCCGGCCCGGCGATGAGCGACAGCCCGCGCAGCGTCGCGTCGCCGTCGACGCTGGCGCCGTCCTCGCCGGGGGGAGCCAGCACGAAGGTGACCCCGGCGCCGGCCCCGATCACGGTCAGGCCGGCCAGCCGGCCGAGCCCACCGCGGTGCTCCCCCGGGCCGAGCCGGAGGGTGTCGCCCGGAGAGGCGCGGGAGATGGCCTCGGGGAGCGGTGCGCCGGCCGGGACCTGCAGCTCCGCGCTGGAGAGCAGCGCCAGCAGCACCGCGGCGCCGATCACCGCGGCCCGCCCGAGAGCGCGGCCGCCGCGTAAGGCGGGGCCAGCCCGGTGCCGCCGCCGATGAAGGCCAGCGGATCTCGCACCTGGCCACCCTCCCAGACCTCGAAGTGGAGGTGCGGACCGGTGGCGAGGCCGGTCTGGCCGATGAGTCCGATGGGCGAGCCGGGGTCGAGGGCGTCGCCCGGGGCGCAGAGCAGCGCCGAGAGGTGGCCGTAGCGGGTGGTCAGGTCGCCCGTGTGGCGCACCTCGACCAGCAGCCCGTAGCCGCCGGCCCAGGTGGCGCTCACCACGTAGCCCTGCGCCGCCGCGCTGACCACGCGCCCGAGATCCGCGGCGAGATCGATGCCGGCGTGAATCTGGCGCGTGCCGTTGAGCGGGTGGTCGCGATAGCCGAAGCCGGAGGAGAGGCCTGCGTTCACGATGGGCCAGCGGAGCCGGCCGGGCGGCCGGGCCGCGAACATGCTCGCGCCGATGGCCCGCGAGGTGGCGATGCGGCGCGAGAGCCGCTGGTCCCGGCCAAGGACGAGCCGGGCGAGGTCGGCCGGCGGCGGGCCGTAGCGGCGCCGGTCGAACTCCCACTCGGCCTCGAGCGTCACGCTGGAGCGGACCAGCTCCAGCAGCGGGGTCTGCGGGAGCGGCCGCGCCAGGTAGTCGTCGAGCCGAGCCACCAGCCCGCGCCAGGCCGCCTCGGCCTCGGGCGGGAAGCCGCGGTTGGCCGCGACCTGGAAGCGGCGGCTGCGGGCCTCGGCGGCGAAGCGGAGCAGCAGGGGATCTATGGGAGGCCCGTCTGGCGGCTCGCTGGCGACCGCCCTGGGGGCCGCGTCGCGGACCGGCGGAGCGAGCGGCTGGTGTGGCTCGAGCACCAGGGCCCGCGGGGCGGACGGACGTTCCCCGGACGGTCGCTCGGCGTCCGGTCGAGCGGCGTCCGGTCGAGCTTCGGGCGGCCGCGAGCCGTCCGTCGCCGGGGCAGGCCCGCCGTCGAGCAATCCGGCCTCCCGGAAGGTCAGCTTACGTGGCGGCGGGGCCGTGGCGCAGCCGGCCGACGCGAACAGCGCTGCCAGCAACAGGACCGGTATGAGCGGAACCAACCGGCGCGGGACCAACCGGGAGACCGGCACAGACCGAGCGTAGTGGAACGGGCAAGGCACCCGCCGATGGTCGCACGACAGGGCCCCAGGCGAAAATACCCCGGCCGCCAGGCCGAAGGGGACGACCGGGCCGGTTCAGCTGGCGCGCTCGAGCGGAGCCGGCCTGCCAAGGGTGACGCCCGCCGCCACCCAGAAGATCGCCTCCCGGCGGGAGCGCTCCAGCCCGGCCCGGCCTGACCAGACGAGGTGCCTCAAGCGCCGAGCGCGCCGGCCAGCCGCCGCCCCGCCTCCTCTATCTGGGCTGCCGAGACGTCGAGGTGGGTGATGAAGCGGACCAGATCAGGGCGAGAGCCCTCGGGCAGTCCGAGCACGCCGGCCGCGGCGAAGCGCTTGGTGAGTTCGGCGGCGCTCTGCCCCTCGAAAATGACGAAGACCAGGTTGGTGTCGACCGGGTGGAGCAGCTTCGCGCCGGGCAGCGCCGCCACCAGCTGGCCGAGCCTTCTCGCGTTGGCGTGATCCTCGGTGAGGCGGGTGCGGTGGTGCTCGATGGCGTGGAGGCCGGCCGCGGCCAGGATGCCGGCCTGGCGCATGCCGCCGCCGAGCCGCTTGCGGAGTCGCCGCGCCGTGGCCACGTGGTCGCGCGGACCGCAGAGCACCGAGCCGGCCGGTGCCCCCAGCCCCTTCGAGAGGCAGACAGAGACCAGGGCCGCGGGCGCGGCGAAGTCGGCCAGCGACACACCTGAGGCGGCCGAGGCGTTCCAGAGCCTGGCCCCGTCCATGTAGAGGTCGAGGCCGTGCTTCCTGGCCAGCGCCCCGAGGGCTTGGACCCGTGCCAGCGGGTAGACGGCGCCGCCGCCCCGGTTGTGCGTGTTCTCGACCTCGATGACGCGGGTGCGCGGGTAGTGGTCGGCCACCGGCCGCAGCGCCGCCTCGACCGCCTCCGGTTCGAGGATGCCGCGCGGCGCGGCGATGGGGCGCGGCTGGACCCCCCAGAGCGCGGCCAGCCCGCCGCCCTCGAAGGAGATGCAGTGGGCGGCGGCGTCGCAGACCACCTCGTCGCCTGGGCGGGTGAGCGTGCCGAGGGCGAGCTGGTTGGCCATGGTGCCGGAGGGGACGAAGAGCCCGGCCTCCTTGCCGAGCAGCTCGGCGACGGTCCCCTGCAGCCGGTTGACGGTCGGGTCCTCGCCGAAGACGTCGTCGCCCACCTCGGCGGCGGCCATGGCGGCGCGCATCGCCACGGTTGGCCTGGTGACGGTGTCGGAGCGGAGATCGATGGGGGTCATGCGGTTCTCCAGGGAATGGCGGCGGGCGATGCTAGCATCCGCCCCGCATGGCGGCACGGAGAGCGGCGAAGACCGGTGCGAAGAGGCGCCCGCGAGCGGAGGCCCGACGCCGGAGGGTGTCCGGCGCCGAGCGGGCCCGGGCCCTCGAGGTGCTCCGGCGGCTCGACGTGGCCATGCCTGGCGCGCGCATCGAGCTCGACTTCACGAGCGACCTGCAGCTCATGGTGGCGGTGATCCTCTCGGCCCAGTCGACCGACAAGGGCGTGAACCGCGCCACGCCCGGCCTCTTCGCCGCCTTCCCGGACGCGCCAGCGCTGGCCGGCGCCGAGCCGGAGCAGCTCTGGCCGCACATCAGGACGCTCGGGCTCTTCAGGAACAAGGCCAGGGCGATCGGTGCGGCGGCGCGGCGCATCGTCGAGGTCCACGGTGGGGTGGTGCCGCGCACCCGCGACGAGCTCGAGGCGCTGCCGGGTGTGGGGCAGAAGTCGGCCGGCGTCATCCTGCTGCAGCAGGGGGTCGAGGCGGCCTTCCCGGTCGACACGCACGTGGGGCGGCTCTCGCGCCGGCTCGGCTTCACCCGCCAGCTGGCGCCGGGGAAGGTCGAGGCCGAGCTGCGGCAGCTCTTCCCGGTGGAGCTCTGGGCCACCGGCCACCAGCTGCTGGTCTGGCATGGGCGGCGCTGCTGCACGGCCCGGGCGCCGGCCTGCGAGCGCTGCCCGGTCGCCGAGCTGTGCCCGAAGCGCGGCGTGAAGCGCGCCGCAGGGCAGGGCGGTCGGGGCGCCATGGCGCGGCGCTGAGGCGCGTGCTATCTCCCGTCCCGCTGGAGCCGTCCGGACGAACGCGTCAGAACTCGTGTCTGCCGAGGAAAGTCCGGGCACCAGAGGGCAAGGTGCCGGTTAACGACCGGTCGGGGCGACCCGCAGGAAAGTGCCACAGAGAGCAGACCGCCGAACGGCGCCTCACGGCGTGCGTGGCAAGGGTGAAAGGGTGCGGTAAGAGCGCACCGCGCTCCTGGTGACAGGGGCGGCACGGCAAACCCCACCTGGTGCAAGGGCACATAGGGAGGCTGCTCCGCCGAGAGGCGGGGCGAAGGGCGGCCCGCCCCACGCCTCCGGGTAGCCCGCTCGAGGCACGCGGCAACGCGTGTCCCAGATGAATGTTCGTCGCCGCGGGGAAACTCGCGGAACAGAACCCGGCTTACAGGGCGGCTCCGGCATTTCGTTAGCGTTTACGATGACTTTTACGGGCAGAGACTGGCTTACTGGCCGATGACCGTTGTCATTGGCGGCATTCTCTCGTCCACGGCGCTGACGCTACTTGTCTTGCCGGTCTTGTTCACGGCGCTCCGCGCCAGGCGCGACGGCGAGCGAGGCGATGGGGAGGTGGAGGCCGAGGGAGGGCCAGAGTCCAATGCCGCCTCCCTTGAACTCTCGGTGGCCCAGGAGGAACGGCGATGAGCGCCAAGGTCATCGCGGCGACGGCCGCCCTCCTTCTGGCTTGGGCGGCGCGAGCGGAGCCGCTCACGTGCCAGCGGGCGGTCGAGTACGCGCTCGAACGGAACTCGGAGATCGCGAACTTCACCGCAGAGGTCCATGCGGCCAGCGCGCGGCTCGGCGGCGCGGAGCTGGTGGTGCAGCACAACCCAGAGGTTTCGGTTGGGGCGGGTCCCCGGCGCCACGGCGACCAGCACACCACCGACGTCGAAGCGTCACTGGCCCAACGCCTCGAGCTCTTCGGCCAGCGAGGTGCCCGGATCGAGGTGGCGGCGGCAGCGCGGGAGGCCGCGGAAGCCCGCCTGGCGGCACGGCGGGTTGGACTCGCGGCCGAAGTGCGGGCTGCGTTTGCACGCGCCCTGGCGACGGAGCGGTTGGTCGCGTTCGCGCGAGAGGACCTCGTCGTGACCCGAGATTCCGTCCGATCGGTCCAGCGGCGCGCCGAGCTCGGGGGCGTGTCGCAGCTCGAGGTGAACGCTGCCAGGACCGAGGCTGGCCGTGCCGCGCTCTCGGTGGCCGTGGCGACGCGACGGGCCGCAACTGCACGTGCGGAGCTTCGAAACCTGCTCGGAGCGGACGCGGGCGCACGACTCGAGCTCGATGGCGAGCTTGCGCCACCAGTCGCGGCCTCGGTCAACGTCGAGGCGCTCGTGGCCAAGGCCCTCGCGGTGCGGCCAGATCTCATGGCGGCGCGTCGCGAGGCCAGGGCCGCCGAGGCTGAGGGGAGGCTGGCGGAGCGCGAGGCTTACCCGTCGCCCGTGGTAGGCGCCAGGTACGCAAGAGAAGAGGGCGCGGACATCCTGGTCGGAACCGTGACGCTGGAGCTTCCGGTCTCCAACCGGAATCAGGCTGGACGTGGCGTCGCGGCAGCTCGACTCTCCAAGGCTGTCGCGGAGCTGGCGGCGGTGGAGCGACGGGTCCAGGCCGAGGTGAGGCTCGCGGTCGAGCGGAGCCGGGACGCTGCCGAGGCCGTGGCCGCCTACGAGGGAGAGGCCATCCAGAGCGCTGACGCGAACGTCACGCTTGCGGGGATGGCCTACGAGGCGGGCAAGATCGGAATCGCCGAGCTCCTGCTGATCAGGCGGGGAGCCGTGGAAGCCAGGCGGGAGCACGTGGAGGCTCTCCTAGAGGCCAGGGAGGCCGAAGCGGAGTTGGCCCGTGCGGTGGGGTCGGAAGCGCTGGTCCCCGGTGGCGACCCGTAGGTGCGCTCTCTCTTCAGAGTGGAGTAGCCTCAAGGGCTGGCCAACCGCCGCCCGATCTCACGGGGCTTGCCCCAGAGCGAGGGCGAAGTTATACATTGGTCAGAACGGAGCCCGACCATGCGCAAGAAGCTCTCGGCCATCGGCAACAGCCTCGGCATCGTCATCGAGAAGCCCATCCTCGAGCTGCTCGACATCACCCGCGAGACCGAGCTCGACATGACCACCGAGGGCGGGAAGCTGATCATCGCGCCGGTGAGGAAGCCGAGGCGCGACCGGGTGAAGGCCGCCATCGACCGAGCCATGCACGAGCACGCCGAGAGCCTGAGGAAGCTCGCTCGGTGAACGACCCGGATTTCCTCGACCTTGAGGACGTGCTCCTCATCCACCGGGAGCAGCTCGCCCGGTTCGGGGGCGGCGACGGCCTGCGCGACCAGGGGCTGCTGGAGTCCGCAATCGCCACGCCCAGAGCGACCTTCGGCGGGCGGTTTGTCCACGAGTCGCTCTTCGCGATGGCCGGTGCCTACGCCTTCCACATCGCCGAGAATCAGCCTCTACGACGCCATGATCGCCATCGCCGAGCGCCGGCTGGACAAGGCGGGGATGGCGGCGCTGCTGGAGCGGCTGTCCCGGCCGGTCGGAGACGAGGGCGCGCCCCGGTAGCTCGACCCTGGTTCGTGCGATCGGAGCCCCATGAACGCCACCACCGCAGCTTGGCCAGGGCCCGGGCCGACCTCGGCTGGGGCAGCGGCTCGAGATCTGGATGGACGCACGCGTCCAATTCACCCGGAGTGGCATCCGCTCTCCGTGATTCATACCGCTTGCCCTAACGCACGTTGAGCTTGGTGGCGATCGCCTTCGAGGAGCTGGCCGCGTCGGAGACCGTGACGGTCAAGAGGAAGCTGTGCCTCCCCGGAGCTTGTTGACGACGTGTCAAGCGCTACGGCGTTCGGGCGGACGACTTCCTGGCTGGCACAGTTCTGCGACGGCCTGGCTGGCCCGGTCGAACTCCCGGGCCAGGTAGGCACCTGCGCTCTCGCCGTCGAGGCGCTCCTCGAGGTACAGGCTCGCCAGGCGAGCCACGACGGCAGGGGCGAGGCCGGCCGGGATCGTGGCCGCGGCCTGGCCGAAGACCGCCCCGCCATCGTGGACGTAGCCCCCAAGCAGCACCAGGTAGTGCGGCGTGGGCTCGCCACCGGCCTTGCGGATGCTGCCCTGGAGGCCGATGGCGGCGACGTGGTGCTGGCTGCAGCCGTTCGGGCAGCCTGACATGCGTACCGGGAGCCTCGCCTCCAGGCCAGGGGGGGCCAGCGTGCGCCGGACCTCCTCCTCGATGAGGCGGGCGGGCTCACGGGTCTCGGTCACGGCGAGGCGGCACACCTCGGCGCCCGGGCAAACCAGGACATCGGCGGCGCTTCCCGCCCCGTCACGCCCGAGCCCCGCAGCGGCCAGGCGCGCATGGAGCGCGGGCAGGTCGCCATTCCTGATCCACCGCATGAGGAGGTGGCCGCCGCCCGTGAACCGGACGGCGCCATCGCCGTAAGCCTTCGCAAGCCAGGCCATCCCCTCGAACTGCGCGCCCGTTGCGTCGCCCTGGGGAAGGGAGATAACGACGGTGGAGTACCCGGCCTGCCGCTGGGGCCTTGTGTTGGTGGCTGCAAAAGTCTCTCGCGCGCCTGCGGGAGGCGCCGTCGAGGGTCGTGAAGCCGGGGCCAGCTCGACGATCGTCTTCTCCGGGTCGAATGGGAGGCGTGGCGCGCCCTCGTTGCGTATCCGCTCGAGCTCCGCCAGCACCAGTTCACGGAAGGCCTCGAAGCCGAGTGACCGGACCAGGAACTTGAGCCGGTTTCGCTGCCGGTTCACGCGGTCGCCGTGGGCGTGGAACACCCGGACCACCGCCTCCCCCACCGCGAGGATCTCTCCGGCCGGGAGGAACTCCAGGAGCAAGGCCCCGGAGGTGCAGAGGGTCGAGGTGCCACCCGCGACGGTGACGGCGAACCCCCGGGCGGAGGTCGGGCCCTCGCCGCGCAGCCGCGCCCGGAACCCGAGGTCCTGGATGGCGGTGCCGACGTGGTCCTCCCCACAGCCCTCGAAGGCGACCTTGAACTTGCGCGGCAGGGACTGCCCGAGCGGGTGCCGGAGGAAGTGGCGGGTGAAGGCCTCGGCGTATGGCGTGACGTCGAAGAGCTCGTCCTTCGCCACCCCAGCGTACGGGCAAGCCACCACGTTCCTCACCGTGTTGCCCCCCGAGCCAGAGGTCGTCAGTCCGGCCTCGGCGAGCTGGCGCATCGCCGGCTCGAGGTCGGCAGGTTTCACGAAGTAGAGCTGGACGTTCTGGCGGGTGGTGACGTGGAGGCCGCCACCCGAGAAGCGCCGGGCCACCTCGGCCAGGGCGCGGAGCTGGCTCGATGAAGCGGCGCCCTGGGGAACCTTGACGCGCAGCATGTGGACGCCGTCCTGGCGCTGTCCGTAGGCGCCGCGAGCCACCCGGTAGGCGCGCCAGGCCTCGGCGTCGATCTCACCACGCTCGAAGCGCGCCAGGGTCTCGGCGAAGGCGGTGATCTCGGCGGCATCCGCGAAGGTGGCGGGCGGGCGGGGTTCGGCTGCGCTGGAGGAGGTCACGTCGGGCCTTTCAAGCGGTGCGGGCGACGTCGCGGACCGCGTCCGGGACTTTGGGCCGCGAGTCGAGGGAGTCGAGGGAGGCGAGGGAGAGGGCTGCGACGGCGCCGATCACGATGGTTCCGGGGAGGTGAGATCGACCCGGTGGAGGGGACGCCTCGCCGAGCTCGCCGAGGAGGCCGCGCCAGGTGAAGGCCTCTGCGGTCGAGGCTCCCAGGACGATTGCGGCAGGGGTCTGGCTTGACCAGCCGCGAGCCAGGAGCCGCTCGGCGATGCGACCTCGCTCGCCGAGCCCCATGAGGACGACCACCGAGAGGGAGCCGGGTGAGAGGCCGTCGAGGATGGGACCATACGAGGTCTCGCCGTGGCCCGAGACGACCGCGAACCCGGCGGCCAGCCCGCGGTGCGTCACCGGGATGCCGGCAAGCCCCGGCCCGGCGATGGCGGCCGAGACGCCGGGCACCACCTCGAACGGGACGCCCGCCTCGGTCAGCGCCAGGGCCTCCTCGCCACCGCGGCCAAAGACGAACGGGTCACCGCACTTGAGCCGGACGACACGCAGGCCGCGCCGGGCGGCACGGACCAGCAGCCCCTCGATGGTGCGCTGCGAGAGGCTCGGCTTGCCCGCACGCTTCCCGACGAAGAACCGGTGCGCCGTGGGCGCGAGGTCCAGGACCTCGGGGTGAACCAAGGCGTCGTAGTAGACGACGTCGGCGTAGCGGAGGCGTTCGGCAGCACGGCGGGTGAGCAGCGCGGCGTCGCCTGGGCCGGCGCCTACCAGGGAAACGACTCCGGGCGGCACTCGGGGCTCCCCCTGGGGCGGCGACTGGTTCGCGTAGAGCTGGTTCAGCTTCCTGAGCAGGAGCGGCCGGCGCTCAGGGAGCGCCACCGCATCGCGCTTCCACCTGGGCCGTTCGACCTCGGCCGCCGTCACCCAGTCCTGGAGCCGGGCGGGGAGGAGGGCGTCGAGCGCCTCACGGAGCAGCCCGGTCAGCGCCGGGGCCCGTCCGCCGGTCGAGATGGCCACGGTCACGGCGCCCCGCCGGACCACGCCCCCGGTGTAAGCGGTCGCCCGCCCGGGATCGTCGACGGCGTTCACGAAGATCCGCCGCGCTTCGGCGGCGCGAGCCACGGCACGGTTCACCTCGGGCGTGGCGGCGGCGACCGCCAACCAGGCCCCATCCAGGTCCTCCTCCCGGAACGGACGACGGTGCGCCTCCGCCGCCAGGGAGGCCACCTCGTCCCGGATCTCTGGTGCGATCACCTTCACGCGCGCTCCGGCCTCGACCAGTTGCCGGACGCGCAGCGTCGCCATGGCCCCGCCGCCCACCACCACGGCGCTGCGGCCGTCCAGCTTGACGAAGAGGGGAAGGAGAGTCGCGGTCACAGGAACCCCCATCGCCGGGCGTACTCCACGTGGACCCGGTACTCCCGATCGGCATAGCCGAGCGAGCGGAGGTGGCCCTTGGCCTCCCCAGCCTCGACCGTGGTGGAGTCGGCGACGAGGCGCCCGCTCGTCGTGGCCACGGTGAAGCCGCGCAGCGCCAGGGCGCCCGCCAGGTCACTGGCGCGGTCGCCCTCGGCGTCGACGAAGATGCGGGTGAGGTGATCGACCACGGCGCGCCTCACTTCACCGCCAACCAGTAGCTCTCGAACACCGAGGTCGAGAGCCAGTAGCCGAGCGGCACGTTGACGAGCACCCCCACCGTGAAGGCGGCGAAGGGCCGCCAGCCGAAGCGGGTGAGCTCGCGGAAGCGGGTGGTGAAGCCGATCGAGAGAAAGGTCCAGGTGAAGGCCCAGCCGCGGAGCGTCTTGAGCGGCCCGATCGCCTCCTTGGCGTACTGCGTGCCGCTGGTCGAGTCGATGGAGGCGAGGACCACGGTGACGAACAGGGAGGCGGCGAGGAACCCGAGGATGAAGCGGGGGAAGCGGCGCCAGATCTCGCCGAGCCCGACCTTCTCGGCAGCGCCCGCGTTCCCACGGTCCCATCGCGTGACAGAGAGGTAGGCCACCACCACGGCCCAGACGCCGACGAACATGTCGCGTCCCACCACCTTCATGAGGGTGAAGGTCTTGATGGCGCGCTCATCGCCGATGGTGCCCGCGGCCGCGAAGCCGGCGGCGTCGGCGAACTCGGAGGTCCCGATCCAGGCGCCAGCCACGCCGGGTGCCAGGCCGAGCAGGCGCGAGGCATAGGGCAGGGCGAAGATCATCGCCACCGCCCAGAGGATGACCATCGAGATGGCGACGGAGACGTGGCTCTTCTCGGCCCGGCAGGCGCCGCCGATGGCGATGGCCGCCGACACCCCGCAGATGGAGCCGCCGGCGCCGAGGGTGGCGCCGAAGCGGGGGTCGAGCCCGAAGAGTCGCGTCGCCGCGAAGTAGATGGCCACGAAGGTGGTGACCGCGACGATGGTGGCCTGGGCGATGGCCAGCGGCCCGGCCTGCAGGATGATCGAGAAGGGCAAGGTGGCGCCCATCAGGACGATGCCGACCTTCACGTAGAACTCGGTGCGGAGCGCCGACTGGAACCAGCCGGGCAGCTTCACGGTGTTGCCGAGCAGGATGCCGACGGCCAGGGCCAGCAGCGGTGTCTCGAGCTGCCACTGCTTGAGGAAGGCGTTCGAGCCGAGCGCCGTCACCAGGATGGAGAAGGCGAAGAGGAGGCCGAATCCGGCCGCGTACCTGGCGGCGTTCCAGCCGAGGACCAGTGCGGCGCCGGAGAAGGCGGCCAGGAAGAGGCCGAACAGCGCCAGCGGCGCGAACGGGTTCGCCGACAGGGCGCCGACCAGCTTGTGACCCTCCGACCAGGTCGGGATCGAGAGCGCGGTCGCCGACACGGCGCGGCCGCCTCCAAGGAAGAAGGCGAGGGTGACGCCGAGCACCAGCCCGAGCGCGATGAAGACGGCCCAGGTGTCCTCGCGTCGGTGCCAGGGGGGGATGGCGGCGTTGGATGAGGTGGCCATGACGTCCTCAGGCTGCGTCGCGGGCGGCGTCAGGCGTGACGTGCAGGAAGGCGCCGGAGACCTCGATGGGCCTGCGGAGGATGTCGAGGACCGGGCAGTGCTGCTCGACCGCCCTCGCCAGCGCCGCGATCTTCTCCTCGGGCTCGGATGAGGTCACGCGGGTCGCGAAGGTGACTCGCTCGAAGCCGGCCGGAACCGTGTCCGTCGTGAAGGCGTCGGCCGTGGAGATGGTCGAGGCGCGGAACACGGCCTTGGCGGCCGCGGGCTTCTCGCCCACGACCCGTGTCAACGTCTGGATGGCCTGCTGGATCTGTTCGCTCATTGCGACTCCAGTGGGCTGCGCGAAAGGAGCGCTGTCCGGCAACCCGGCGGGCCAGCGCTCGACTCATCGGTGGGGGGTGAGGCTGCCGGCGGATCAGCCGCGCGCGTGCGCTGGCGACGCCGGCCTACGACAACAGCAGGTCCCAGGGCGGCCACGGTGCGGGCCGGGGTGACTGGGGCGCGATGTCGAGGCTGCGAGGATCACGAGAAGCATCCTGCATCACGGACGTGTGTCTTGTCAAGCGGACAACAGAGGATTATCCGCGTTAACGGAGGCGCGCCCCGGAGGCCGTGACGGCCATCAGAGAACGGCTGGAGGCCGGCATCGAGCGGGGGCCGTGCGCACCCACGCCTGTCACATCGTGATGAGTCCGGTCACGGCAAGTGCGGCGTGGTTCGTGGAAGAGGGAAGCCGGCCCATGCAACGGGTCGGTTCAGCGCCGCGCGATCTCGGCGACCTTGATCACGGCGCCGTCCGCGCCGCTCAAACAGCCGAAGCGGACTACTCCGGGCTCGTTTACGTCGATGGTGATCTTCAGCTCTTGCCCGAGGGGCACAGCCACCTGCACTCCGCGCCCGGAGAAGTTGACCTCCTTGGCGCAGGTATTATCGGTGACGCGCGTGATGCGCAGGGTCACGGAGTCGCCAGCGTTCGCGTGGATCTCTTTGGGGTCAAACCCGGCCTCCCCGATGGAGACCTGCACCTGCCTGGGCCCGGTGGGAAGCGAGAGTGTCGGAGTCTTTTCCCGGGCGGGAGCTTGGTGCGCTTGTTCGGCCTGGGGCCTCGAGTCGCCGCCACCGTGGCCGGCGTGTTGCGCCTGGGTCGGCGCGGCCGCAAGAACCAAGCCCGCAGCAAGGGGGATCAGGTAGATCTGCATGGTGCCTCCATGTCGCCGATTGCGAGGCGCGAGGAGGGCCTGCTTGGGCCGTCGCCGTGCCGTAGAGAAAGGTCCTATTCGACGACGATCACGCCAGAGACCATGTCCATGCCACAGGCGTAGCGGAGCTGGCCGCTCTTGCTGGGCGTGAACTCGATCGTGACCGGTTGGTTGAGCGGCAGCTTCTGGTTGATCCCCTGGTCTCGGATGACGATCTCGGTGGCGCAAGTCCGGTCGGTTTTGCGGGTGACGACGAGGCGCACCACCTGCCCCTTCTTGACCTTGATGTTGGCTGGGACGAAGCCGTCACCGGTCACAGAGATCTCGATGGCCTGCCCAGGCGTCTGGACCGCAGTCGAGGCGGCGGGCTGGACGCCGTGGTCGCCAGCCTCTTGGTGATTCTTGTGGTTTCCGCAACCGGCGAGCGAGGCCACGGGCAGCGCGGTGAGGGTGAGCGCGGCGATGGCCAGGGCGAGGGAGTTCGAGTGCATGTCCTATGTCTCCATGGAGCGGGGAGCCTCTTGGTCGAGGCACGGCCGTCGCATAGTTCCCAGCACAAGGCGTGCCGAGCCATCCCTGGCCAAATTGTCGTGATACCGACAGTTCAGGGGAGGGCAGGGGGTCGAAGCCGGCCACAGTGTGACCAGATCCATCACGCGGGAATCGCCTTCGGCGCCTTGCGAAGGCAGGCGCTAAACACTACTGACAGCGGAGGAGATGCGTCTCGGAGGTGTACGTGAGGAATCGGTGGTCGATCGGCATCATTCTCCTGGTCACGGTCATGGCGGCCGTGCCGCTCGTCCTGTTCCTACGTGGCGGGATCTCCGCCAGGTCCGTTCCCAGCACCGCCGAGGAGGTGGTGGCACGACGGCTCCGGAGCCTCCTCATCCCGGCCGAGGCCCGCGCCGCGCGAAACCCCCTCACACTCGAACCGCGAATCCTGGCCGAGGGCAGAGCGCACTTCGCTGACCACTGCGCCAGCTGCCACGCCAACGACGGGAGCGGACAGACCGAGCTCGGCCGGAATCTCTACCCACGCGCGCCCGACATGCGCGGCCCAGCCACGCAGGAGCTCACCGATGGGGAGCTCTTCTACATCATCGAGAACGGGGTTCGACTCACGGGAATGCCGGGCTGGGGTGGGGCGGGGAAGCCCGAGGAGAGCTGGAAGCTGGTCCACTTCGTCAGGCATCTTCCGAAGTTGGCTCCCGAGGAACAGGAGGAGATGAAGCAACTCAACCCGCGCAGCGCAGAGGAATGGCGCGAGCTGCAGGAGGAAGCCGAGTTCCTGAGAGGGACCGGGCGCCCACCGTCGCCACGGCACAACGCCGGTCATTGACCGGAATCACCAGGAGTCCATCATGAAGAAGCTTGCCGCTGCATTGCTGATGTCGATGACCTTCGCACTCCCCGTGCTCGCACACCAGGGAGGTCACAGCGCCTACGGCGTCGTGAAGGAAGTCACGTCCGCCCGCCTCGTCGTCACCGACGAGCACGGCAAGGATATGACCTTCGCGCTGACCACCGGGACGAAGTACTTCCGCGACCACAAGGCGACCGAGCGAGAGAAGGCCATGGTGGGCGACCGGGTCGTCGTGAAGGGCAAGGATGTGAGCGGCCAGATGGAGGCGACCAGTGTCGAGCTGGGCGCCGCACGGAAGCCGGCACGCTGACCTCGCGTTGTTGGCTGAAAGCTCGCAGCCGGATCGGCTGCCGCCTACCTGTGCGCGGGGGCTCCTGGCCTGGGTGGCTCCGGCTCGGTGCCACCCCCACCAACCAGGGCGATCGAAACGGCGAGAGCCACGACCGCGGCGATGACCCAGTACCTGGCGCGGCGGGGAGCCGTCTTGCAGCACTCCTGCATGGGACCTGTCTAAGCACGACCTGTTCCGGGAAGCGAGCCCCTCCCCACAGCTCTCAACGAGCACCACCTCCGCCGGCTGCTGCCCCAGGCGACCCGCGAATCCCACGTCCAGGACTGGGCTGTGCGCGGCGCGGCTTCATGGCTGGCGACCCATATCGCCGCCGTGCTGCATCGGCATCAGCATGCCGGCGGAGTGGCCCATCATCATCTCGGGCGCGTGCACCGTGACGTAGACCATCGCGCCGACCGGCGTCCGCGAGCCATAGAACGGCTCGAGCCCATCCCCCACGAAGTTCAGCGAGCCACGGACTCCGATGCCGGGGACGATCCCGGCGATGGGGGCGAAATCGTAGACATAGCCGACCACGACGCTGCCCACACGAAACGTCCCACTCTCCTGCGCGGCCGGGAGGACCAAGTCGCGGCCGCTCTTCGTCACGAGCTCACCCCTCGCGAAGATCGCGTGGTGACCTGCCAACCCGAGGTTCCCCTCGACGAGAAACGCGTCGGTCGCGGTACCGTTCTCCGGGATATTCCGCCCCCAGACGGCCGTGACGGCGAGCTCGCCGTCGCCCGCGGGCCTTGTGTTCCAGGTGGCCGACGCAGTGACGCGACGAAGGCTCTGGTCGGGCTCGAGCGCCTCGGGGCTCTTCAGGTAGCCGTACGATACCTGCGCGCTCAGGTCCTGCCTTGGATTCACCGAGAGCCGGCCCGCGAAGGAGTCAGGCGCGCGAATATCGAAGTCGTAGCGATCCTCGTCCGGCTCCCGCCCGTTGAACCATGAGCCCTCGAGCTTCACGCGGCGCGTGAAGACGCCCGCCGTGACCACGCCGAAGCTGATGTGCGTCGAGTCCTGCCAGTGGTGGCCGAGCGGGGCCAGCGGGTCTGACATGGCCGAGATCCGGTGTGGGAACGCGGTCGGTCCCAGCGCCGGCTCGCCGACGGGCGCGGCGTACAGCTCGAAGGCGACGCTGTCGCCGAGCGTGCGGCGGTAGAGTGCGGCGACCTCCATGAACAGGTCGTGCGGGTGCTGCCGGTCGTGAAGGGGTATGCCCTGGAAGCTCTCTCCGGTCTGGAGGAGCAACGGGTAGCCGTTGCCGCCGACGGTGAGCGGATCGAGGCTGAACATCGCGCGCACGCCGAGCTCGCCCTCGGCGAGTTCATGGCGCGCCATGCCCATGACCCAGTTCGCGCTGAGCACCTTGTCGTCGCCGCGATCGCCGCCCTGTGCATCGTATCCGGCGAAGACGCTGGTGTGGAGCATCAGCGTCCAGCCCCCCACTGGGAAGAACCAGGCGAACATCGGCGTCGAATCCGGCTGCCAACTCGTCCCTGAGCCGTTGCGCTGCTCAGGCAGCCCGAGCGGCCCCGCCATCGACACCTGGGGAGGCTTGTCCATCTCGGCCATCTGTCCACCGCCGTTGCCTGCGTGCTCCTGGGCGAGAGCCGGGGAGCCGACCATGTGCGTTACGGCGAGCATGAGGAGCGAGGCAAATCTCATTTGTCCTCCTGGGCCGGTAAGGGAAACCTGACGGGTGGTTCAAGTGGCGGCTCCGAATCTCCAGGGAGCCGAACGGCGACCGAACCTCGATGGCGCTTGAGCCAGGCCGCTGCGGCCTTTCCGCACCTACTGTCACGCAACGGCGCTGGCGTGGTCCGGGGTGATGGGCCCACCAGCTGCCGTGGGTTCGGCGCCCTTTCCAGGCTGGCGGATGCCCTCCAGCCTGGTGCGCTTCAGCAGCAGCGCATTGATCGCCACCACCAGCGTGCTGCCGGACATGGACAGCGCCGCCACCTCGGGGCTGAGCACGAAGGGGAAGAGGACACCCGCGGCGAGCGGGAAGGCGACCACGTTGTAGCCCACCGCCCACCAGAGGTTCTGGTGCATCTTCCGCAGGGTGGCGCGCGACAGCTCGATGGCGGCGACGATGTCGAAGGGATCGCTCTTCATCAACACCACGTCGGCGCTCTCCATGGCGACGTCGGTCCCGGCGCCGATGGCAAAGCCCACGTCGGCCTGGGTCAGCGCTGGCGCGTCGTTCACACCATCGCCCACCATGCCGACCTTCTTGCCGGTTGCCTGGAGTTCCTTCACCTTCTCGGCCTTCTGGGCCGGAAGCACCTCGGCCAGGACGCTGTCGATGCCGAGATCTGCGGCGATCCGCCTGGCCGTGGCCGCGTTGTCGCCGGTCAACATCACCACCTGGATGTTGCGCTCGCGCAGCCTGGACACCGCCGCCTTCGAGCTCGGCCGGATGGCGTCGGCGATGGCGATGAGCCCGATGACGCGGGCGGCCTGGGCCACGTGGACGACGGTGCGTCCCTCTCCCTGGAGGCGCTTGGCCTCGACCTCCAGCCGGCCGAGGTCGAGCTTCTGAGCCTCCATGAGCGCCCGGTTGCCGAGAAACACCGTTCCGCCCCCGGTCTCGGCGCTGGCGCCCATGCCGTCGATGCTCTGGAATCCAGTGGGCGCGGGAGCGGTGAGGTTCGCGGCCCGGCGGAGGATGGCCTGGGCCAGCGGATGCTGGGACCCTTGCTCCACGGCGGCGGCGGCAGCCAGAAGCACATCCTCGGTGACCCCGTCCGCCGTCACCAGCTCCACCACCTCAGGCTGGCCGACGGTGAGCGTGCCGGTCTTGTCGAAGACGATGACGTCGAGCTTGGTCGCCTCTTCCAACGCCGAGGCGTTCTTGAAGAGGATTCCGTTGGTCGCGCCCAGGTCGGTGCTCACCATGACCGCCATGGGCGTCGCGAGTCCCAGCGCGTCCGGGCAGGCGATCACGAAGACCGTGATGGTCATGGTGACCGCGAAGAGCAGCGGCTGTCCCATCACCCAGAACCAGACCCCAAAGGTCGCGAGGCCAACTAAAATGGCGACGATCACCAGCCACTGCGCCGCCTTGTCCGCCAGGAGCTGCGCCGGAGCCTTGGAGCTCTGGGCCTCCTGCACCAGCTTGACAATCTGGGCGAGCGCCGAGTCGGCCCCGACCTTGGTCGCCTTGAAGCGGAAGCTGCCGCTCTTGTTGATGGTCGCGCCGATGACGGTGGCCCCTGGCTTCTTCGGCACCGGCATCGACTCACCGGTGAGCATGGATTCGTCGACCAGCGACTCACCGGTCTCCACCGTGCCATCGACCGGGATCTTGCCGCCTGGCCGGATCACCACGATCTCGCCTGCCACGACCTCGGCCGTCGGAATCTCGATCTCGGCGCCATTGCGGATCACGGAGGCCTTCGCCGGCGTGAGCTTCATGAGCGCCTGGATGGCGGATGAGGCACCGGCCCGGGCACGCATCTCCAGCCAGTGGCCGAGGAGGATGAAGACCAACAGGACGGCGGCGGCCTCGAAGAACTGTCCGCCCTCCTTGAAGAGGAAGGTGGTGGCGACGCTGAAGAGATACCCGGTGCCGACGCTCAACACGATCAGCGCCGCCATGCCCAGGGTGCCCTTCTTGAGCTGTCTCCACGCGGAGACGAAGAACGGCCAGCTCGGGTAGAGGATGGCGGCGCTGGCGAAGAAGAAGAGCCAGAGGTTGAGCTCGAGCCCGAACGGTGGAGCAGGGGGCTCGAAGAAGCCTCCCATGGGGGCGTAGACGAAGATCGGCACGGTGAAGACCAGGCAGATCAAGAAGCGGTTCCGCATGTCCCGGACCATGGCGGGCAGGTCCTTGCCGCCGTGGCCCATCTCGTGCGCCATGTCCGCCGACATGGCGGGTTGTGCGCCAGGCGCCGCGTGACCTTGGTGGCCCTCGTGGATGCTCTCGGTGGAAGCCATGACCCGAACGACCCTTCCCCCCTGCGCGCCTGGTGGCGCTCAGGCCATGCGACGCTGGCCCTATTTCTTGGACATCTTGTTGATCACGACGACCAAAAGGGCCACCACCACCAGGCCGAGCACGGTCCAGGTCCACATCCCTCCGCCCATCCATCCGCCAGATCCGTCCATCATGGAGCCCGCCTTTCTTGCCGCCGCGAACCGCAGCGATTCGCCAGCCGCCGGCCTGCCGGCCGGTGCGGTCAGCCGTGGTGCATCCCGGTCATCATCTCGCAGCCGTTCTGCTGCATCCGCTGCGCGTGCATGCGAACCGCGGACTGCAGCTTCTGGAGGTCCGCCTCGTTGGTCGGCATCAGCTTGATGCTGGCGCCGTTATCGAGGTCGAACACGGTCGCGTGGGAGGGTGGCATCATCATGCCGCCCATCTTCTGGTCGCCGCCCATCATATGGTCGCCACCCATCATCCCGCCCTTGGGCATGCCTTCGTGCGTGTCGCCGCCAGCGTGATGCTGGTTGTGCATCTTCACCATGGCATGGACGCGGCGCTGGAGCTCGGCGACCTGGCCGCGGGCGGTGAACGTCAAGGTCGATCCATTGATCTCGTCGACGGCCGAGACCTGGGTGCCCGGCACGCCCATGGGACACAACGCCTTCATGTCGCCACGGTCGCCGTCCATCGGTGCGGCGGCTGCGGGCTGGCTGGAGTGGGCGCAACCGGAGAGGAGAGCGAGCGCCGTAGCGCCGACGAGAAGTACATGGGTCATGTGTGGCTCCTTCGAGTGGTGTTCAGTCGAGAGCTTTCGGGCTCCCGACCAGCGTGTCGGAAATGGCATGTGAGCTGACTACTCAGCGTGCACCTATGCACGGGCCATGCCCCGCCGCAGGGGGGCGCAATCCACAGCCATTGCTGGCCGGGCGGGTCCGGGTGCGTGACCGGGCCGTCCGAAAACGTTCACTGGTGCGTTCGTCACTCCCGCGCAGCGCAGAGGAATGGCGCGAGCTGCAGCAGGAAGCCGAGTGACGACTCAAGGGCGATCTGCGCGGCAGGAAGATCTCATCCCCCTCCGCGCGCCACCACCGGGATGGCCAGCATGGCTGGCGACGCCAGGGTCGTCGCGTTGAACGGCCTCGCTGCCGTGCTCCTATGGCTCATGGCGTAGGCGCCCACCCCGACCATCATGACCACCATCACCACCCCCATGGTGATCCACATCGGACCCATGTGATCGGAGTGGTCGCCATCCCCCGAGCCGGTGTCCTGCGTCGGCAGCGAGGCGAGAGCGAGTGCCTCGTGCGATTCATGCGGTGCGGCGAGCGGCCGTGACGAGGCGAGCGCGAGTGGCGGCAGCGGCGCCGCTGGACTGGCCTCCTGGAGCGAGAGCGTGGGCTGGGACAGGCCCAGCTCCAGCGTGGTGGGGAGTGGCTGCATGGTACAGAGCGCGCACGTCAAGGCGAGCAACATGGGTGACCTCTGGGAATTGCGTGGTGGTGTGGGAGCCCCGCTACCTTCCATCGAGCTTCGGGGCGTGCTGCTCGAGTCATGGCCTGGTGCTCCGTTGTGCCGAGGCGCCTCGACGTGAAGCGCGTCGCCGATGGCAGAGAGAAGCATGGCCCGTGCCGGCGGCGCCGGGCGGCCCTCCGTGGAACCTGGGCGATTCCTCCATGGGGGCCGCCAAGTGAGCGATAAACAGTGACTTCCCAGGTTACCAACCGACGCCGCCGGTCCCGCCGGGAAGGTGGTGTGAACCCACTTCGGCCCGCCCGGCTCGTACCGTTCGGGACACATCGCCGTACCAGGCGGTACCGTCCGGCCTCACGGAACGGCGCAAGTGGCTGGAATGACGTGCGGCACGGGCCTTGCGATGAGTGCCCTCCGAGCCGCATGGCGCGGACTCTCAAGGAGAAGCATATGAAGAAGAGCTGGTTCCAGGCGGTGGCGGTGGCGGGGGTCCTCGTGGCAGGCGGCGCCTCGGCACAGGAGAATGGCGCCGCGGCCCACAAGGCGATGCACGACGCGATGCACGATCAGGCGACCGTGCCGGCCAGGCCGGCGGCGATGCCCGATCAGGCCATGAAGCCCGGCATGGGCCACGACCAGATGCACGGCACCGCGGCCGCGGCCGGCCAGGGGGCGCAGCACAAGTGGATGCACCAGGGCACCAAGGACGCCACGGCGACCCACGCCGATGCCGCCAACAGGGCCGGCATGAACGCCGCCACCAGCGGCGCGGCGATGGGGGGCCACGGTGACATGCACGACGCGGCCAACAAGGAGAAGATGAAGGAGATGCACGGCGGGATGATGGGGAGCGGCCCGGGCGGCACCATGCCGGGCGGGACAATGCCGGGCGGCACTGGCGGCATGATGCCAGCCGGGACCACCGGCGGCACCGGGACCGGCACGACGGGCGGAATGACTCCCGGCACCGGGACCACCACCGGGACGCCCACCACCACGCCTCCCACAACCGGCATGCCGACCGGCGGCAAGCACTAGTCGCGGAGCCCCCATTGACCATCCCCGCCTTGGCCCTCCTCCTCGGTCTCACCCTCTCGGCCGGCGGTCCCGGCGCCGACGAGCACCTGCTCGCCGGCGCCCGGGAGTTCCGTGAGGCGCGGTACGCCGAGGCACTCGTCGAGTTTCGCGTTGCACAGCGCCTCGGTGCGCCGGATGCCGCACGCTACGCCGCGGTCGCGCTGGTGAAGCTCGGCCGGCCGGAAGAGGCGATCGAGGCCTTCGGTGGGTTGGAGGACCCGGGGCCGGACGCCCTCGTCGACTACTACCGGTCGGTCGCGGCCTTCGATGCCCGCCTCTACGTCGCGGCCGACAGCCTGCTGGCGACCATCGCCGATCGCGCCGGGCCGCGCATCGGTGCGCAGGTGGGCAAGATGCGCTCCGACATCGCCGACGCATTGAAGGGTGAGCCGACCACGGCGGCCATCGACTGGTACCTGGATCAGAGCAGCGCCGCACGCGACGAGAAGCGCCCGGTGCTGTCGGCAGCCTATGGCCGCGAGGCCAGGTTGCTCTCCGAGCGCCGCCCTGATCGTTACCGCCACGCCGACGCCGTCCGCGGCGTCGAAACGGCCAAGGTCGCGCCGACCCAGGGAGCCAAGCCGTGATCGGGGCGCTGCTTGGCCTCCTGGTGGCGGCCACCGACCCGTGTGCGCCGGTGACACTGGCTCCCTCACCCGATCCGGAGTCGGCGGCCCTCTACCGGAAGGCTGGGGACGACGAGCGGGCCCTCGGCGGCGTCGAGACCGCTGCGGTCGCCTACCGAGCCGCGGCAGCGCTCGATCCGAAGGACGCGACCTCGCGCAAGGCGCTCCGGGAACTCTGTGGCCAGGAGGGGACCAAGGCCGAGCCCTTCCAGGCCGGACTGCGCCAGATGGACGCTCGCGACTGGCAAGCCGCGGCTGCTTCCTTCAAGCTGGCACGCCAGTCGAACGGAGACCCCGCAGCGGCGCTGCTCGAGGGCATCTGCGACTACCACCTCGGCGCCGACGGCGCGGCCGAGTCGCTGCTCAAGCTGGCGGAGGCGCGGCCGGAGCATCAGGACTTGGCGCGATTCTACCTCGGCCTCATCGCCTTGCGCGCCGGCGCGGCACCGCGCGCGTCGGCCCTCTTCGCCCAGGCATCGGCGAACCCCACGCTCGGCGTCCTGGCGGCTGATCTGTCGCGGCTGGCCCGCCAGGATGCCCGGCTGGTGCTGACCTTCGTCGCCCAGGCTGGCTACGACTCCAACGTGTCGTTGGCTCCCGCCGGCGGCACCGGCTCGAGCGGCAGCGGCGGAGGGATGACCGGGGGCTCCATGCACGGCGACGGGCTCTACGGGCTCGGAGCCTCGGCGCTCCTTCGCCCATCCGGTCCGAGCGGACCGTACGTCCGAGGGGAGGGATTCCTGAGGCAGCAGCTTCAGCTCGGGACCTACGACGCCGCAGGCGTCGAGGCGGCGGCGGGCTGGCAGCTCCTGCGCGGAGGCAACGGCCTCCTCGGCGAGTACGCCTACGCCTACAGCACCTTCGGAGGCTCGCCCTACCTGTCGGCCAACCGGCTCACCGGCGCCGGGTGGCTGACCGCCGGCGGCTTGACCTGGAGCGCACGCTACGCGGCTCAGCTCGAGGACTACCGCTCGGCCACGCTGGACGGCTTCTCCGGCGTCCTCCATCACGCCGAGCTTCGCAGCGCCCTGCCGGTTGGTACGGGCGGATGGGTGGGCATCGCCTACGGCGCAAGCCGCGACGCCGCAAACCTGGGGATCACCTCGTACACCGAGCATGGTCCGAGGCTGGATCTGCGGCTGCTCATCTCGGCTCACGTCTGGATCGGGGCCTTGGGCGGGGTCAGCTGGCGGGCCTACGATGCTAACGACTCGTCCATCGGCGTGACGCGGAGCGACAGCTACCTCGACGGTGCAGTGCTCGCTGAGTACGACCTCGGCTCGGGCTGGTCGGCCAGGGGCTCGCTGGAAGGGCGAAAGGCACTCTCCAACGCGCCTGCGTTCGCGTATGACAAGCTGGTCCCGATGATCGGCATCTCCTGGCAGAAGGGGCTGTGACGGTGCGCCGTGCCCTGGCGCCGCTGCTGGCCGGGCTGCTCGGCCTGGCCGGATCGCTGGGGGTGACGCTCTATCTCCACCACCAGGCCTCGCGCGCCGTGGACCAGGTTCTCGAGGAGCGGCTGCGGGGCGCGGGCGAGACCGCCGCCGCGCTGCTGGCGGGCGCGCCTCCCACCCAGGCCAGGCTGGCGGCGCTGATGCGCTCCAACGGCCTGGAGGGGGCCTTCATGCTCTCCAGCGCCCTCGACATCCAGGTCGACGCCACCGGCCCGTCCGGGGTGAAGGCCAACCTGCTCCGCGTCGACGCGCGGCGAGCCGCCGAGGCGCTGGCCGGCCACCCCTCGGTCGCCTTTGCCTATGCCGTGGGCGACCAGCCGGTCGCGACCGGGTACTTCCCGGTGCGCGGGCCGGGCGGCGAGGTGCGCTCGGTGCTGGCTCTCGAGGCCGGCCAGGCCTTCTCCTCGACCCGCCGCGACCTGGAGCGGGCACTCTGGGTCGGCGTGGTGCTCTCGGCGCTGGTGGCCGTGGCGCTGGCGGCGGCGGCCAGGCAGTGGGCCCGGAGCGAGGGGCGCCGGCAGGTGGCCGCGGAGAGCGCATCGCGAGGGGAAGCACTCTCGCGGATGGCGGCGATGGTGGCCCACGAGATCCGCAACCCGGTCGGCGTGATCCGCGGCGCGGTCGAGCTGATCCAGGCCCGCAGCGGAGCGGGGCTCCCTGGCAAGGACCGCGAGGCGCTGGCCGACGTCCTCGGCGAGGTGGAGCGGCTGCGTCGGCTGACCGAGGACTTCCTCGACCTGGCCCGGGAGCCGGCAGTCTCCCTCGCCCCGATCGACCTCGGGGAACTGGCCGCCGAGGCGGCGCGCGCCCTGGCCCGCTCCCACCCCGGGGTCGAGGTCAGCCTGGAGGTCCCCGCCTTGCGGGTCAACGCCGACGCCGGCCGGCTCCGCCAGGTGCTGGCCAACCTGCTGGTGAACGCCGCGCAGGCGGGGGCCACGTCCATCAAGGTGCGGGGCCGGCCAGACGGGCCGCGCGCCCGGCTCGAGATCGCCGACGATGGCCCCGGGGTGGACCCGGCGCTGCGCCAGCGGCTCTTCGATCCCTTCGCGACCGGCCGCGCCGAGGGGACCGGGCTCGGCCTCGCCATCTCGCGGCGGATCGCCGAGCGTCACGGCGGCGCGCTCCGCCTCCTGCCGGGCGACCGTCCCGGCGCCGCCTTCGAGCTCACGTTGCCGCTCGCCCCGGGCTAGGATCCCACCAATGTCACGCGTTCTGGTGATCGACGACGAGCCAAAGCTCGGCAAGCTCACCGCCGAGATGCTGGAGCTCGACGCACACCAGGTGGCCTGCGTCGGGAGCGGCCGGCAGGCGCTGGTCGAGCTGGCGGCCAGGACGTGGGACGTCGTGCTCACAGACCTGCGAATGCCTGAGGTGGACGGCCTGGCGGTGCTGGCCGCGGCGCGGGCGCTGCCGCGCCCGCCCGAGGTGATCCTCATGACCGCCTACGCCACAGCGGAGAGCGCGGTGGCGGCCATGAAGGCCGGCGCGGCGGACTACCTGATCAAGCCGTTCGCCATGGACGAGCTGCGGCTGCGGGTGAAGCGGCTGGCGGACCAGCGCTCCACCGAGGCGAGGAGCGCGCGCCTGCTGGCGCGGCTGACGCCGGACCTGGTGGCGGAGAGCGCGCCCATGAAGGCCGCCCTGGAGGCGGCGCGCCAGGTGGCGGCCACCGACGCGACCGTGCTCCTGCTCGGCGAGAGCGGTACCGGCAAGAGCCAGCTGGCGCGCTACATCCACTACCAGGGGAAGCGCGCCGGCGCGCCACTCCTCGAAGTCCACTGCGCCGCGCTCCCCGAGACCCTGCTCGAGGGGGAGCTGTTCGGCTACGAGAAGGGCGCCTTCACCGGCGCCACCCAGCGCAAGGCCGGCCACCTGGCGGTGGCCGACGGCGGGACCCTGTTCCTCGACGAGATCGGCGAGATCACCGCGGCCACGCAGGTGAAGCTGCTGCGCTTCCTCCAGGAGCGCACCTTCGTGCCGCTCGGCGCCACCGGGGCCAGCCGCGTCGACGTCCGCATCATCTCGGCCACCAACCGAAATCTCAGCGAGGCGGTCCGGGCCGGGTCGTTCCGGGAGGACTTCTTCTACCGGCTCAACGTCTTCGCCATCCACGTCCCGCCGCTGCGCGAGCGGCGGGACGACGTGCTGCCGCTGGCCGACCGGTTCCTGGCGGCGCGGGGCTTGCCCCCGGCCAAGCTCGGCCCCGGCGCCCGCGAGCGGCTGCTCGGGCACGCCTGGCCGGGCAACGTGCGCGAGCTCGAGAACGCGCTGGAGCGGGCGCTCATCCTGGCGGGCGAGGCGGAGATCGCCCCGGGCCACCTCACCCCCAGCGGCGCCTCGACCCCTCGCGGTCGTCACGCCGCCGAGCTGGTCGGCGAAGGCTTCAGCCTCGACGGCTTCGAGGCCGAGTTGATCCAGGCCGCGCTGGAGCGCGCCGGCGGCAACAAGACCGAGGCCGCCAAGCTCCTTGGCGTGACTCGGCGCCGGCTCTACTCCCTGCTGGCGAGCATGTCCGCAGGGGAGACCGGCGAAGCGTGACGCGACGCGGTGGCCGAGGAAGGGAGCCGGTCGCCTCGCCCTTCCCGGTGGACACCGGCGCAGGGGAGATTAGGTTGTGATCTCGGCGCCTGCTCGATGACCGGAGCCCCATGAACGCCACCACCGCAGAGATCGACCGCGCCGTCGCCCAGCTCCAGGCCAGCAAGGACGAATGGAACGCCCTGCCCCTCGGCGCCCGCATCGACCTCCTGCGCGGCTTGCGTCCGCGCATCGCCGCCGTGGCCGAGCGGTGGGTGGCCGCGGCCGTCGAGGCCAAGGGGATCCCGACCGGCTCGCCCTGGTCCGGCGAGGAGTGGCTCTCGGGCCCCTATGCGCTGCTCACCGGCGTGGCCGCACTGGAGCGGACGCTCGGGGCCCTCGCCCGGGGTGAGTCGCCGCTGCCGCCGGGCGCCGTCCGCACCCGCGACGGCGGGCAGGTGGTGGTCGATGTCTTCCCGGTCTCGTTCTACGACCGGCTGCTGATGAACGGCGTGCGCGCCGAGGTCTGGATGCAGCCGGGCGTGACCCCGGGGAACCTCGAAGATCACCTGGCGGAGTTCTACCGGCGGCCCCCGTCGTCGGGGCGCGTGGCGCTGGTGCTGGGCGCCGGCAACATCGCCTCGATCGCCCCGCTCGACGTCCTCTACAAGCTCTTCACCGAACGGCAAGTCTGCCTGCTCAAGTTGAACCCGGTGAACCAGTACCTCGGGCCGATCTTCGAGGAGGTCTTCGCCGACTTCATCGCGCGCGGTTTCCTGCGGCAGGTCCAGGGCGGCCCCGAGATCGGCGCCTACGCCACCACCCACGCGGGCGTCGACACCATCCACATGACCGGGAGCGAGCGCACCTTCGACGCCGTCCGCTTCGGAGCCGGCCCGGAGGGGCAGGCGCGCAAGCTCCGCGGCGAGCCGCTCAACCAGAAGCCCATCAGCGCCGAGTTGGGTGGAGTCGGCCCCTGCATCGTCCTCCCGGGCGAGTGGAGCCCCGCCGATCTCCGCTTCCAGGCGGAGCACATCGCGACCCAGAAGCTCCACAACGGCGGGTTCAACTGCGTGGCGGCCCAGGTGCTGGTGCTGCCGGCCGAGTGGCCCCAGAAGCAGGCGCTCCTCGACGCGCTGCGCGACGTGCTGCGCACCCTCCCGGCGCGGCGCGCCTACTACCCGGGGGCGCAGCAGCGCCAGGCCCAGGCGGTCGAGGCGTTGGGCCGGGCCGAGACCTTCGGCGAAGGCACCAACGGGATGGTCCCGCGCACGCTCATCACCGGGATCGACCCGACCGACCAGCGCAGCTACGCCTTCAACCAGGAGTTCTTCGGGGGTGTGCTCGCCGTGACCGAGCTGCCCGGGCGCGGCGCCGCTGAGTTCCTCCGGGAGGCGGTGCGCTTCGCCAACGGCACGCTCCGTGGAACGCTCGGGGCCAACCTGATCGTCCACCCCGCCACCGCCGCGAGCCTCGGCGCCGAGCTCGAAGCGGGGATCGCCGCCCTGCGATATGGCGCCATCGGCGTCAACGCCTGGGTGGCCGCCGCCTTCCTGCTCGCCGAGGGGACCTGGGGGGCCTATCCGGGCCACACCGACCAGGACATCCAGAGCGGGCGCGGCGTGGTCCACAACGGTTACCTCTTCTCGTCGCCGGAGCGGACCGTGGTCTACGGCCCCTTCGAACCCTTCCCGCGGAACCTGCTCCACGGCCGCCCCGGGCTCCTGCCCAGGCCGCCCTGGTTCGTCACCAGCCGGACCGCCGACGTGGTGGGCCGGCGGCTGACCGGCTTCGCCGCCGACCCGAGCCCGTGGCGGCTCCCCGGGATCTTCCTTCCGGCGCTGATGGGGTAGCTGGGCAGCCCCGGCGGCAAGCGACCTGCATCAGGGCCCGGCGGTGGCCGGCGCTGCCGCCTTGACCGGATCGGCCGCCGGCGGCACCCGCGGCGCGGCGATGGCCTCGAGAAGATCTGGCCGTGAGGGATCGCGCTTCAGCGCCGGGTAGCGCGGGCCACCCTGGTAGTCGAGCTTCGCGGTGAGGAAGATGTCGGCGTCGAGGAGCAGCAGTTCCACCGGGACCCCCCTGGCCGAGGCCACCAGCGCCTGCTCGAGCCGCTCCTTGGTGAGCGCCCGGCCGTTGACGCCGAGCAGCTTGGAGCTGGCCGGCACCCCGGCGCGGTCGGCCGGCGAGCCGGGCACCACGTCGAGGATGACGTTCTCCTTGGAGAGCATGAGGCCGAGCGAGGCGGAGAGGTTGGTCAGGCCCGACGCGACCGCGCCGCCCTTGGCGATCGGTCCCGGCTCCGGGGCGAAGTCGTAGCTCCAGCCGGCCTTCTCGATCCCGGCCAGCGGCGGCGCCGCCCGCACCCGCTCGACCCGCTCGGCGAAGAAGCTGCGCCAGTCGTTCGGGGCCACGGCGTCGAGCGCCTTGAGGACGTCGTCGAGCTGGTACGGCCGGACCGAGGGTGGGCCGCTGGAGCCACCGAAGAAGGCGCGGATGAAGTCGTCGAGCGAGCGGGACCCCTTCGACTGCTGCCTGATCAGCACGTCGGCCTCCAGCCAGAGCAGCGATCCCTCCGGGTAGTAGTCGACGCTGCGCCGCCAGGCGCTGCCGTCGGGCCGGGCGCCATAGAGCACCGAGGCGGCGGTGGCGGTGTCGCCCAGCGGCCGCCAGGTGCGTCCGGCGTGCGCCGTCATGGCCCCGGCCTCCTGCGCCAGGGTCTCGCGGTAGCCGCCCTCGCCAAGGAAGCCGCTGCGCGCCGCCAGCACCCCCCCCAGGTAGGTGGTCAGCCCCTCGTAGATCCAGAGCAGGTCACCCGTGCATGGCCTGCTGGTAGTCGCGGGTGGCGAGGCCGGCCGGCCTGCGGTGCTTGCCGTTCCAGGAGTGGACGAACTCGTGCGAGAGGAGCCCGCCCACCTGGGGCCGGGTGGCCGGTTCGAGCAGCGATCGCTCGCCCATCCGGTCATCGGACGACTCGTGGTGCTCGAGGCCGAAGGAGGCGACGAAGTCGGAGAGCGTGAGCAGGAAGGTGTAGCCGCGGTAGTGGCGGGCGCCGAAGAGCGCCCCGGTCTCGGCCACCAGCCGATCGGCCCGGACCTTGAACTCGGGCGGAACCACCAGCGCCTCGGGCGAGTCGGCGGCGATCACCAGCCGGTGCGGCGGCCCCTCGGCCGGACCAAGCGCCGTGGTGGAGAGGTAGCGGCCGGCCAGCAGCGGCGAGTCGATGAGCGTCTCCAGGCTGGCGGCCTCGAACGTGACGGTGGCGCCGGCGCGCCGCGCCACCGGGAGCGCGGTGCCGAACGACCAGCCGTCCGGCAGCGTCACCGCGGCGCTGACCTGCAGCGTGTGGGGATCGGCGCCCTTCGGGTAGAGCAGCACGTGGTTCCAGGAGAGCAACGCCAGCCGCGGGGTCTCCGAGGCCCCGCCGGAGAAGCCGCCGGTGCTCGGCGCCGGCTCGATGGCGTCGAGCGCCACCTCCAGCCGCGTCGCCCCGGCCGGCACCACCACCTTGAACGCGAAGAGGTCCTCGCTGTCTCGGACCCAGGCCAGCGGGGCGCCGTTGGCGGTGATGCGCAGGCCGGCCAGGTCGGCGAGCGGGCCGGTCGGCCCGTGCTCACCCGGGATCCACTTTGGGTAGACGAGCGTGGCCGGTCCGGCAGAGGCGGGGATGCTCAGCGTGGCGTGGAAGCGCCGGCGCGGGGCCTCGCGCAGGTCGACGGTGAGCCCGATCGCCGGGGACGCGGCGGCAGCGAGCAGCAGGAGCGCGGTGGGTGCCAGCACGGTGGACCTCCAGGTCGGCCATCTTCGGCGCGAGGGGCTGCATCTAAGCGCGGCGGCCCGCCGGCGGCAACGAGTTCGCGAGGCCGAAGCCGCGGCCACCTGCACGGACGGTCGAGCCCCGCTTCCAAGTCCCCCCGCCTCCACGGTAGGACTTGACGATGATCGTCACCGCTCCACTCGCCCTGCTTGCCGCGCTGGCGCTGGCCGCCGACCCGGCCGCGGTCGGCCCGCGCCCCGACCCGCTCGCCGACCTGATGGCGGCGCTCGGCAGGCTGACGGCCCGGACGCCGGTCGCGGCCCGCTTCACGGTCCGCTTCGAGAACACCACCGGCGAGGGGAAGGACGCGGTCAAGGTGGCCGGCGAGGTGAGCGGCGAGGTGGGCGAGAGCGCTGCCGGGCTGGAGGTCCACTGGGGCCAGGCGGTGCTGGCGCAGGCCCGCGGTGAGGAGCGGCGCCACGCCGTCAACCCGGAGGAGACGACGCCGACGCGAGATGGCCTGGCGCAGGTCCAGGCCATCGATCTGGCCAACCGGCTCGACGCCGCCGCCAGCCTGCGCGACGAGCTCTCCCGGGCCACACTCCTCGAGGTGAAGGAGGATCAGCACGACGGCGCGCCGGCCCGGCTGCTGGTGCTCAAGCTCTCGCCGGTGCTCTCCGCGCGCGAGCGGCGTTACCTGAAGGATCTCGACGCGGCCGGCAGGATCTGGCTCGGCGCCGACGGGCTGCCACTGGCCGCCGAGGCCCGGGTGCTCGCCAAGGGGCGCATCTTCTTGATCATCAGCTTCGAGACCGAGGTCCGGCAGTCCTGGCGCTTCACCCGGATCGGCGATCGGCTGGTGTCGCTTCGCCACGAGGACGAGCGTCGCTGGGGAGGGGCCGGGGAAGCCGGCGGGCGAAAGAGCGCCGTGGCGCTGGAGCTGCTGCCGGCCGCGGCCACACCCCCGGCGGCCCCATGACCCTGTCCGCCGCCCCCGACGTCCGCTAGCATCGACCGGATGTGGACCCTCCAGCCGCGTGGCGACGCCGACCGGCTCCTGGCCCGGCTGGCGCTGCTGGCGGCGGTGGCCGGGGCGGTGCGGCTCGAGGAGCTGGGCGAGCTGCTGCGGCGCAAGGAGCACCGGGCCTGGTGGGCCGGCCACGGCCGGGACGTCATCAACGCCGCGGCGGTGCTGGCGCTGGCGTCGGCGCTGACGCTGCTCGGCTTCCCGGCCCCGGCCGCCTTCGTGGCCGGCGGGCTGCTGACGCTGGCTTTGACCGGGGTCTCGGCGCTGGAGGCGAGGCTGCCCGAGCGGGTGCACCCCCGCGCCCTGGCCATCGTCTTCGGCCTGCTGCTGGCGCTGCCGCTGCTGCTCTGGCCCGGGGCCGTCGTGGACGGGCTCTCGGCCCTGGCCGCGGCACTCTTCGGCGGCTGAAGGTCCCCTGGAAATGAAACGGGGCCGCCGGTTCCCCGGCGACCCCGTAGAAGACGTCCGCTCGCGAAGGAGCGGAGGCGGACTACATCATGCCGCCCATTCCGCCCATCCCGCCGCCCATGCCACCGCCCATGCCGCCGCCGTCCTTCTCGTCCTTGGCCTTCTCGGCGATCATCACCATGGTGGTGAGCATCAGCGAGGCGACCGACGCGGCGTTCTGCAGTGCCGAGCGGGCCACCTTGGTCGGATCGATGACGCCGGCCGCGACCAGGTCCTCGTACTCACCGGTGGCCGCGTTGAAGCCGAAGGCGGTCTGCTTCGACTCCTTGACCTTGTTCACGACGATGGAGGCCTCGTAGCCGCCGTTGCTGGCGATCTGCCGAAGGGGCTCCTCGAGCGAGCGACGGACGATGTCGAGGCCGAAGCGCTCGCCCTCGCTGACCTTCATGGAGTCGAAGGTCTTGAGGCAGCGCAGGTAGGCCACGCCGCCGCCGGGGACGATGCCCTCTTCGACGGCCGCGCGGGTGGCGTGGAGCGCGTCCTCGACGCGGGCCTTCTTCTCCTTCATCTCGGTCTCGGTGGCCGCACCGACGTTGATGACCGCGACGCCGCCGACCAGCTTGGCCAGGCGCTCCTGCAACTTTTCACGATCGTAGTCGCTGGTGGTGTCCTCGACCTGGGCGCGGATGGTCTTGATGCGCGCCTCGATCTCCGCCTTCTTGCCGGCGCCGTCGACGATGGTGGTGTTGTCCTTGTCGATGGTGACGCGCTTGGCGCGGCCCAGGTCGGCCAGCACCGTCTGCTCCATCTTCTTGCCCAGCTCGTCGGAGAGCGCGTTGCCGCCGGTGAGCACGGCCAGATCT
>JANYBC010000080.1 GCA_025360965.1 Anaeromyxobacter sp. | reverse complement strand
CGGTGCGGGTCGGGGGCCAGCGAGCGGGCCAGCTCCACCGCCTCGGCGACGAACCGGTCGAGCGCGTCGGGGCGCAGGTCGCTGGTGGAGACGGCGGCGTAGCGCCCGCCGACGTAGAGCTCCAGCCCCAGCCCGCGGGTGGTGGCCTCGGAGATCTTCTCCAGCTTGCCGTCGCGCCAGGCCACCTCGACGTGGCGGGACCGGAAGGCCCCGGTGGCCGCCTCGGCGGCGCCGTGCCGCCTCGCCAGCAGCGCGGCCTGGCGGGCGATCTCGAGCAGCGTCACCCGCCCCTCCCGCCCACAGTCAGGCTCGAGACCCGCACCGTGGGGAGCCCCTGCGAGACCGGCACGCTCTGCCCGTCCTTGCCGCAGGTCCAGCCGCCCTCGTCGATGGCGAGGTCGTCGCCGACCATGTCGACCTTCTCCAGCGCCCTGGGGCCGTTGCCGATGACGTTCACGTCCTTCACCGGCCGGGTCAGCTTGCCGTCCTCGATGAGGTAGCCGTTCTTCACGTAGAAGGTGAAGTCGCCGCCGCCGATGTTGACCTGGCCGTTGGAGAAGTTCTCGCAGTAGAGGCCGCGCTTGACGCTGGCGATGATCTCCTCGCGGTGGTGCGGCCCGGGCAGCATGTAGGTGGAGCGCATCCGCGGCAAGGGCGCGTGGCGGTAGCTCTGGCGCCGACCGTTGCCGGTCGGGGCCACGCCGTAGTGACGGGCCGAGATGGCGTCGTGGAGGTAGGAGGTGAGGACGCCGTCCTCCACCAGCACGGTGCGGCCGGCGTCGTTCCCCTCGTCGTCGACGTTGATGGCGCCACGCGCGCCCAGGAGGGTGGCGTCGTCGACGATGTTGACGAAGGGCTGGGCGATGGGCTTGCCCAGCTTGTCGGCGTAGATGCTGGTCCCCTTGCGGTTGAAGTCGGCCTCCATGCCGTGGCCGATGGCCTCGTGGAGCAGGATGCCGGAGGAGCCGGCCGCCAGCACCACCGGCATGTCGCCAGCCGGCGGCGGCCCGGCCTCGAAGAGGATGGTGGTCCGGTCGACGGCCTGGCGCACCAGCCGCGCCAGCCGATCCGGCGTGTAGAACTCGAACCCGGCCCGGCCGGCCAGGTTGGTGCCGTTCTGCTCGCGCCGCCCGCCCTGCTCCGCCATCACCGAGATGGAGAGCACGGTCATGGGCTGGCTGTCCTCGGTGAGCCGGCCGGTCGAGTCGGCCATGAGGATGGTGCTGCTCTCGCTGCGCAGTTGGAGGTTCACCTTCTTGATGCGCGGGTCGGCGGCGAAGGCCCGCTCGTTCAGGCCGGCCAGCAGCGGCCGCCGCTCACTGGGCGCCACCTGCTCCCAGGCGCGGCGCAGCGGGTAGCGATCGGGGTGGGCGCGGCCGACGTGCAGCGCGGTGGGAGCGGGGCGGGCCGGGCCGTCGGCGATGGCGGCCGCGGTCCGGGCGCACTCGAGCATCGCCGGCAGGGTGAGGTCCTCGGTGTAGCCGTAGCCGGTCTGGTCGCCGCGCACCGCCCGCACCCCGACCCCGAGCGAGACCCCGGCGTGGGCCCGGTTGACCTCACCGTCCTCCAGCCCCATGTCGGACGAGACGGCGTGCTGGAAATAGACGTCGGCGAGCTCGGCCCCGCGCGAGAGGGCGGCGGCCAGGGTCTCGCGGATCATCCGCTCGGTGACGCCGAAGCGGTCGAAGGAGGTCATCCCCCTTTCATAAGGGTTGTCGGCTCCGGACGCGAGAAGTGCTAACGATCACCCCATGCCAACTGCCACCCTCGACGGAACCGACCTCCACTGGCGCGACGCCGGGCGCGGAACCCACGCGGTGCTGCTGCTGCACGCCTTCCCGCTCCACTCCGGAATGTGGAGCCGGCAGATCGAGGCGCTGGCTCACACCCATCGGGTCATCGCCCCCGACTACCGCGGCCTGGGCGGCTCGGCCGGCTCGCACGAGGCCTCGACCATGGCGCTGCTGGCGGGCGACGTGCGCGGGCTGCTGGCGCACCTGCGCATCGAGCGGGCCGCCGTGGTGGGGCTCTCCATGGGCGGCTATCTGGCGCTGGAGCTCTGGCGCCAGGTCCCGGGCCTCTTCACCGGCCTCGCCCTCTGCGACACCAAGGCCGGCGCAGACACCGCCGAAGGCGCGGCCGGCCGCGAGACCTTCGCCAAGGCGGCGCTGGCGCAGGGGCTCCACTGGGTGGCCGACCAGATGGCGCCGAAGCTGCTCAAGCCCTCGCCCGACGCCGCCGCGCTGGCCGAGGTGCGCACCCTCATCGGCGCCTGCACGCCGGTCGGCGTGGCCGCGGCCCAGCGCGGCATGGCGCTCCGCCCCGACTCGACGCCGACGCTCGGCACCATCACCTGCCCGACGCTGGTGGTGGTCGGGGCCGAGGACGGGCTGACGCCCCCCGCCGAGGCCGAGAAGCTGGCCGCCGGGATCCGCGGCGCCCGGCTCGCGCGCATCGCCGGGGCCGGCCACCTGTCCAACCTCGAGCAGCCGGCCGCCTTCAACAAGGTGCTCACCGGCTTCGTGGCGGGGCTGGCGGAGTGAGCCGACGGCCACCCAGGGCGCGGGGCAAGCCGCGGACCGGAGCCGCCCCGGGGCTGGCCTCGATCTACGAAGGTCCCGCGGCGCTGTCCGCGCTGCTGGCCCGCGCCGGATCGGCGCTCGCCGCCGAGGAGGTGGCGGCCCGCTTCGCGGCGGCGCAGGCGGCGGGCGAGTCCCGCGCCGGCGTCATCCCGGCCCTCTTCGAGGCCGAGCCGATCTTCGGCTCGCCCGACGAGGCGCGCCGGCTCTACGGCAACCTCTTCGGCCTCTGGGAGCGGCTGGCCGCCGGGCTCGGGCCGCACGATGACGCCCCCGAGGTGGTGGCCGAGCCGCCGCCACCACCGCAGCTGCCGCCGCGCGGCGAGACCCCGGGGACGGTGCTGCCGCCCGGGCTGGTCGAGACGGCCTGGCGCTGGCTGGCCGCGGCGCCGCCCCGAGAGGTCTCGCGGCTGCGCGACCGCTTCAGCAACATCCAGCCCGATCTGGCCGCCTGGCTCGACTCGGCGGCGCTGCCGGAGAGCGGGCTGCTGGCCGCCACCGACCTCTGCTTCGAGGGCTGGATGATGCTCGAGCTGGCCTTCGGCGAGCGCGTCACCGCCGCCGACTGGCACGCGCTGCGCGAGTTGGAGGGGGAGCCGCCGGCGCTGGAGACGACCCAGCCGGCCTTCGCCGCCTACGCCGCAGAGCAGCTCGACCTGCTCGAGGGCGAGGACCAGGCCTTCAGCGCCGAGGCGCGGGCCCAGGTGGAGCGGGTGGTCTCGGCCGTGCTGGCCGCGCTCACCAGTGCGCTGCGGCAGCCGTCGTAGCGCCGGGGTAGGATGGCGAGGCCTCGGGCCCTTAGCTCAGCTGGATAGAGCGTCGGACTTCGAATCCGAAGGCCACAGGTTCGATCCCTGTAGGGCCCGCAAGCAGAGAGGCCGGGATCGACTGGGGAACTCCCCGGTCGGTCCCGGCCTCTTCTTTGAGGCTCACCTCGGCGTTTGCGACGTCATCGTGGAGGCATGGCGGGAGACGGCGTCGGAAAGTACGGCGCGCCCCCCCCTCGACTCCCGGTCAGTGCTCGGGATCGACCACCGTGCTGCTGTCGATGTTGACCGCGGTCTGTGCCAGCAGCCGGCCGTTTATCGAGGCGCCGGTTCGCAGCGTGATGGAGGTCGCCCCGAGGACAATCCCCTCGAGGTGCGAAGTGGTGCCGAGGTCCACCAGGCCGGTGACCTGCCAGAAGATGTTCTTGGGGAGCGCCCCGCCGGCCAGGTTGACCCGCACGGCGCTGCTCACGGTGAGGGTCTGCGCGATCTGGAAGATCCAGACGTCGGTGGAACTCCCGGAGAGGG
The DNA here is from genome assembly GCA_025360965.1 of Anaeromyxobacter sp. Taxonomy (GTDB): domain Bacteria; phylum Myxococcota; class Myxococcia; order Myxococcales; family Anaeromyxobacteraceae; genus JADKCZ01. The sequence goes on along the minus strand of JANYBC010000080.1, from coordinate 9,392 downwards.
TGACGTTGGTCGGAATCTGGACCCCGGTTCCCCACTTGTAGATGCCGGGGGTGATGGTGAGCCCGCCGATGTTGCCGGCGCCCAGCTCGGTGACGCCTGGCGTTCGGCCGGCCGCGCTCGTGAAGGCGAGCTGCATGTCACCGACCGCCGTGGTGAGGTTGGAGGGGGTCGGCGCCGTGTAGTCGGAGGCGTAGACCCTGCCGGTCACCTGGGGTGAGATCGCGAAGACGTTGCTGGTGTCCGCTGTCAGCGAGAAGCCGGTGATGAAGGAGGCCGCCGCGGGGCTTATCCCGAGGTTGCCGGTGACGACGGAGGGCGGCACGCTGTCGATCCCGCTCTTGGCGAGGATCACGTAGTTCCCTGCCGTGCCGAGCACCACGGGGCCGGAGTTGGAGCCTCCCCCCCCCGAGTCGGAGCTGCCGCAGGCGGAGAGCGCGAGCACCAGCGCGGCCCCCCCGGCGATGAGGGAGGAGCGGAACGAAAGGCGAAGGTTCTGGAACGTCATGAGGGACTCCTCGTGAGGCCGCGATGGCGGCCCGCGCTGGGTGCGCGGGGGGCTTGCTGTCGCTCCATGTGTTGCACGGGACATACCGCCTGGCGCTGGGCGCAAGCCTGCGCTGTTGCAGCGGAAGGCCGGCGCCCCCTCCTGGCCTGGCCCCGTTCACGAACGTTCACCGAGGGCGAGCGCCACGCCTTCCGGCCTTCCCCTTCCTCGCCAGGAGAGCCGCGGCGAGGCCGCGCCGAAGGCTACGGCTCGTCGTCGCCGGCGCCGTCGTCCCAGTCGCCGTCGACGTCGTTCATGCCGAGCGCTCCGGGGCCGGGACCCATCCCCATTCCGCCAGGGCCAGGACCGTGCGGGCCGCCGCGGCCACGACCGCCCGGCCTCAGCTCCTGCATGGCCCGCTTGTGGAACTGCGCGAGGAAGAGGACGGCGCGGGCCCGCTTCTCCGGCGGGAGATCCTTGGTGACCACCGTCACCACCTCACGATCGACCGCCTGCATCTGGGCTCGGGCGTCGAGCAGCTTGGTGATGGCGCCGTCAACATCGGCGGCGGCCAGCTTCTCGCCCCTAGCGGAGCGGCGCAGCACCTGCACCGAGTCTCGCATCTGCGTCATGGCGGCCATGCGGCGCGGCGCGAACTTGTCGATCTGGCCGCGCACCTTCAAGGCCGCTGCGTCGTCGAGCTGGAGCGCCTCGGCCAGGCCGAGGGTGAGCGCCAGCTGCATGCGGCGGCGCATCCTCTCCATCTTCTCCGGGTCCATCTGGCCGCGCGGGCCGGGGGGGCCGGCCTCGACGGCCGGGGCCGGCGGCCGGGCGCCCGGAGGCGGCGCGGCCTGGGCGCTGGCGAGCATGGGGGCGAGGGCGAGCATCAGGGCGAGCTTCTTCATGTGGTCCATCCTTTCACGGCGTGTCACAACACGAGAGGTTGGTCAGTCGTCGGCCAGCAGGGCGTCGAGGGCCAGCTCGTCGGCGCCGGCCATGGCGGCCGCGGCCCCGTCGTCGGAGGCGAGGTCGACCGCCGTCCAGACCTCGTCCAGGTCCGGGGCCTCCCACTCCCTCGGCGCCGCGGCCAGCTCATCGGCGGGCAGGCCCGGCGCCCGGCGCGTGAAGGCCGGCGCCACCAGGAAGGCGACCGCCGCCGCCACCGCCAGCAGCGCGGCGGCGTAGCGGAGCGGCGGGCGGAGGCGGAGCTCGGCGCGCCGCTGCTCCAGCCGGACCGATTCGGCCAGGCCGGTCAGCGCGGCCCGCTCGGCTTCGGCGACCGGCGGCAGCGTCGCCAGTGCGAGCGCGGCGGAGAGCATCTCACCCTCGGTGCGGCAGGCGGCGCAGCCGGCCAGGTGGGCGCCGAGCCGGGCCTCGTCGGCCGGGGCCAGCTCGCCGGCGGCGCGGTCGAGGAGCAGCGGCTCGAAGCCGGGGCAGGGGCTCATGCGCCCTCCTGGCCGAGCTCGGCGCGGAGCCGGCGCGCCGCGAGGTGGAAGGAGACCTTGGCGGCGTTCTCGGTGATCCCGAGCGCCTCGCCGATCTCGGCGAAGGGGAGCTCGGCGTCGAGGCGGAGCGTCAGCACCTCGCGCTGCCGGCGGGGCAGCAGGAGGACGGCGCGGCGCACCCGGGCGGTGGCCTGGGCCTTCTCCATCACCTCGGGCGCCGAGGGACCACCGGCGGCCAGCAGCTCCGGTTCGACCGCACCGGTCGACCAGCGACCGGCGTCGCGGCGGTGGTTCTTGGCCAGGTTGACGGCCACCCGCACCAGCCAGCGCTTGAAGGGCACGGCGCCGCGGCCGCCCCGCGCCAGGGCGCGTCGGGCCGACTCGAAGGCCCTGAGGAAGGTCCGCTGCGACAGGTCGCGGGCGTCATCGGAGGTGGCGGCGTAACGCCGGACGATGGCCAGGACCATGGGCTGGTGGCGACGGACCAGCTCGCCGAAGGCGTCGTCGTCACCGACCAGCCAGGCGCCGAGCAGGGCGTCCTCGTCGCGGGCGTCGCCGGCCCGGCCGCCATCGACCAGGGTCAGCCTCGGTCGTCCGGTGTCGTCATCTCGCATGCGCGTGGCCGCCATCACCCCGAGGAAGACCCCTTAGCCCTCCCCGAGGTTAAGGACTAATATCGGCCCCCTCATTCTCGCCTGATCACGGGAGCCTCTCCACCATGCTGGACCTGAAGGCCGTCGTCGCCGACTACGAAGGGGTGGAGCGCAAGCTGGCCCGCCGAGGGGTGGCGGCCGTGGACGCGCTGGCCCCGGTCAAGCCGCTGGCGGCCCGCCGGCGCGAGCTCAACCTGCTCCTGGAGAAGCAGAAGAAGGAGCAGGGGGAGGCCAACGGCCGGATCCGCGAGCTGATGAAGACCGACAAGGCGGCCGGCGAGAAGGCCCGCGCCGGCCTGCGGGCGCTCGGCGACGCCGTCAAGGGGAGCGAGGCCGAGCTCGGCGAGGTGGAGGCGAGGATCCAGGCGCTGCTGCTGCTGGTCCCCAACCCGCCGCAGGAGTCGGTCCCGGCCGGGGCCGACGAGCACGGCAACCTGCAGGTCTCCGCCTGGGGTGAGAAGCCGGCGCTCGGCTTCGCGCCGAAGCCCCACTGGGAGCTGGGCGAGGCGCTCGGGATCCTCGAGTGGCCGCAGGCGGCCAAGCTCTCCGGCTCGCGCTTCACCATCAGCAAAGGGGTGGGGGCGCGGCTGGAGCGGGCGCTGACCGCCTTCTTCATCGACGTCCACGTCTCGCGCGGCTACACCGAGATCCTGCCGCCCTACCTCGTCAGCGGCGAGACCATGACCGGCACCGGGCAGCTGCCCAAGTTCGAGGAGGACCTCTTCAAGACCGACGGCGCGAGCCCGCTCTACCTCATCCCCACCGCCGAGGTCCCGGTCACCAACATGCACCGGGACGAGATCTTCGAGGCCGGCGCCCTGCCCATCTCCTACTGCGCCTTCTCCCCCTGCTTCCGCGCCGAGGCCGGCGCCGCCGGGCGCGACACCCGCGGGCTGATGCGCCAGCACCAGTTCCACAAGGTCGAGCTCGTGAAGTTCGCCTCCGCCGAGAGCTCCGGCGCCGAGCACGACAGGATGCTCGACGACGCCTGCGAGGTCCTGCGCCGGCTCGGGCTGCACCACCGGGTGGTGTTGCTCTGCACCGGCGACATGGGCTTCTCGTCGAGCAAGACCTACGACATCGAGGTCTGGTGCCCCGGACAGGACGCCTACCGGGAGATCAGCTCGGTCTCCAACTGCGAGGACTTCCAGGCCAGGCGCATCAAGGTCCGCTACCGCGGCGCCGACGGCAAGCCGCGGCTCTGCCACACCCTCAACGGCTCCGGGGTGGCGGTGGGGCGGGCGGTGGTGGCCATCCTCGAGCAGTACCAGCAGGCCGACGGGACGGTGCTGGTCCCGGAGGCCCTGCGCCCATACCTGGGCGGCCTCGAGCGGATCGTCGCGCAGAAGTTCCCGCGGGGCGTGGAGCGCTGATCGGAGGTGCTCCGGGGGCCTTCGGGCTTGATCCCGGCACGCCCATCCTCTATACAGGGCGGCTCGAATGCCTTCGTGGGACGGTTTCTCCCGGGACGGCGGCAGGTTGACGGACGAGGAAGGCTTCGGAGGAGTGGCCGAGCGGCCGAAGGCGGCGGTCTTGAAAACCGCTGAGGGTGCAAGCCCTCCGAAGGTTCGAATCCTTCCTCCTCCGCCAGTAGCAGGACGAGAGAGGTTCTGGAAAGGTGGCCGAGAGGCCGAAGGCGCTGGTTTGCTAAACCAGTGTACGGGGCAACCTGTACCGAGGGTTCGAATCCCTCCCTTTCCGCCAGTTGCAGCGGTCATACATGAAGAGTCGGGCCCTTAGCTCAGATGGATAGAGCGTCGGACTACGAATCCGAAGGCCACTGGTTCGAATCCAGTAGGGCCCACCAGTACAGAGGCCGGGATTGATTGGGGACCTCCCCCGTCGGTCCCGGCCTCTTCTTGTCCCGAGCCGGCTTTGTCTGGAGGAACTCCGCCACGTGCCCCCCAAGCCCAAGCCGACCTCCCCGGCGGACCCCTTCAGCGGGACCGAGAAGCTGATGCAGACCTTCCGAATGCCGCGCGAACTGGTGAAGTTCCTGCGCGGCGAGGCCGACCAGGAGGGGAGCGACCTCACCGGCTTCGTGAACCATCACTTCGAGGGTCTCCGCACCTGGTTCGGGCTCCCGGGTGCTGCCTCCGTCCTCCTGGAGGCGGACCGCGCTGCCTTGAAGATGCGGCGGTACGAGTACCTGCTCCACCTCCTGTTCCAGCGCAGCCTGGATCTCAGGGACAAGGGCCCCGGCTTCGATGCGCCCGGCGCCAAGGCGCGCAAGAGGAGTTAGAGCGCGGGGCCAGTCGGTCCGAAGACGGTCGCCATCGCCCTCTTCCACCCGGCCTCTTGGGTGAGTAGGCTTTGGTCATGGGCATGATCTTCGCCATCGAACTCGAGCAGGAAGCGGACGGGCGCTGGATCGCCGATGTGCCGAGTCCGAGGCGCCACTCTCGATCAGCTTCGTGCCTGCCGCGGCGTGACCACCTGGCCGTCGACCCGGGCCTCTGAACCCCGCTCGCTCATCGGAAACGCCCGACCTTTGCACCCCTCACCTCCCGCCGATGGCACGTGGAGGGCGGCGGGGCCGGGGCTCTCGTTCCACGGGGTTACGCAACCAAGGTCGTGCTCAACCCTGTCAGCCGGGTCGCTCCCAATCCTGTCCTCGCCGTAGGACACGCCAGAGGACACCCCAAGCGCACGCGCACGCGGTTTTCTGCGTGTTGGTCCGCGCGGACCAGCGGGAAGGTCGCGGAGGCCCTGCCCGCGGCCAAACTCACGACGCCAGCAGCACCTCGGCCGGGATCCCGAGCTGCCGGTGGAGCCGGCGGATCATGTCGAGGGTCAGACGCCGCCGGCCGGAGAGCACCTCGGAGACCCGGGCTCGCGACCCGATGCTCGGCTCCAGCGCCTTCCGGTCCAGGTCGAGCTGCTCCATCCGGAAGCGGATGGCCGCCACCGGATCGGGCGGATAGATCGGCAGGTGCTTCTCCTCGTAGTCCTCGACCAGCGTGGCGAGGACCTCGAGCCGATCGTGCTGGGGCGTGCCGGGCCTGGCGGCCCAGAGCCGCTCGATCTCCTTCAGCGCAGCCCCGTGCTGCTTCTCGTTGTGGATGGGCTTGATGTCCATGGCCTAGACCTCTCCTGCTTCGATGTCGTCGTAATCCTCGTGCCTGCCGACGAAGCGGATGAAGACGAGCTGCGCCGAGTACTTCACTGCAACCACCAGCCGAAACTTGTTCCCGCCGATGTTGAAAACCACCCGATCACTTCCAACGAAGCTGGCGTTGCGGTGCGCCAGCTTGATGTCCGCCGGTGTCCGCCACGCCGCCCGTCGCACCTCGGCGAACCAGGCCCGGAGCGGCTGCTCGCCATCGCGGTGGCTTCTAGAGGAGGCATTGGCCAATGGCCCGGCCCTTGCTCTGCCGCGAGGGCATGCCCCCGCGGTACCAGCCGGTGGAGATCTGGGAGCGGCGCCCGCGGGGCCGCCACCGCGCCGCTCGGCGGGTACCGGCGGCGGGAGCCGGAGAGGACGCTGCTCCACGAGATGGTGAGGGAGCGGCTGGAGCCGTTCCTGGCCACGGCCCGGGAGCGGAGCGTTACCGGCCGCGGGCTGCCGGCCCACGTCGAGGGCGACCTGCGCAGGTACCTCGACTGCGGGATCCTCGGACGCGGCTTCGCCCGGATTCGCTGTCCCGACTGCGGGTTCGAGCGGCTGGTCGCCTTCTCCTGCAACGCGCGGCGCATGGAGGACGCAGCCGACCACCTCGTCCACGACGTCTTCCCGCGGGTCCCGGTGCGGCAGTGGGTGCTCTGCTTTCCTCGCCGGATCCGGTTCCTGGCGGCGCGGGATCCGACCTTCTGCTCACGCCTCCTCGACCTCTTCACCCGGGCCGTCTTCGCCTGGCAGCGGCGGCGCGGGCGGCTGGTCGGGGTGGCCGATCCGCGGACCGACGGCTGTACCGCGGTCCAGCGGTTCGGGTCGGCCATCAACCTGAACATGCACTTCCACACCCTGATCCCGGATGGCGTCTTCGACCTGTCCCGCCCCGGGAGGGCCCTGTTCGTCAGGCTCCCGGCGCCGAACGAGGGACCGGCGGATGAGGTTCCCGGACCCGTTCAAGCACGCGCGTCACTCCGTCGCCCTCGACGGCTTCTCGCTCCACGCCGAGGTGCGGATCCACGAGCACGACCGGGAAGGGCTGGAGCGGCTCTGCCGGTATGCGGTCCGGCCGCCGTTCGCGCTCCACCGGCTCTCGCAGGGGCCAGACGGGAACCTGCTCTACAAGATGAAACGGCCGAGGAGCGGGGCGCTGTTCCTGCTGCTCACGCCAGACCAGTTGCTGGCCCGACTCCGGCCCCGCGTACGACGGCGCCGACTCCACCTGGGACGAGTGACGGGGGAAGCTGCGAGGCGGCCACGGCACAGCTCTGCCCTGGGGCCGGGGGCAGGCCCACGCGGACACCCTTGCAGAGCGTCGAGACGGCGTGGCAACGCCTACGGATCGCTGAACCGGGCTTTGAACCAGTAGAGCCGTGTCACCGTAAGAGTTGTTATCGGACTTGAACGGCGGGTTGAATGGCTTATCCTCGGCGTGCCGTAGTCCACTTGACTACACGCATCTGCAGGCGCATTCTTCCTGGATGAGGGTCGGTGACGTCGAGTGGGACCGCGCGAACCTGCAACATTTCCAGGTGCATGGCCGCTGCCACCTGGAGGAGGTTGAGGACGTCCTCCGGGCCCGCTGCCATCCCACTCGGGCCGTTGCCCTCGAACGCGAGAAGGGCGACGAGCCACGCCGGCTCTTCTACGGACGCACCTGTGCGGACAGGTATCTCGCGGTCGTCGCGGCGCCCAGGCCCGGCAACGTCATGCGCCCCATTACTTGCTGGCCCCTGTCGGCGAAGTCGGTGAAGAACTACCAAGCTTGGCGAAAGACGGTGAAGCGATGAAGACCAGGAAGACAGCCCGGAAGGCGACCCAGAAGCAGTGGCCACCAGGCAAGCCGCTCCCCAAGCTCGCAACCGCGGCCGAGGAGGAACGCTTTTGGCTCTCCCATGACTTCGATGATGCGATGGAGGCCGGCGGCGTGGAGGTCACCTACGAACCGCAGGCGACTCGGCAGCCGCGCACCCACGTGTACCGGATCCGGCTCGACGACCTGGAGATGTCTACGCTGCAGGCGTTGGCCAAGCGCCGAGGCGTGAACGCGTCGGTGGTCCTGCGCGAACTCGTTCGGGCTGCGCGGCCGCGGCCGGCCAAGGCCGGCGAGATCGCGACGAAGTAGGCCTCGGCCGGCGACAGATGACGCGTGACCCGCGAGACTTGAAGCGGCTGGCCGACGAACTGGCGGCCCTCACGCCCGAAGGGCACGCCAGCGTGCTCGCCGACGTTCGCAGCGGGCTGAACCAGTAGAGGGGGAGGTACCGTAATCCCAGCCAAGTAGAGATGTCCGCCTGCGGCGGCTTCAGTGCAGCCGACGGCTCGGGTGTCGACTACAGCTTTGGGCCAACCGGCGGATGCGAACGCCTTGCCGCTCGGTGAAGGGGCTGCCGAGGTCCGGCGTTTCCGCCAGGAGCGCCCGTGCCTCCGAAAGCTCACGAGCGAAGAGGTCCCGTGCGGCCAGCCGGTTCTCCCGCCACCACCGGTCGATGCGGTCCGCCTACTGGCGTGCTGGACCGGTGAGCCGTGTCTTCACGGCCTCGCCAGGAGTTCGCGGATGACCTCGTTGGCGTCGACGAGGTCACCAGCACGTGCCGCTGCGATGCCGGCATCCAGCGCGGCGTCCAGGCGAGCGCGTTCCTCGGGCTCGAAGTCGTCGTCCTCGATGACGGTGAGCTCGATCTCGGTCCCCTCGGGTAGCTCGGTGGGCTCGTCGAGCACCACCCTTCCACTTCTGACGTGTGCCTTGAGTGCCTTCATACGGTCCCCATCATACCCGGACCCCTGACCCTGCGCTGCCCTGGCGCAGAACGCGTAAACCGTGGCCGTGCAGACCCCGAGTTGTCCCGCCACCTGCCGCCCCGTCAGGACGGCAGGCCCATCCGAGGCCGTTCACTGGTCGTGACGTCCATGTGTAGCGGGCCCACCAGTACAGAGGCCGGGATTGACTGGGGGCCATGCAATCGCTCATTGGCATGGTGGCCAGCGCCCAGCTCTACACCGGCACGCTGGTTACCGCCTGCTCCGGCCAGGGCCTCACGCCCATCACCGTGACCTCCGGCTCTTACGTGGCCGGCAATCCGTCCCCGACGGCCAACCCCACCAGGTTCATGCTCAACTCCTTCTCGGAGTACACCTGCCGCGACACCAACCTTGACGCCCCGGACTTCCAGACCCGGGTCGTCTCGACGGTGGCCGACGGCTCGCACCAGTCGGCGCTCCACACCCGGCACGCCTATGTCGCCGCAGGCGGCCCGCCGCAGACCGACCTCGTCCAGGTCGACCTGGTCACCAACCGGTTCGCGCTCAAGTACGCCGATCCGAGCCAGGGTCTCCAGACTCAGGCCCGCTGGATGGTGGCCGAAGGCGTCGGTGGGTACGACCTCGCCACCGGCGCGAAGCACGCCGGGAACTACCTGGTCCGCTTCCAGGACTCCCCCACCGAGTTCACCTGGTGCGTCGACAACGCCACCGGCGAGATCCAGGCCGACCAGTCGCCGTGCGCAGGCGTGCCGAGCAGCTGGACCGGCTCGGCCGAGCTGGCCACCTACCTCGGTGTCCCGGCGGCCCACGCCGCCCGGCTGGCGCCCTTCCTGGCCGTCTTCTCGAGCGCCGCGCCATTCACCGCCGCCGACAACTGGGCGACACCGGGCGACGAGGAGCTCTACTGGCCGGCTGGCCTGCGGTGAGGTCGCCCT